>NZ_JABBPF010000025.1 GCF_012927415.1 Polaromonas sp. | reverse complement strand
GTGCACCGATTGGGCGGACGTGCATTACTGGCCCATGTGATGGACTGCGCTGCCTGGTTGTCGGCGCGCCAGGCAGTGGTGATTACGGGCCATGGCGCGGCTCAGGTGGAAGCAGCCTGCGCCGGATTGACTGGTGCGGCGGCCGATTTGACGGTCAGGCTGGCGCGCCAGGAGCCGCAACTTGGCACCGGCCACGCAGTGCAGCAGGCTCTGCCGCTGCTGCAGGACGACGGCGTCACACTGGTGCTGTCGGGCGACGTGCCGCTGACACAGCCTGCCACCTTGCAGGCCCTGCTGGCGCAGTCGGATGGCCAGCGACTGGCGCTGCTCACGCTCGACATGGCCGATCCTGCGGGCTATGGGCGCATTGTTCGCGCCGGGGAAGAGGCCTCGGCGCAGGTGCGTGCCATCGTGGAACATAAGGACGCAACCGACGCGCAACGCACTATTACCGAAATCTACAGCGGCATCATGGCCGTGCCGACCCGGCTGCTGCGGCGCTGGCTGGCGCGGCTTGACAACCAGAATGCACAGAACGAGTACTACCTGACCGACATCGTGAAGTTTGCCGTAGCCGACGGAGTGGCCGTTGTGGCGCACCAGATCCTTGACGCCGCGCAGGTCGCTGGCGTGAACAGTCCCGTCCAGCTGGCCGAGCTTGAGCGCGTGTTCCAGCAGCGCCAGGCCACCGCGCTGATGGAGCAGGGCGTGCGGCTGGCCGACCCGGCGCGGCTGGACGTACGCGGCACGCTGGTCTGCGGCCAGGACGTCGAGATTGACGTGAACTGCGTGTTTGACGGCCAGGTAAGCCTGGGCGACGGCGTGCGCGTGGGCGCCAACTGCGTGATCGCCAACGCCACCATCGCGGCAGGCGCGGTGATTCATCCGTTCACGCACATTGAGGGCGAAAAGCTGGGTGTTCAGGTTGGCGAGGGTTCGCTGGTCGGCCCTTTTGCCCGCCTTCGCCCCGGTGCCAACCTGGGTCCCGAGGTGCATATCGGCAATTTTGTCGAAGTCAAAAACTCCACCCTGGCCAGAGGCGCCAAAGCCAATCATCTGGCCTACCTGGGCGACGCCACGGTGGGCGAACGCGTCAACTATGGCGCGGGTAGCATCACCGCCAATTACGACGGTGCCAACAAGCACCGCACGGTGATTGAGGCAGATGTGAATGTGGGCAGCAATTGCGTGCTGGTCGCGCCCATCACCATCGGCCAGGGCGGCACTGTCGGTGGTGGCTCCACGCTCACCAAAAGCACGCCAGCAGGTGCCTTGAGCGTGGCGCGCGGAAAGCAAGTCACCATTGCCCACTTTACGCGCCCGGCCAAGCTGCCCAAGGCTTGATGACGGGTTTTAGGCGTCAAATCCGGCTCTTGTCCAGTGGATTCAAGTGTTGGTTGCTATTTAATTAATAGCTTATTCACCTTTGCAGGTGGGCGCTGCTCGTTGCCGACAAAAGCATGAAGCGCGGTAATTGCTATTAATTAAATAGCAGTGAAAAACCGTATTTATTGGACAAGAAGTACTTTTGGTTCAAATTTGAGGCGTTTGATACTAAAAAAGGTTTTCACGTTGCGCACATTTGCATCGCTGGTGAAAAGCCGCTGCGCAAGGGCCAGATAGCGCGGCATGTCAGCCACCTGTACCAGCAAGATGAAATCGGGCCCCGGCGAGACGCGGTAACACTGCTGCACCGCATCGTCCGGCACCACGCGCGCTTCAAACGCCTCCAGTTGCTCGGCACCCTGCCGGTCCAGCGAGATTTCGACCAGCGCCGTCAGGCCCCGGCCCAGCGCCACGGCGAGCTTTTCAGGGTTGAGCACGGCGATTTCACGCTCGATCAGCCCCGCATCGCGCAGCCGCTTGACCCTGCGCAAACAGGTTGGCGGTGACACATTAACGCGCCCGGCCAAAGCCAAGTTGCTCAGCGTGGCATCGCTTTGCAGCAAATCAAGTAGTTTGATGTCCGTGGCGTCAATATCTATTTGTTCCATTATATTTATATAAATGAAATTAAATTACAAGTAATATTGTGAATGGAATATTATTCCAAAAATCGATCTAAATCAATCACCTTAAAAAACAATCAAGACGTACCATCAGCACATTATTTTTGAGGAGTCACTCCATGTGCGGCATTGTTGCAGCGGTTTCCATGAGAAACATCGTTCCCATCCTGGTGCAGGGCCTGCAAAGGCTGGAGTACCGCGGTTATGACTCGTGTGGCGTGGCAGTTTATGCTGATGGCCTCAAACGCGCGCGAAGCACCTCCCGCGTGGCTGAGTTGCAGGCGCAAGTGAGCGCCGACAAACTTGAGGGTGGTACCGGTATTGCCCACACCCGCTGGGCCACCCACGGCGCTCCCGCGGTGCATAACGCGCATCCGCATTTCAGCCACGGCACCGGCGCCAGCAGTGCCATCCGCCCCGGCAAGGTCGCGCTGGTGCATAACGGCATCATCGAAAACCACGACGAACTCCGCGCAGCGCTGCAGGCCAAGGGCTATGTGTTTGAAAGCCAGACCGATACCGAAGTCATCGTGCATTTGATGGACAGCCTCTACGACGGCGACCTGTTCGAGGCGCTCAAGGCCGCCGTGGTGCAGTTGCGGGGTGCCTATGCCATCGCCGCGTTCTGCAAGGACGAACCGCATCGCGTGGTCGGTGCCCGTGCCGGCTCGCCGCTGATCCTGGGAGTGGGAAACGCCCATTCCGAGAATTTCCTGGCCAGCGACGCGATGGCGCTGGCCGGAGTGACCGACCAGATCGTCTACCTTGAAGAAGGGGACCTGGTCGATCTTCAGCTCGGCAAATACTGGGTGTTTGACCGCCAGCACAAAAAGGTGGAGCGCGAGGTTAAAACCGTTCATGCTCACAGCGGCGCCGCCGAGCTGGGGCCTTACCGCCACTACATGCAAAAAGAGATTTTCGAGCAGCCGCGCGCCATTGCCGACACGCTCGAGGGCATCAAAGGCATCGTTCCCGAGCTGTTTGGCGACCAGGCGCGTGGCGTATTCGAAGCTATCGATTCGGTGCTCATCCTGGCGTGCGGCACCAGCTACTACAGCGGCTGCGTGGCCAAATACTGGCTGGAGTCCATCGCCAGGATACCGACCCAGGTGGAAGTTGCCAGCGAATACCGCTACCGCGACTCGGTGCCCAACCCCGGGACGCTGGTGGTCACCATCACGCAAAGCGGCGAAACGGCCGACACGCTGGCCGCCCTGCGCCACGCGCAAAGTCTGGGCATGATGCAAACGCTGACCATCTGCAACGTCGCCACCTCGGCCATGGTGCGCGAATGCAAGCTTGCCTATGTCACGCGCGCCGGTGTCGAGATTGGCGTTGCCTCGACCAAAGCCTTCACGACCCAACTGGCAGGCCTGTTCCTGTTGACGCTGACGCTGGCGCAATCCAGGGGCCACTTGAGCGAGGCCGGGGAAGCCGCTCACCTAAAGGCCATGCGCCACCTGCCAGCAGCCCTGCAGGCCGTGTTGGCGCTGGAGCCGCAGGTCATCAGCTGGTCTGAAGATTTCGCCAAGAAGGAAAATGCGCTATTTCTCGGCCGCGGTATGCACTACCCGATCGCGCTTGAAGGCGCGCTCAAGCTGAAAGAAATCAGCTATATCCACGCCGAGGCCTATCCGGCTGGCGAACTCAAGCACGGTCCGCTGGCGCTGGTCACCAGCGCCATGCCGGTGGTGACCGTCGCGCCCAATGACGCATTGATTGAAAAGCTGAAAAGCAACATGCAGGAAGTGCGTGCGCGCGGCGGCGTGCTGTATGTGCTGGCCGATGCTGACAGCCGCATCGACAACAGCGAAGGCGTTCACGTCATCCGCATGCCTGAGAACTACGGGCCGTTAAGTCCGCTGCTGCATGTGGTGCCGCTGCAACTGCTGGCCTACCACACGGCGCTGGCGCGCGGCACGGATGTAGACAAACCGCGCAATCTTGCCAAGAGCGTGACGGTCGAATGAGGGGTGCTACGAGCCCGGCTCATGTATTCAATTTGATGAAGGTCGTTAACACGTCGTCAACAGGTTGCTAAAGTCGTAAACACGGCTATCCGTGCATGCACACCGCAAGCGGTTTCTTGGCGAGACCCCGCAATTTGCTTGCGGCGATCATCCGATCGTTGGCGCCGACCGAAAACTGGCTCACTTATCGAGCTTGTGGCGATCCAGAATTGACTCCGCTCTTTTACTGGCTCAGCCTAATTTTCAGATAGGGAAAGAAGGGGATGGCCATGGAAATGGCGAGAAAAATCAGACGAATGCGTTTGTGCGACCAGATGTCGCTGCATGCCATTGCCAGGCAGACCGGCTTGTCGCCTCACACGTTCAGGAGATGGCTGGAAGGCGCCGGATGAGGGCGCGTTGCCAACAGACCGGCGTACCCCGGAACGGGCAAGCTGAGCGCGTTTCATGCGGCACTGTTCTGGCGCTCAAGGCCAGTGCCCGTCGCTACAAGCAAATCTGGCCCACGCCCAACGTTTTGTTTGCGCAGATCAAG
The DNA here is from genome assembly GCF_012927415.1 of Polaromonas sp. GTDB lineage: Bacteria > Pseudomonadota > Gammaproteobacteria > Burkholderiales > Burkholderiaceae_C > Polaromonas. The sequence continues at coordinate 32,601 of NZ_JABBPF010000025.1, read as the reverse complement.
GCCGACTGCTACGCCGCCAGCGACAGTCGCGTCCCCGACCCCCGATCCCCGATTTCATCCGCCAGTGGCCGGTGAACGAAAGCAAGACACGTCATGCCCTTGGTTCCTCGACGTTCGAGCGCGGCGACATGGTTCAGTCCGACTGGAGCGATGAGGGTTTGGTGGTGGGCGGCAGCGACTACACGCTGCAGGCCTCGCAGACGAGGCTGCGCGCGAATCGAGCCCCCTGGCTGAAGGTCAGGCAGGCCAAGGGCCGCTGGTCAATGCGCGAGATGCCGCAGCAATAGCCCGTTCCCTTCCATCATTCATCTTCAAAACAATCAAGTCAGGAAGACTGCCAAAACCATGTAATGAGTGCATTCATCTACAGTTGAAAACCTAAAACTGCCGATCCGCCATGGTGCAATATTAAATCGGCGCCGACATACTGGCAAATTTTCCAAAACTAAGATATAAACCCGGAGATTCCAACTGAAGCATTCGATAACAACAGGATTGATAATGCCGAATTTTTTCAAAAAACTGTGCGCTACCTTTGCGGGCATGCTCTTATGTTTCAACATTCAGCTAGCGGCGGCACAAACCGTTCCCAGCGTGCCAGATGCAGAAATATTGATTGGACAATCCTGTCAGCTCACTGGGCCATTGGCCGCTTTATCGACTGAGACACGTCAGGGTGCGAATCTATACTTTGACTATATCAATGCCAACGGAGGAATACGCGGCCGCAAGATAAGAGTCATCGCACTTGACGACGCGTACGACCCGAAGAAAGCAGCAGAAAACACGCGAACACTGATTGACCAGGAAAAGGTATTGGCCTTGTTCCAATATGCAGGTACGCCGCCTTCGCTTGCTGCATTGCCGATGGTTGAAGAGGCCGGCGTACCTTTCATTGCGCCGTTCACAGGTTCGGATGCATTGCGTAAAAAATTCAGCCGCTATGTATTCAACATTAAGGCCGGTTACAGCGCCGAACTAGCCGCCATGGTCAAGCAGTTGGCAGCAGTTGGTATTACTAAAGTAGCAGTTGCCTATCTCAACAATTCCTTTGGTACGGGGGGCTTGGCTTCGCTCAAAGAATCAGCCAAATTGCATGGCGTTTCACTGACAGCGGAATCGCCGATCGAGGTTGACGGCTCAAAGATGGACCTGGCCGTTGAAACGATCGGAAAATCTTTGCCGCAGGCCATTATTGTGGTCAGTGCTGGTAAACCCAGCATCAACTTTGTCGATGCCTATCTGAAGGCTGGCTACCGGTCGACCTTTTATATGTTGTCCGTGATCAGCAATACCCAACTGGTGGCCGCCCTGGGGGAGCGTGCGCGAGGTATTGTGATCTCGCAGGTGGTTCCATCCCCCTGGAATCAGGGTATCAGCGTGTCCAGAGAGTTTCAGGGTTTGGCTGTAAAGCAGGGCATCAAGGAATACACCTTTAGCCAGATGGAAGGTTTCATTTCCGCGAAGTTTTTGGTTGAAGCCTTGAGACGGGCTGGGAGCAAGCCGACTCGCGAGAGTTTGATTCGTGGCCTCGAAACCATAAATGCGGTGGATTTTGGCGGGTATGGGGTTGAAATATCTTCAACCCAGCATAGCTCGGGAAAATTTGTAGACTTGCTAATCCTAGGGCAACAAGGAAAATTCACGAGGTAAGGCAGGAAGGCGGAGGTTCTGCGCATTGGCGGTCAAGCAGTTCGCTCGACTATGCTGAGCGCTTTGACTGAGAAGGCTTGAGACACGATGCTGACTGCCAAAGGAATCCGCCTTCCTATCGACGCAATTCTGGTGCATTCATTGGTATGTCGTGTAGCCGTCGATCTACTGCCATCTCGATAAGATGAGGGAGGAGCGAGGTGCGTTTGTCGACTATTCCTCAAACAGCCGCTGGGCAATCCTGTTTCTGCCTCTGCTAGAAAAAGTTTATCGCCAACATAAACGCCCGGGGGCGGAAGCTGGCGCGTGGGCGAGACTTGCATCAAGGTCAAGGGCGCCTGAAAATACCGATACCGCGCAGTGGACAAGCAAGACAAGGCAGCTGACTTTTTGTCGACGGCCAGGCGGGGCAAGGCCGCAGCCAAGCGGTTCTTTGAAAGGCCATGAAGGCCAGCGGTGTTCCCGAAAAGGTCACGATGGACGAAAGCGGTGCTAACGAAACGGCCACGGGGGAAATCAATGGCACAGGCGAAAAACCGGTCATCATTCGACAAGTCAAATACCTGAACAAGATCGTCGAGCAGGACCACTTGGCGGTAACGCCGGTCACCAAACCGAGGCGCAACTTCAGGTCACTTCAAGTCAATTCGAGCCGTAAGAAATGTCCTGGCCGGCATCGAACTCATGCCCATGATGCGTAAAGGTCAACTCCTGCTACAAGGCTGCATCAAAGCTGTCTTTTGCTGACCCGGCAGGTGAAACCCGTCCCATTTAACGAGATGGCATCCGCTGCGACCCAAAACACGCCCAACAACGAGCAACATGACAGAATCAAATTTTCCGGGCAGGTTCGTCGCTGAATCTGACAAATTTTTAACGCTGCGGGGGGCTTCACTGAAAGTTAGGCAGGGTGAGGTTTGGTAAATTTGATTGCCTTCTGATGCATGGACCGACATAATCAAAATTTGTCGGCCACCAATGATTATTGGGAGTTTTTCATGAAACCATATGTCATCTGCCATATGATGTCTTCCATCGATGGACATGCGCTCACGGACGGTTGGGCGCGCCCTTTTAAAAAAGACGCCGGCGACCTTTATGAGAAGCTTGCCCAGCAGTTTGAGTTCGATGCATGGATCTGCGGTAGGGTCACCATGCAGGAAATTGCACATGGCAGTGACTACCAGAAAGGCTTGGCCAAAGCGCCTGTCCCCCGAATTCATTATTTCGCCAAGCGTAATGCGGCCTGCTACGCTGTCTCGATTGATCCCCATGGAAAAGTGGCTTGGACGAACAACGAGGCGCTAGATTCGCATGTCGTTTCGGTTGTGACGGAAGCGGTGTCGGATGACTATCTGGCCTACCTGAAATCCATTAATGTGTCTTACATTTTTGGCGGCAAGACAGAGATTGATTTGGTGCAAGTTATTGCAACCCTTGCGGAAGAACTCGGCACAAAGCGTCTGATCGTCGAAGGCGGACCCACCGTGAGCGGGTCATTCGTAAACGCCGGGCTTATTGATGAGGTTAGTGTTCTCATATTGCCGTTGATTGACGGGCGTGGAGAGCATCCTGCGTCGTTTGAGATCGCCAAAGATAGCTGGACTAAACCAACTTACCTTACATTGAATTCGGCAGATATCCAGGATGGCGGCGGTGTGTGGCTGCGGTACACGAACCAGCTCTGAGTGTTCCGGATGTGAAAGTGCCGCACACGAAGATCGAACTGCAGGCACTGAAATTTGATTTTTTAAGCAGTGCGCTCACCAAAGCAGAATGGCCGAGCGCAAAAGGGCGATCTACCGCTCTCATGAACTGCACCTAAAGCATCCGTTTGCTGGCAGCCCTCGGCAATCGCGTGGCCATCCTTTCAACCTTCGATAAATTCGGCGTTGTGGCCGAATGCGATGGCCTTTGAGACCATGTTCACGCCAGCTCTCTTATTGAGCTGTTTCCCGACTGCATGACTTCACCCGCTTCAATTGACACCTGTTCCGTCGATCACGCAGGTGAAGCGGCCTGCCATCGAGAACGGTTCAAACTGCCTTCAACGGGTTTTTCGACCAGAATCAACTGCAGCTGACAGTCTCTTAAACCAAAGTTTATTGTCAGTAAACAGCATCCATTCGCGCGGGCCTGCTAATCAGCGTCCCATTTTTTGGATCTGTCAGCGCCTGCAATTTTCAATATGACATGGCACTGGCTAAATGCTGCTTCGGGATGCGCTCTCGGCAAAACGGCGCTTACATCGGGAAATAATCAGCACGCTGAGTGACATTTTTTGCCGCCGGTGATTGGGGCAGCACAATATGCTCGAAAAAAGCGACGTTAAAACCGGATAAATCAAGGGCTTGCCAGGCAACTCCACGCCAGTGCTCGTTCTCCTTTCGTCACTTTTAACAACCAAAAAAAATCGACCCCAAGGCCATCCGCGAACTTGTTATGTGCGGCATCGCACAGACACCCGATTCGACAGCGAGCAGGGTAAGCGTATTGGTTTTTGGTCATGAGATAACTGGAGAGGTACATGAGGTGAGCCAGGGTGTGGAGTTGATCAAAAAGGGCGACCTGTGCCGAGCGCCCTCTAGCATCTCTTGTAAACGCTGACGCAATTGCAAGAAGCCCGGGCCGGGCCGCGCGACGTTGGTTGCGGTGCCCGCATCAGGTCGAGCAAGCTTCCCTTAACAGGGAATATCAGGAGATCACTGCATGAAGACAGTCACATTGCCATCGCACAAACGCGTGTCGGCTTTTGGGTTGGGGACTTGGCATTTGGGGGAAAATCGGGCGACCCGCACGGAAGAGATCGCAACGCTTCGCCTTGGTCTTGATCTTGGCGTTACCCTCATCGACACAGCAGAAATGTATGGTGAAGGCCGGTCGGAAGAGCTTGTCGCCGAGGCGATAGAGGGCAGACGCGACCAAGTCTTCCTCGTGAGCAAAGTCTCTCCGCATAACGCGTCCCGCAAGGGTGCCGTCGTTGCCTGCGAGCGCAGCTTGGCGAGGCTGCGCACCGATCATATCGACCTTTATCTCCTGCATTGGCGTGGCAATGTGCCATTCGCAGAGACGATAGAGGCGTTCGTGGCGCTTCAAAAGGCTGGCAAGATTCACCACTACGGCGTCAGCAATTTCGATCTCGCGGACATGCAGGAACTGTGGTCGGTTCCCGACGGCTCCGCTGTGGCAACCAACCAACTCCTCTACAACCTCACTCGCCGAGGCATTGAATGGGATTTGCTTCCGTGGCTCCGCGAGCGCCCCATTCCGATCATGGCTTATTCTCCAATTGAGCAAGCCAAACTTACCCTGAATCCGAAGCTCGTCGATTTCGCACAGCGCCACGGCATGACACCCGCACAGGTCGGCCTGGCTTGGTTACTGGCATTTGACGACGTGATCGTCATTCCTAAAACCGGCCACCGCGACCGGCTGAAGGAAAATATCGGCGCCTTGGATCATCGTCTGACGCAAGCGCAACTGGCCGAACTCGATCGGTTGTTCCCACCGCCGATAGGCCCGAGTCCGTTGGAAATGCTTTGATGAGCGCAGCCTAAATCAACAATACCTTTACGGATTTATCTCCGGCGAAGAGTCTGAACTTTTCGCGCTGCCGTGCTATTGGGAAATTGGCTATGCGCGCGTCCTAGTTACACAATATTAAAGCGGAGGTGACTGAGAAAAAGAGACAGGCTCGACCCAGTGGCGGTTGAACGGCTCTGTCGCGGTGCCAGTTGATGAACGTGTTTTGGGTCGGAACGGATGTCAGCTTCTCAAATGGGACGGATTTGCCCTGCCGATGGATAAAACGGGGCAGCAAAAGACAGCTTTGATGCATCCTTGCAGCAGGAGTTGACCTTTGCGGATCATGGGCATGAGTTCGATGCCGGCCAGGACATTCTGGTCGAGCGAAATGACTGAAAATTCAGCCTTGGGTTGATGACCCTCTTTATCGCCCGGTGGTCCTGCTGGACGATGTTGTTCAGGTATTTGACTTGTTGATCGTGACGTTTTCGGGAACACCGCTTGCTTTCATGGTTTTTGCCAAGAACTGCACGGCTGGCGCCTTGGCGGGCCTGGCCGACCGGATTTGCAAGGCGTTGACGGTCCATGCCACTGTGGAAGAGGAAATTTCTTATCCTTGCTACGCGCGCGGCGATCAAGGATGACGCATTGCTCAGTGAGGCCACGGCTGAACATGCGAGCGCCAAGAATCTGATTTTTTAGATTCAGGGAATGGATGCGGGTTAAGAACCGTTTGACGCCAAAATGACCGTCCCTGGTAAATCCATTAATCATCATGTCAAGAAAGAGCGTGATGAGATGTTCACCAGGGCTTGGAAAACCACGCTTGACCTTGTGAGAATGCGCGAGTCGCTGCAACTCCGAAAAGACGAACTCATGGCGCAGTTGGAAGCAGGCGGTTCGCTGTAAACTGCGCGCCTGCCGCCCCTAGTTTTCCCAAGAGTCGCAAACACACTACGCAGAAAGAAGTAAATGAGCATTATCTGGACCATTCTTATCGGATTTGTCGTTGGCGTTGTGGCGAAATTCTTCATGCCCGGCCGCGATCCTGCGGGTTTCATCATCACGGTGCTGATCGGCATTGCCGGCTCGGTGATTGCCACCTATCTCGGGCGATTCATGGGGTTTTACCAGGTTGGTCAATCCGCCGGTTTCATTGCGGCAGTGTTAGGCGCAATCGTCTTGCTGATCGGCTATCGCCTGATCACCGGCAAGCGCGGCTGACGGTCTGGCGCCGGTCGGGGCGCAGGGCTGTCAAGTCTGGCTCGCTGAAGCAGGCCCCGATGGCGGTAGGATGGAGCATTGAAATTTTTGGCCTGTGACCGGGCGCCTTTCCGCCATGAAAAAATCTTTGATGCTGCGGTCCACCTTGCCGATGGATGCTCCTCAGGCTCTCCTGATCGGTCGTGTCTGGGTTGAAGGCAGTGGTCCTGTGCTGGCGCTGGTCAGCGCTGAGGAGGTATTTGACCTCTCCAGCGTGGCGCCTACGGCTAGCCAGTTGCTGGAATTACACGACGTGGCGCAAGCGGTGCGGGCGGCGTCTGCCTCATTGCCGCGCCTTGGCAGTACGGCCGAGGTGCTGGCCAATACTGCAGAGGACGCGCGCGACCCGGGCCTGCCATGGTTGCTGGCCCCGTGCGACTTGCAGGCCCTCAAGGCCGCTGGCGTGACTTTCGTGGCGTCCATGCTGGAGCGTGTCATTGAGGAGCAGGCCAGGGGTGACGCCAGCAAGGCGGAGGCCGTTCGCAAGGCGGTGATAGGCGTGATGGGCGATAACCTCGGCAGCATCAAGCCGGGCTCGGCCGAGGCGGCTCGACTTAAGGAAGTCCTGGTGGCGCAGGGTGTGTGGTCGCAATATCTTGAGGTCGGCATTGGCCCCGATGCAGAAATATTTACCAAGAGCCAGCCCCTGAGCGCGGTTGGCACGGGCGCCGAAGTAGGCATTCACCCACAAAGCCGCTGGAACAATCCCGAACCCGAAATCGTGCTGGCGGTGAATTCGCGTGGTGAGGTGCGGGGCGCAGCATTGGGCAATGACGTCAATTTGCGCGACTTTGAAGGACGCAGCGCGCTGCTGTTGGGTAAAGCCAAGGACAACAACGCCTCATGCGCAATTGGCCCGTTTATCCGCTTGTTTGACAAGCACTTCGACATCGACGACGTGCGCCGCAGCGACCTGAACATGACGGTTGTGGGACCGGAAGGGTTCGAGATGGAGGGCGGCAGTTCCCTGAGAAAAATCAGCCGCGACCCGCTTGACCTCGTCGCGCAGGCCATGGGCCCGAATCACCAGTATCCGGATGGCTTCATGCTTTTTCTGGGCACCATGTTCGCCCCTACGCAAGATCGTCACGGCCCGGGCCAGGGTTTTACCCATGTGGTCGGCGATGTGGTGTCGGTGTCAACGCCGCAGCTCGGCACGCTGGTGAATCGCGTCACCACCTCCGATCTTGCCGCTCCCTGGACGTTTGGCATCGCTGCGCTGATGCGGAGTCTGGCGCGTCGGGGCCTGCTGTAAAAGCAGCGGGTATCGGGGCATTCAGGAAGCATCCTGCCAGTGAGCCAGCCGACGCTGCAGCCTTTCAAATGCAAGATCGACCGCAACCGCCAGCAAACCGACCAGCACTGCGCCTTGAATTACATAAGCGGTGTTAAACCCGCTTAAACCCACAATAATGGGCAGGCCCAGTGTTTTGGCTCCTACGGTGGAAGCGATTGCCGCAGTGCCAATGTTGATGATCACCGAGGTCCGTACGCCCGCCAGGATGACCGGAGCGGCCAGCGGAAGTTCGACGCCGAGCAGGCACTGCCAAGGGCTCATGCCCAATCCTTCGGCCGCTTCGCGCGCTGGCGCAGGCACTGATTCAAGGCCGGCTAGGGTGCCTTGCAATACGGGCAACAAGCCGTACAGGGCGAGTGCTATCAGCGCGGGAGCCTCGCCAAAACCGATTAGCGGAACCGCCACCGCCAAGACAGCCACGGGTGGAAAAGTCTGCCCGATCGACACCAGCGTTTCGATCAGTGGCCGGAACTCTCGGCCACTGTCGCGGGTGGCAAATATCCCTGCGCCAAGGCCGGCGATGACTGCGACGGCGCTGGACAAGCCGACAATTTTCAGGTGGGCCAGCAACAGGCTAAAGAAGCTGTCCTGCTCATAGACCGGCCGTTCCAGCTGGGGAAACAGGAATGCAAAAACCGGTTTGAGCCAGTTGATGCCAAACACGAGCAGCAGCAGCAAGGCCAGCACCCACCATAAAAGCTGGTCCTGCAGGCCCCGCCGTGGCCTTTTTTCTGCTGGCGAGGAATTCATGGATTGTCCCGCGGATGCCGCGTGGCCGGACCAGTCGGGCCAAGCAGGTCCTGCAATTCGATACTTCCCATGTGCTGGCCTTGGCTGTCAATGACCGAGAGCCGGGAGACACGGCGCGACACAAAAATGGACAGCGCCTCGCGCAGGCTGAGTGTTGCCAATATGGCTTCGCCGCTGCCTGCGTCGTCTGGCAAATCCTGCACATTGGCCCGCAAATGATCGCCCACGCGTTGCAAGCCAAGAAGCTTGATGCCAACATCACCGCGGCCAAAAAAATCGAGCACAAAGTCGTTGGCGGGCGCTGAAAGAATCTGCAGCGGCGTGCCGCTCTGCACGATGCGCCCCTGGTCCAGCAAAACAATGCGGGTGGCCAGGCTGAGCGCCTCGTCAATGTCATGCGTGACCAGCACGATGGTCTTGTTGAAAGCCTTGTGAATTCGCGCAATTTCCAGCTGCAGGGCCGCGCGCGTGACCGGATCCAGTGCACCAAACGGCTCATCCATCAGCAGCACTTCAGGGTTTCCCGCCAGTGCCCGTGCCACCCCCACGCGCTGCTGCTGTCCGCCGGAGAGCTGGTGCGGATAGCGAGCCTGGTAGGTTTCGGGTTCGAGTTGCAACAGCGTCAGCAACTCACTGACGCGTGCCTCAATGCGGGCCTTGGGCCATTTCAGCAGCGCCGGCACTGTGGCAATGTTTTTCTTGACGCTCCAGTGCGGGAACAGGCCAATTGACTGAATCGCGTAACCCATGCGCCGGCGTATGTCTTCAGGCCTGAAGCTGCGAATTTCTTTACCTGCGAATAGAACCCGGCCGCTGTCATGGTCCACCAGACGGTTCATCATCTTGAGCAGGGTTGACTTGCCCGAACCCGAACTGCCCAGAATTACCATGAACTCGCCCTGTGCGACGTTCAGCGACAGGTCGTCGATGACCTTCACGCCGTCAAAACTTTTGGATACACCCTGCAGTTCAATCATCAGGATTCAATTTTGAAAGTCAGAAAAACTTAAATTCATTTGCCGGGGATGAGGCGATGGTTTGGAGAGCGGCATCCACCGCCACCGCCATGGCCACCACAGGCAGCACCCCCAGTAACACCAGATCAAGCGCGCCGCCCAGCAAACCCTGGAACACGATGGCACCGAAGCCGCCCGCGCCTATCAACGCCGCGACCACCGCCATACCTATGGTCTGCACGGTCGCCACGCGCAGGCCCGAGAGAAAAACCGGCAGGGCCATCGGCGCTTCTACCTTCCAGAAAATCTGGCGCTTCGTCATGCCCATGCCGATGGCAGCATCAATGACGGGTCGGGGCACTTGGCTTATTCCGGCGGCGGTGCTGCGAACGATAGGTAGCAGTGAGTAAAGCGCCAGCGCGATCACGGCCGGAGCCAGCCCGATGCCCTTGATGCCCCACTTGGCCAGCACCGGGATGCTGGCAGCGAGCAGGGCGAGCGGCGCCATCAGCAAACCAAAAAGTGCAATGGAGGGAATGGTCTGAATGATGTTGAGGCTTGCAAACAACGGTGGCCGCAAGGTATTCACCCATTTCCCCGTCCGCGCCGAGACAATGCCCAGCGGCACGCCGATGAGCAAGCTGGGCAACAGGCTTGCCACCACAATTTGCACATGCTGCAGCAAGGCCGCATTGAACACGTCCTCACGGTTCGCGTATTCCCGCATCAGGGACAGCTGGTCAAGCGCGCCCGTCGCGATGAAGACCAGTAAGGGCGTGATAACGGCAGCACTGGCAATCAATCGCCAGAGCGGCTTCAGGCCCAGGTGCGCGATGGCGTCGCTGGCTGCCAGCCAACTCAGCGCTATCAAAATCCAGAAGGCACCGCCCAATGAGGTGCGCTCTATGCCTGGCGATGAGCCAGCTGAAACAGCAGCCGGTAGTGAAGCGAGCCGCATCGCGTGCCCTCCGGCCAGCCACAGCAGCCCTGACAGCAGCAGCACTGCCGTGACGATCACCAGAAAATGGGTGGCCCGCCCGGGGCGCATGAAGATGGTTGCTACCAGCAACAGTGCCGGCATCAGGCTTGCCGATAACGCAAGTGCCTGTGTCGCACCATCGCCCCAGCTCACGACGTCTGCCAAGGAAATGCTGGCGCCGGAAACCAGCCGATTTGGCGCATGAGTCAGAAACGCCAGCCCCGAAGCCGCCGCGATGCCAGCGAGCACCAGCGACAGAAGAACGCGGTTTTTGACCCAGCCCATCAGCGCCGTCTCTTTAGGCACGGCAGCTTGCCTAGCGTCACTTAATGAGATTCTTGGTCCTCAGGTAATCGGCAGAGACTTTTTTGGCGTCCTGGCCTTCCACGGCGATTTTTGCATTGAGCTTTTGCAGGGTCGGGCCGTCGAGCGTCTTGAAGACGGCTTCCAGCAGCTCGCGGATTTTGGGATATTGGGCCAGCGTTGCCGCCCTGATCAAAGGGGCGGGCGCATAGATCGGCTGAATGCCCTTGGGGTCCTCCAGTACCACCAGCCCCAGCGCGGCAATGGCACCGTCAGTGCCGTAAGCCATTGCGGCATTTACGCCCGAGGTCTGCTCCGCGGCAGCTTTGATCGTCACGGTAGTGTCACCGCCAGCCAGCGTCAGCAACTGCGCGTTGTTGAGCTTGAAGCCATAAGCCGCCTGGAACGCCGGCAGTGCGTCGCTGCGTTCAATGAACTCGGCCGAAGCGGCGAGCTTGAACTTGCCGCCACCAGACAACCACGGGCCCAGATCCGCGAGCGATTTCACCTTGCTTTTTTCGGCGACATCCTTGCGCAGCGCGATCGCCCAGGTGTTGTTTGCCGGCGCGGGTGTCAACCAGACAATATTGTTTTTCTCGGCGTCGAGTTTTTTAACCAGTGCATAGCCCGCTGCGGCGCTTTTCCAGGCTGGATTCTTTTCATCGGAAAAGAAAAACGCCCCATTGCCGGTGTACTCCGGATAGATGTCAATTTCACCTGCGGTGATGGCGCCGCGCATGATTTTGGTGGTCCCGAGCTGAACCTTGTTTTCGGTTTTGATGCCGTTGGCCTCCAGCACCTGAATCATCATGTTGCCCAGCAAGGAACCTTCGGTGTCAATTTTTGACGACACGCGAACGGCTGTCTGGGCAAATGCTGACGCCGAGGCCAGCAGCAGCAGGGAGGTGCTGCCAATCAGCCAGCGACGGGAAAATAGTTTGCGCATACAAAAGCCTTTCAGATACAAGCGGCTGCAGAAAGGGTCTGCCATGCCGTAAAAGATAGTCGGGAATTTGCGTTATAGCGTGAATCTGCGGCTTGCATCGTCCTTTCTGTTCCAAACCCGTCATTTTTTCACCCGTAACGGCCTGCTTCAAGCCGTCTCTCCCTGCATGACCCGGGCTGAATGGGGCCTGGCGGCTCAAGCGACAATACAAAAATTCTTCACACCGCCATGAACCTATCCACCACTACAGCCACCCGCACGATGGCCCCCGGGCGTGCCCACACCACGGCGCTTGTCCTGTTTTCAGGAGGCCAGGATTCCACCACCTGCCTGGCGCAGGCACTGTGCAAATACGAGCGGGTTGAAACCATCGCGTTCGACTACGGCCAGCGTCACAGGGTGGAGCTGGACGCGCGCCTCAACGTGCTGCGCGAAATCAGGCTGCAGTTTCCCCAATGGGCGGCCAGGCTGGGCGAGGACCATCTGCTGGACCTCGCCGTGCTGGGCCAGGTGAGCGATTGTTCGCTGACGCGCGACGTGGCTTTCAAAATGGAAAGCTCGGGCTTGCCCAACACCTTTGTGCCGGGGCGCAACCTGCTGTTTTTGACGCTGGCGGCGGCGCTGGCCTACCGGCGCGATTTGCAGGTACTGGTGACCGGCGTATGCGAAACCGATTTTTCGGGTTACCCCGACTGCCGCGACGACACCATGAAGGCAATGCAGCTGGCGCTTTCACTCGGCATGGACAAGCGTTTCCTGATCGAGACGCCGTTGATGTGGATTGACAAGGCCGACACCTGGCGTTTGGCCGATTCGCTGGGCGGCCAGGCGCTGGTGGAGCTGATTGTCGAGCATACCCACACCTGCTATCTGGGCGACCGCGTGCACCGACACACCTGGGGTTATGGCTGCGCTAGCTGTCCGGCCTGCGAGTTACGGGCACGCGGCTATCAGGGTTATGCGGCCTTGCCTATTGAGGACGGCTGCTGACGCTGATGGGCCTAAGGCCGGTGATCCTTGATCGAGTAGAGGGCAGTCGCACCTTCCGGCATTTTTTCGAGTTCCCACAGCCTGCTGTGAAAAGCCGCTACGGCGGGGCGGTGGGCGATCGACACCAGGCTGCCATGGGCCGCCCCGACACTGGCCAGCAGTTTTTCGTATAGATTTTTTTCTGCCACTTCGTCCAGGGCACTGGTCGCCTCGTCGGCAAACACCCAACGCGGCTTTTTCAGCAACACGCGCGCAATCGCCAGCCGCTGTTGCTCGCCACCGGACAGCTTCTGGCTCCAGGCGTCTTCGTCGTCGAGCCGGCTGGCCAGTTGCGGGAGCAGCGCGTTTTCAAGGGCCCGCTGCAGTGCTTCGTCGCTGTAGTGCGCCGCGGGTTCTGGGTATGCCAGCGCATCGCGCAGCCTGCCATCGGGAAAGTAGGGCCGTTGCGGGATGAACATGGCGTCAGCCGGCAGATGCGTCTGGCCTCTGGTGAAAGGCCAGATGCCCGCGAGCGCGCGAAACAAAGTGGATTTCCCACTGCCAGACGGGCCTTTGAGGAGCACGCTTTCGCCCGGTCCAGCCTGCAGCGAAGCCCCCGCCAGCAAGCGCGCGCCAGTCGGCAAACCCAGTGTCAGTCCGCTGACCGCCAGCGTATCCGCGCCAACCAGCGGCTGATTTTCGTTTGCTATTGAATTAATAGCTGACTGCGACCGTGCTTGCTGGACTACACTGGAAATATTGTCTTCAAAACTGGTCAGGCGGTCGGTTGTGGCGCGCCAGGCGGCCAAGCCGCTGTAGTTGTCGACCAGCCAGCTCAGCGAGTCCTGCACTCGGCCAAAGGCTGATGAGATCTGGATCAGCTGGCCTAGCTGGATGGCGCCGCTGAAAAAACGAGGCGCTGCGACGATGAAGGGAAACACCACGGCCGCCTGGCCGAAAAAGTTGGTAAACCAGACCAGGTTTTTCTGCTTTTTGATCAGCTTGAGGTAGTTTGCCAGCACGGCGGCAAAACGCGTCTCGAGTTGCACCCGCTCCACCGCTTCACCCTTGTCCAGCGCAATCGATTCGCTGTACTCGCGCACCCGCACCATGTGATGGCGAAAGTTGGCTTCAACCTGTTGCTGCTGGTAGTTGAGCCTGATTTGCGGGCGGCCAATGTAGTGGGTGATGACACTGCCTATGACGCAATACAGTACCGCCATCCAGACCATGAAGCCTGGAATGCTGTAGCTGGCACCCCCCAGCGTAAAGGCAAACGCGCCCGAGAGCGACCACAAGATGCCGATGAAACTCAGCAACGTGACCACGGCGTTCAGCAGACCCATGCTCAGCGAGATGCTGTAGGTGGTAAACAGGTTGATGTCTTCCTGAATGCGCTGGTCCGGATTGTCGGCGCTGCCGGCGGCACTGGCCGGGCTTGCCGCGTCGTTGCCAATCCCGGAAAAACGCGCCAGTTCCAGCTTGTAAAAAGCATGATCGGCCAGCCAGCGCTGAAGGTAGTGGGCCGTCATCCACGCCCGCCAGCGAACTTCCAGCAGTTGCGTCAGGTAAAAGCGGTAAACCGCGATGATGATGAAGCCAAACGCCAGATAGGTGAAACGTGCCAGCTGCGTCCAGAAGACCGCGGCGTCCTTGTTCTGCAGCGCGTCATAAAACACGCGGTTCCAGTCGTTAAGCAGCACCAGCATGTAGACCGCGCCCAGGTTCAGCAGCACGATTGCGGCGAGCAGACCGCGCGCCTTCCAGCGGTCTTCCGACCTGAAGTAGGGCGCCGACAGGGCCCAGACACGGGCGCCGAAATGCTTGAAGTCGCGGAATTTTTGGGCAATGCGGGCAAGCGGATTCATTCAGGGATCTCGTAATGGATTTAAAACTGCGGATTGGAAACGCCACTGGCCACATGGCCGGCAGGCACATGTTGCGCAGCCGAATGGACGTGGCCGGTCTGGTCGTCAAAGAAAAAATCCGGTTCAAACTCGCGCAGGAATTCGCCCTTTGCCAGGCCGCCCAGGAACATCGCTTCATCGACCTCGATGTTCCAGTCCATCAGCGTGCGGATGGCGCGCTCGTGCGCCGGCGCGCTGCGCGCCGTCACCAACGCGAGGTACCCGCCTGCTGCAAGCGCTGCAGCGCTTCCAGCAGTGGTTTGAAAGGCCCTGCGAGCAGGGGTTGCGCGGCTTTGTCCCGCTCATGCTGCTGAAAGGCGGTGAGCCCCTGGGACTGGAAAACGCGCTCTGCTTCATCCGAAAACAGCACTGCGTCGCCGTCAAACGCGATCCGCACTTCGTTCGGATGCGCATCGCTGGCACGGACCGAGTGGGGGTAGACCTGGGCCGCCGGCACGCCGGCGCTGAGCGCCTCGCGCACGTCGCTGAGGTGGGTCGACAAAAAAAGATTGGCGTGCAGCGGTTTTAAATAACGCCAGGGAGCCTCACCGCGGTTGAAGGTGCCGCGCTCAATCTTCAGTCCGTAGTGCTGGGCCGAGCGGAACACGCGCATGCCCGAAACCGGATCGTTGCGTGACAGGATCACGACTTCAACGCGCTGGCTGGGCGCTGTCGGGCCGCTGGCCGGAGCCTCGCTTTCGGGCGCATCGTTAAAGGCCAGCAATTTTCTGACCAGCGAAAACGCCACGCCAGGTTTTGCCGGTACGTCCAGCCGGTCCAGCTGCAGCTTCATGTAGGCCGAGTCTTTTTTGCTTCCCGGTGCCGGCTCTTGCGTCAGGCCGGCTTCAAAAACGCGGTTTTCTTCTTCAAAATCAAACAGGGCGCGTGATGAAATCGCCACCACCAGCTGACCGTCGAGATTTGCTGCCATAAGGGTGTCTTGCTCCAGTTGCCGGTCTGTTTGCTGTTTGCTGTCAGCGGTTTTGCAAATCCAGTGTGCGCCATTGTCCATATTTCGGCGCCTCCAGTGGCCACTGGTTTGCGCGCTCGACATGACGCACGCCCTGGCCGAGAAGTTCCACCGCGCGAATGACCCCCGCGTGGGTAATCCACAGCGTTTCCTGGTGCTCTGGCAATGCATCGAAGGCCGTGCGGACGCGCGCCATGAACCGGCTCACACTTTCGCCGTCACGGCCCGCGGCATGGCCCGCAAAGTCAGTCGTCCACGCCCGCAGTTCAGCCGGGTCAATCGACTGCCAGGCGCGGCCTTCCCACCGGCCAAAATCCATTTCCTTCAGGCGTGGGTCGGTTTTGCAGGTCAAATCAGGCCGTAGTCCAAGCAGAACGGTTGCTAGCTGCTCACATCTTTGTAGCGGGGAAGTGACGACGCACAGGCTGCGGGGGAGTTGCAAGGCCAGCTGGCGGGCGCATTCGGCGGTCGCGTCAGGGTCGGCCGCCACATCGAGCTGGCCATAGCAAATGCCGGCCTCAATCAAGGGCTGTGCGTGGCGCACCAGCCAGAGTTTCATTGGCAAAATGGCGCATATTTCGCCAGTTCACCATGCGCTGCGCAGGGTCGGCCTGGGCGTGCTGCGCCGCCCTTGGGGGCAGCGCAGCACGCGAAGCAACCGGGGTGGTGGCTCACAGACTGACCGCCAGCCCGAGGTAAAAGGCAATTTCGCAGACCTGCTGCGTGGTGCCCAGGCAATCGCCCGTGAAACCCTGCAAGCGGCGACGGAAAAGGCGCAGCATGGCCAGCAGCGCCAGCACGGCAAAACTGCAGGCAACGATCAGATTCATCGCGTCGAGCACAAGACTTGCCAGGGCCAAGGCGGAAAAACACCAGACAAAGGCAATCAGCAGGCCGGCTGACGAAATCTGGTCGGCCAGCGGCTTGGATTTGGACCTGGCCGTGTCGCCCACATGGGGCAGCAGGCGGATCATCACCAGCGGCAAGCCGCGCGAGACGATGTGGCCGGTCCACAGCGCGGCGCCCATGTACCAGTCGGTAAAGGTAAAAGTCGATTCACTCCACGCTTCAGGAATGGCTTGCGCCGAACCCAGCAGCGCCAGCAGCGCCATTTTGCACAGCAGCGCCAGCATCAGCGCCGTGGCGCCAAACGCGCCGACGCGCGAGTCCTTCATGATGTCCAGCGCGCGCTCCCGGTCATAGCTGCCGCCCAGGCCATCGGCTACATCGGCCAGCCCGTCCTCATGAAAGCCGCCGGTCAGCAAGACGGTGGCAATGGTGGAAAACACCGCCGCCACCAGCGGCGTGAAGGGGGTGTCTGGCAGCAGCGTTTGCAGCAGCGTGAAGACTACCGCAGCCACCGTGCCCACCACCACGCCTACGCCCGGAAAGTGCGCCGCGCTGGCGCGCAACTGATCGGGGCTGTAACCGACCCAGTCTGCCAGCCGCCCGGTGATCGGGATGCGGGTGAAGAACTGGATGGCGAGCAGGTATTCGCGGATGAAGTGAATCATCGGGATCTTTGTCGCATTGCCATGCCGATCACTGCTTTTCGCTTATGCCAGCCGACTCAAAACTCGCCATCTCGTTGAGGAAATTGGCCGCCGACTGCAGCAACGGCCAGGCCAGCAGCGCGCCCGTCCCTTCGCCCAGGCGCAGGTCCAGTTCCAGCAAAGGCGTGGCCTTCAGGTGTTTGAGCAGCAAGCGGTGGCCGGTCTCGGCGGAGCGGTGGCAAAACACCAGATAGCTGCGCACTTGCGGCATCAAAGCGCAGGCCACCAGTGCAGCGGCCCCAGCGATAAAACCATCGACCAGCACCACGCGCCGCTCGCTGGCGGCTTGCAGCATGGCGCCCGTCATCATGGCGATTTCAAAGCCGCCCAGTGTCGCCAGTTCTGCCAGGGCATCAAGCGGCTGGGTGGCGGGATGGCGGGACAGCGAGCGCATCAGCACGCTTTGCTTGTGCCGCAGCTGCTGGTCGTCCAGGCCGGTGCCGCGTCCCGCCGCGTCGGCGATCGGTGCACCTGTCAGCCTCGTCAGCAGCAGCGCCGCTGGCGACGTGTTGGCAATCCCCATCTCGCCAAATGCCACCACGTTGCCCGGCAAGGTCTGCACGATTTGCCCGCCTGCCGCGAGCGCGGCTTCAGCCTGCGGCCGCGTCATTGCGGGTTCGAGACACGAATTTCGCGTGCCGTAGGCGATTTTTCGCGCCAGCAAACGCGGATGCGCCGGCAAATCAGCCGCGACACCGGCATCCACCACCTGCAGCGCAAAGCCATGTTGGCGGGCAAACACATTAATGGCCGCGCCACCGGCCAGCATGTTTGCCACCATCTGCACCGTCACGGCTTGCGGGTAGGCCGAAACGCCTTCTGCCGCAATGCCGTGGTCGGCGGCAAACACCACCATTTGCGGCTCACGCAGCGAAGGGGACTCGCTGCACTGGATCAGGCCCAACTGCAGCGCCAGCCCTTCAAGGAGGCCCAGCGCGCCTTGCGGCTTGGTCTTGTGGTCAATCTTGTGCTGCAGCCGGGTTTGAAGCCTGGCATCGGTGGTGGACTCAATGGTCGGCAACTGAAAAGGCGTTTTGTCGTTCATCGGTGATCTGTTTGAGGCAAGCGGGGCAAAAGCACGAGGCGGCGCTGTCGCCGGTTTGCGCGGGACCGGCCTGGTCGGCGGGAAGCGGCATCACATTCGGCAGCTGAACGCACCAGCATTCGGCGTCGCCCGCTACCATGGCACAGCGAAGACTGGCGCCGCACCGCGGGCACACCGAGGTGTCAGATTTCAGTTCTGCTGACATCATGATGGCTCTCAGTTCTGCAGAAACAAGCGGTAAACCGGGTTGTCGGTTTCTTCGACATGAGGGTAGCCGAGCGTTTCCAGAAATTCCTTGAAGGCCTTGTGATCGGCCTTGGGTACCTGCAGGCCGACCAGAATGCGGCCGTAGTCGGCGCCCTGGTTGCGGTAGTGGAACAGGGAAATGTTCCAGCCAGGACGCATGCTGGATAAAAACTTCATCAGCGCGCCGGGTCGCTCGGGAAACACAAAGCGTAGCAAACGCTCATCTTTCGAGAGCGCGCTGTGCCCGCCCACCATGTGCCGTATGTGTTCCTTGGCCAGCTCGTCGTGCGTGAGGTCAAGCGCCTTGAAGCCGTGGCGGCTGAAGTTTGCGGCAATCCTTCCGCTCTCGCCCCTGGCCGACGTGGTCAGACCGACAAACACATGGGCCATCGCGTTGTCGTTGATGCGGTAGTTGAACTCGGTCACGCTGCGCGGCCCACCCGGCAACTCGCCAATCAGCTCGCAAAAACGCCGGAAGCTGCCACGCTCCTCTGGAATCGTCACGGCAAACAGGGCTTCGCGTTCCTCGCCCACCTCGGCCCGCTCGGCGACAAAACGCAGGCGGTCGAAGTTCATGTTGGCGCCGCACAAAATCGCGGCATAGGTTTCGCCTTTGGTCTTGTGCGTGGCGACATACTGCTTGATGGCAGCCACGGCCAGCGCGCCGGCCGGCTCGACGATGCTGCGCGTATCCACGAACACATCCTTGATCGCCGCGCAGACCGCGTCGGTATCGACGCTGATGTAGTCATCGACCAGTTCGCGGCTGATGCGGAAGGTTTCCTCGCCCACCAGCTTGACCGCCGTGCCGTCCGAGAACAATCCGACATCGCTGAGTGTGACGCGCTTCTTCGCGGCGACTGACTGCATCATGGCGTCCGAGTCGTTCATCTGCACGCCGATGATCTTGATCTCTGGCCGCACCGCCTTGATGTAATTGGCCACGCCGGAAATCAGCCCGCCGCCGCCAATCGCGACAAACACCGCATCCAGGCGGCGTGAGCCCAGCGTTTGCAACTGCCGAAGGATTTCCATGGCAATGGTGCCCTGGCCGGCAATCACGTCCGGGTCATCAAACGGATGAACAAAGGTCAGACCCTGTTTTTTTTCAAGCACCACCGCGTGGGCATGGGCCTCCGAGTAGCTGTCGCCGTGCAGAACCACTTCGCCACCCCAGGCTTTGACCGCGTCAATCTTGAGTTGCGGCGTCGTTGTTGGCATGACGATGACGGCGCGGGTACCGAGCTTTTGAGCGCTCAGCGCAACGCCTTGCGCATGGTTGCCGGCCGAGGCGCAAATTACGCCTTTCCTGAGCTGGGCAGGGGTCAGGTGCGCCATCTTGTTGTAGGCGCCGCGCAGCTTGAAGCTGAACACCGGTTGCTGGTCTTCCCGCTTGAGCAATACGGTATTGTTCAGGCGCCGACTTAGAATTTTGGCGGGCTCCAGGGCTGACTCCACCGCCACGTCATAAACGCGTGCAGTGAGGATCTTTTTCAGGTAGTCAGCGGGAGTGAGGGCTCTGGCAGAAGGCAGCTTGGGCGCTGCAGTGAAAAGTGGGGGGGGTCGGGATATGGGGCTGGCGCTGGTTGAATTGTTGGGTGACATGTTTTTTCTCGCAGCCTGACATGATAAGGCCACGAAAAAAAAGGCCCAAACCATACGGTCTGGGCCTGTAAATCCACCCTTTGAGGAGGTGGAGGAGACAACCAGTGCAAAAAATACTTGATGTCAAGGCCGACAGCTCATATTGATGCGATCAATTCAGTATAGCGGAGCAATGCTGCGCTGCACAATATTTTGTGGTGGAAATTGAACATTTCTACCGGTCAGTAATAAATGTTTTGTACAAGGAATCATGATGATGGAATGCACAGTGAGCTGGACAGGCGCCAATGCGACAAGCGGATCTCGTTCGGGCATGACTTTTCTCGCCGAAACCGGTAGTGGCCACACGTTGGTTATGGATGGCGCGCCCGATGCCGACAAGCCGGAAAATGGCGGGGCGAATCTTGCCCCCCGTCCCATGGAGACCGTGCTGGCGGGCGCAGGTGGATGTACGGCTTATGACGTGGTGCTGATTCTCAAGCGCGGTCGCCACGACGTGCGGAGCTGCTCCGTCAAGCTCACATCCGAGCGGGCGCAACTGGACCCCAAGGTGTTCACCAAAATTCACATGCATTTTCTGGTAAGCGGGCGCGGCTTGAGTGCCAGTGCGGTTGAACGCGCGATTGCGATGAGCCACGAAAAATATTGCTCGGCCACCATCATGCTGTCGAAATCGGCAGAAATCACCACCAGCTTCGAATTACTTGAGTTTTAAAGCCATTTTTGGCTTATGTCCAGCAAGTACCGGTATCAACAGCTATGAAAAATATAGCAAACGACAGCGTCAGATGTAATGCGCGGTGCTGGTCATCACTTTGGCCGCCGACCGCATCAGTGCCTTGACCGGCGCCGGCAGTTGCATCGCTCCGGCATCTTCAGCCGCCTGCGCATGTTGCGCTTCGTCATCTTTCATTTGCGCCACGATGGCGCGCGACTCGTGGTCGCCTTCGGGCAGACGCTCCAGGTGACTCGCCAGATGGGCTTCCACCTGGCGTTCCGTCTCCACGACGAAACCCAGACTCAGGCGGTCGCCGAGTCGGCTGGCGACGAGGCCAAGGCTGAAGGCGCCCGCATACCACAAGGGGTTGAGTAGCGAGGGGCGGGCGCCGAGTTCATCCAGTCGGTCCTTGGTCCAGGCCAGATGATCGCCTTCTTCACGGCTAGCTTTCATAAAGTGTTCGCGCAACACGGGGTCGCGAGTTCCCATTGCCTGCGCGGCATACAGGGCTTGCGCGCACACTTCGCCGACATGGTTGACCCGCATCAGCGCGCCCGATGCGGCTTTGTCCTGCGTGTTCAGTTCGGTTGCCTGCGCGGCATACAGGGCTTGCGCGCACACTTCGCCGACATGGTTGACCCGCATCAGCGCGCCCGATGCGGCTTTGTCCTGCGTGTTCAGTTCGGTTGCCTGCGCCGGAACCGTTGGACAGGTTCTGCTGGCACGGGGTTTGGCAAACAGCGTGCGTAGCGCGCTGTCAGCCGCATTCAACGCGAGGTCAAGTACAGGTGTCATGGAGTGCTCTCATTTTGAAGGTAATGCCGGAGGGGCGAACAGCAAAAGCTCAGGCCCGGGCCAATTTCGCCGCCAAACCGCAAGAAGTGTTCTTGGCGCAATGGTAGCGCTGACGGGAAAAGCTTTAAAGAAACGAAAAAAGCCCCCGATAAAGGGGGCTTTTTTGTGGTCGATTGTCAGCTTTGAAGCCGACACCAAATTTAGAAGTAGTGGCGAATACCGAGAGCCACGTTGGTGGAGCCGGTACCGGCAGTCGCCGTTACGCCGCCAAGGAAACCATTGCCGCCAGGGGCAACCTGACCGGCTCCCTTGTTATTGAAGCGCGTCAGCACTGCATTCAGGTTGGTGCGCTTGGACAGCGCGTAGGTGTAGGTCACACCGTAAGAATCGGTGTCAGCATTGACGGCGCGTTTGTCATCCAGCCGGTTGAAGGCTGTCACGATGGTGTGAGGACCCGTGGTAAGGCGGTAGCCAATGTGCATCAGCTTGGCGTCCTGCCTGAATGCGGCGTTGTAGGCCGACTGGAACACCGGACCTGCCGTCACAAAAAACGGCGACAGGTTGGATGGGTTTTCGTCCTTGATCGTGGCGTACATGCCGTACAACGTGCCAGGGCCGACATCGACAGTTCCGCCCAGAACATTGTTGGTCAGGGATTTCTGGCCAAACTCGTTTTTCTTCTCATTATGCCCGAAGCCGACGGAGAAACCGCTGCCTTTGTACATCGCCATGGCGCCCAGGAAACGCCCTGCAGAGTTGTTGCCGGCGACCTCGCCAGCACCATACATCAAGGTGGCGGTCACGCCATTGCTCTGAATGCCATATTGCACCGTATTGCTAAGGCGGATGTCAAACGCTGCTGGCAGCGAAGCGACCTGGCCAGCCGCCAAACTTGACTGGGTTTGGGAAGCGTCGAAAGCTGCCGCAACCAGATAACCAGGCGTGTATTGACGGCCCAGAGTAAATGCGCCAAAGGGTGTGATCATTCCGGCAAAAGCCTGGCGGTCGAACAAATTGCCGGCCAGATTGACGCCAAACGCATTGGTTCCGATGGCGGAGTTGATCGCTGCAATGGTGCCTAATGCCAAAGGTGTTCCTGAAAGACCAACTGGCAAGTTGGCGTTAACCGTCGTTGCGATGCGATCAGGCAACTGGTTGCCTGAATTGGGGCGGTTGGTCACCGAGCCGGTGTCCAGCTCCAGGCGATTCTCCAGCGTGAAGATAGCTTTGTACCCGCCGCCAAGGTCCTCAGTGCCGCGAAGACCGAAGCGCGAGCCTTCCATGATGCCGCTGGCCACGCCGTCGAATGAGCCATTCTTCAGGCCGCTGACATGATTGAAACCGCCGTCAAGCAGGCCGTAAAGGGTCACAGTGCTTTGGGCCATGGCGGCTGAGGCGGACAAAAGGCCCATCACCGCAGTGGCAACGAGGGTCAGTTTTTTCATGAAGTCTCCTGGAAGTTGTATTAAGAGAAATTTGCGTGGCGGATTTGAACTTTGAAAGCCCTGAGGCCACCGACAAACTCGAGGTTAATGGCGATGTTTGCCTCCGTAAAGGGTCTTGTTACCGCATGTATCGCTTTGGAGACAGGGGAAAACCCTTTCTCTGCGCTCACCTGATGCAGCGTGGTTCAAGCCGAGCCGGAATGAGCTGCTGGGTATTGGTCGCCCCTGCAAGCCAGAGATTTACAGGCGCTTGACGGGCTGTTGCTCGCCTGCTTTTTCGGTCTCAGACTGCGCGTGGGGCACGCTTATCTTTTTTTTCGGCGCGTGGTAGCCATGCCACAGCCGTAACGTTTTTTTCCAAAAAATGCCGTCGGTTTGGGGAACTTTTTTTGTCCTATTTACGGGGTTTTCAGCGTAATCGTGGCCTCGCCGCTGAAACTCGGCTTACGGGCGACAAGTGTTGTATCTGCTCCACTGCGAGTCATAAATTGTTGTGCGTGGGCAACGATTCAAGCGGTTTTGCGACGATTCCTTTGCGCAACGCGGCTTGGTCTGGTGCAATAGACCCAACTTCCCGAAAGGGGGTTGGCCCGGGTCTCTGGTGGAGTCATGAAAGCGACAAGCTTGAGCGGCCCCCGTGCCGGAGCCCTATGTTTAACCTTGGAGAAATCTCAATGAAAAAGACCCTTATCGCTTTGGCGGCGCTTGGCGCAATGGCCGGCGTCGCGCACGCGCAATCCACAGTGACCCTGTACGGTTTGCTTGACGGCAACATCCAGAGCTACAAATCCAACTTTCTGGTTGGCACTGGCGCGACTGCAAACATCCAGTCCCTCACCCAAACCAAAATTGATTCAGGTGGCTTGAATGGTTCCCGTTGGGGCATGCGCATCAAGGAAGACATCGGCGGCGGCATGGCTATCGTTGGTAACCTCGAAAGCGGCATCAACCTTGACACCGGTTCTTCGGCTCAAGGTGGCTTGCTGTTTGGCCGTCGCGCCAACGTGGGTGTTTCTTCCGGTTTCGGTACCTTGGTGATTGGTCGCAATTCCAGCTCGTATGACGACGTGTCTGGCGACCACGCCATGATGGCCCAGTCGATTTTCGACCCATCAAACACCAACAACGGTCCTTCTGTTGCTACCGTCGCTACCACCGCTGGCGCACTCAGCCTGTTGAATCGCAACACGACCTGGGTTGGCTACAACACGCGTTTCAACAACAGCGTCAAGTACAACACGCCTGACTTCAGCGGTTTCAGCGGCTCTTTGATGTACGCCTTCGGCGAAGACAAGAACAGCGCCAATAGCGCCAGCAAAACCGTTTCGGCTAACCTGAAATTCACGAATGGTCCTCTGCTGATTTCCGGCGGTTACCAGTCTGAAGCACCGACCAACACGTTGGTCAACGTTGGCAAGCCTGCACTGCAGAACACGTTGCTGAGCGCTGCTTATGATCTGGGCGTTGCCAAGATCGGTGTTGGCTTCAACCGTGCCAAGTTTAAAGACGTCGCCCCTGGCGTGTCGGTTGATGCGCAAAAAGAATGGAACCTGAGCGTTGCCGTGCCCCTCGGTGCTACGACTCTGAGCGCTGGTTATGCACAGTCCAAAGGCGACACGCTTGGCAAGAGCACCGGTTTCGGTGTTCAGGCTTTGTACGCTCTGAGCAAGCGCTCGACCCTGTACGCAGGTGCCCAAAGCACCAAGAACTTTGACCGTCTGGCATCGTTCGCACCAGCTGGCAGCAACATCGGCCGTACCGAGACCTACGGTCTGGGCCTTCGTCACACGTTCTAATTCAGGACTGGCCTGAGGCCAGTTGGGGATAAGAATCAAAAAGCCGTTTCAGGGAAACCTGGAGCGGCTTTTTTTATTAGTAATGGCCTACACAATTCTGGCGAAACTTGGGAAGTGCCACGCATGTTGCTGGTCCGAGGCCGGATCAGGTGAATCCAGCGGCGCGAGAGCGTGCTGGCAAACTTATGCCCTTGACTTAATACCCGCTCTTTGTCCCGTCGTTATGCTGCAACGCCTGCTGGCGGTTCTCATTCTGGTTTTTGCGGGGCGCTTGTTCGGCAGTCCCATTGCTTGAGTCCACGGCGACTGGCGAAGTCGATTGAATAGCGGCATCGCTGACAGAGGGCAGTTCAGTGGGCTGGGAGCACCGTCGCTTTCCAGGGAAAAAGTTCAAGCTTCATCACATCACATCACATCACCCGGCCAAGCGTTGCCTTACGCCACGCTGATGTATGTCCGGCAAAAACATCACGCTTCAGGTAGCGTCGTCATCAATTCGCGGACCGACCGGACTCGCAAACTGGTAGCTAAGTCTGGACCTCAGCAGTTGGCTCGATGGCTTGACGACGAGCGCGATTCAATGCGGACTACAAAAAGTGTTTCGCGGTAGCGCCCTGTGCGCTGGTGGGCATAGGCATCATGACAGACACAGACACAGACACAGACACAGACACAGACACAGACACAGACACAGACACAGACACAGACAACTCACTGCAACGTACGACGGGATGGTAAGGCCCACTGATCCTCCGGTCTGAACCCCTGAGCTGAACCGACCAAACCGTTCGGCGCTGTCCCTTCCCTGGAAAATGAATTGAACCCCTGAAGCGTACGTCTCATGAGTTTTGCGAATAATATTCAAACCTTGATGACAGCAGGACTGAACCGACATGCGCGCACCGTCAATTCTTGAAAAAACCCTATCGCCTTTGCCTGTTGATGCGGCTGAAGCTTTGCCGGCCCCCCGCTCCCACCTGTTGCGCGCCAGTGGCCGTGCCTTTGCACATATCTCGCAATTTCATCCCGAACTGACAGCGTTTCGCCGCGACCTTCACACGCACCCCGAACTGGGCTTTGAGGAGGTCTATACCTCCAGCCGCGTGGCTCATGCGCTGAAGCTGTGTGGCGTCGATGAAGTGCATACGGGTATTGCCAAAACCGGCGTGGTTGCAGTCATCAAGGGTCAGCGACCTGGGCAAATTTCCCGATCGGGAAAATCTGGGGAAGAGCCCATGGTGGGATTGCGCGCGGACATGGACGCACTGCCCATGACAGAGCACAACGAGTTTGGCTGGAAATCGGCCAAACCTGGCCTGATGCACGGTTGCGGCCACGATGGTCACACCACCATGCTGGTGGGCGCCGCTCGCTATCTGGCCGAGACGCGCAATTTCGCCGGTGATGCCGTGTTGGTGTTCCAGCCCGCCGAAGAGGGCCGGGGCGGCGCCGATGCCATGATCAGGGACGGGCTGTTTGAACGCTTTCCAGTCCAGTCAATTTATGCCATGCACAACTGGCCGGCCATGAGGCCCGGCACCATAGGTATCAATTCCGGTCCCATGATGGCGGCGGCCGACCGTATCACGATCGAGATCAGAGGCAAGGGTGGCCACGGTGCCCATGCCTATCTCACCGTCGACCCGATCCTGGTTGCGGCGCACATCATCGTGGCGGTGCAAAGCATCGTCTCGCGCAACGTTAAGGCAATGGACAACGCGGTCGTCAGCCTGTGCGCCATCCAGGCGGGAGACCTGGGCGCCATGAGCGTGGTTCCCGGCAGCGCCACCCTCGTCGGTACCGTGCGCAGCTTCAAGCCTGCCGTGCAGGACCTCGTGGAGCAGCGCCTTAAGCAGCTTTGCGCTTCAGTAGCCGGGGGCTTTGGCGCGACGGCGACGGTGAACTATGAACGCATTTACCCAGCCACCATCAATTCCCCGGCCGAGTACACGCTGGCCACCAGCGTCGCCGAGCAGTTGGTGGGTGTGGAAAATGTGGTGAGCAACCTCGAGCCCAGCATGGGTTCTGAGGATTTTTCTTTCATGCTCAAGGTCAAGCCGGGGGCCTATCTGCGTCTCGGTCAGGGAGAGCAGCTTTCCGATGGCAGGGGCGGCGAGGTCGGCGGCGTGGGCAGCCACTTTTTGCACAACAGCTGCTACGACTTCAACGACAGTGTTTTGCCGCTCGGCTCAGCGTTGTTTGCCGGGATCGTGGAGCGCTCACTGCCCCTGGCGTGAATCCCGGCAAGCGGTCAAACGCTGCCAGTTGGACGGCCACGATTGCAGGTTTTTAATGGGCTTAACGTTGACGACGATTGACGATTGACGTTGGAAAGAGCCGATTTCTGACCTGTTGACCAATGTGCCGTGCCAAATGTTAGGCAAGCTGTGCCGGTGCTGACTTCAGGTTTTATGGACGGCTTTTTTCGTTGCCTTGTGGGATCGGCATACGCGAATCCGCCGCAAACGACTACAGCGCGGTGGCGTGGCGGCTTACGGACTGTTAAAGACGCTCATCCGAGACTGAATGGACGGCGTAGCGTCGTTGCCCTTATTGCTCGGAGAACTAAATGGCTTACCAAAAATTCAAGGAGTGCATCGAAGCATGCGATGCCTGTTCGGTCGCCTGCAATTACTGTGCTGCGTCCTGCCTTCACGAGCAAGACGTGAAGATGATGGCCCGCTGCATCGCTCTGGACATGGACTGCGCCCAGCTTTGCGCGCTGGCTTCGGCTGCCATGGCGCGCGACAGCGAGCACAGCAAGGCTATTTGCGCCTTGTGCGCCGATGTCTGCAAGTCGTGCAGTGACGAGTGCGCTAAGCACACCATGGAACACTGTCAGGCCTGTGCGAGAGCCTGCCTGAAATGCGCTGAAGAATGCCGCAAGATGAGTCTTGCCTGAACCACGCAATCGTTCCGACAACCAAAGGAATTTGCATGAACCACTCGCTCAACGCTACAAAAATAGCCGGTGCCGCCTTGCTGACACTGGCAGCCGCGCTGCTTCAGCCGCTGGCCCAGGCTCAACCGTCGTCAGCCACTGGCGCCAGCCCGATGCCGGGCATGAGCAGCTCATCCCCGATGGCCGGAGACATGGACATGAAGGGGATGATGAAGGGCATGAATGACAAGATGTCATCGATGCCGATGACGGGCAATCAAGACGCTGACTTTGCCCAAATGATGCGTGTGCATCACCAGGGCGCGATCAGCATGGCTGAATCCGAGCTGCAGAGTGGCAAATCGCCAGAGATGCGAAAGCTGGCCAAGGACATCATCGCAGCGCAAAAAAAGGAAATTGCGCTGATTGATAAGTTCCTGGCCAGGCAAGCGGCTTCCTCAAAGCCCATGCCTTCCCGGTAGGGCACGCCTACGCTCGGTGATGAGAGGTCCATTCGGGTACTGCACTGAGCGGCCGATAGTTAAGCCGAGCGCCATTGCTGGCGTGGCGTGAAATGCGCGCGATCACTCCCTTTTGATCGCGCAGCGCCCGCTTCAGGCATAACGCTTGTTGCGCAAGTTGTTTTTCATCTCCTTGAGCAGCGGCTGAAGTTTGGGGCCAATGCGCAGCGCTAAACAGGTGGCCAGGATGTCGATAATCATCAGGTGCAGCAGGCGCGACACCATAGGGCTGTAGTGGTCATAACCTTCCGGATGATCCGCCGCCAGGTGAATGTGCCCGGCGGCGGCCAGTGGCGATGCAGTGGCCGTGATCACGATGCTCGTGGCTCCGTTTTTGCGGGCAATGTCGCAGGCATCCATCAGGTCGCGCGTGCGTCCTGAGTTGGAAATCACGACTACACAGTCGCCCGGCCCCAGCAGCGAAGCGCTCATGACCTGCATGTGTCCGTCGCTGTAGGCAATGCTGTTGATGCCAAGCCTGAAGAACTTGTGCTGAGCATCCTGCGCAACGATGCCGGAGTTGCCGACGCCGAAAAACTCGATGCGTTTGCCGGTTTTGTAAGCCGCCAGCAGCGCTAGCGTGGCTCTTTCGATCGCCAGTGCGCTTGCGTCATTGCGATACTTCAAAAACGCGGCCACGGTGTTGTCAATTACCTTAACCAGCACATCGCCGGTCTTGTCGTCGGCGTCGACGCTGCGGTGGATGAAGGGCACGCCCTCACTCACGCTGCCGGCCAGCTTCAGCTTGAAATCTGACAGGCCGTCATAGCCCACGCTGCGGCAAAAGCGCACCACGGTCGGCTTGCTGACATGCGATCGGTTGGCCAGTTCGGTGATCGGCAGGCTGGCAAAGGCGCGGGGGTCGGTCAGCACCAGGTGACCCACGCGCTGCTCCGCCGGGGCCAGTGAGGGAAGGGAGGCCTTGATGCGGTCCAGCATGGCTAGCTTTCTTCAGACCAGCAATAGCCGTCTCTGGCAATCATGGCGCTGGAGGCGCTCGGCCCCCAGGTACCCGCCACATAGGAGCGGGGACCGGCGTGGTCATTGCCCCACGCATCGATGATCGGCTCGACCCAGTGCCAAGCCTCTTCCTGTTCATCACTGCGCACGAACAGATTGAGCCGTCCGTCAATCACATCGAGCAGCAGGCGTTCATAAGCGCCGACACGCTCGCTGCCAAAACGTTGGTCAAAATCAAGGTCCAGCTGCACCGGTGCAAGCGTCGGCGTTCCCCGGCTATGCCGCTTGTCAGCGCCTTGTGCCAGCAAGTGCAGTTCCAGGCCATCCTTGGGCTGCAGGTTGATCACCAGCCGGTTACCCGTGTTGCAGCCCTGCGGCGATTTGAAAATCGCGTGTGGCGTCGGCCGGAAGTTCACTTCAATGTGAGCGTCACGGCTGGCGAGCCGCTTGCCGGTACGAATGTAAAACGGCACGCCGGCCCAGCGCCAGTTGGCAATTTCAGTGCGCAACGCGACAAAGGTTTCGGTCTGGCTGTCAGGGTTCACGCCGGCCTCATTGCGATAAGCGGGAACCGCTTCGCCATCTATCGTGCCGGCGGCGTACTGCCCCCGGATAACGTGCTGGCTCAGGGTTTCGGGCGTCCAGGGTCTGAGCGCGCGCAGCACCTTGAGCTTTTCATCGCGGATAGCGTCGGCGTGGGCATTGATGGGCGGCTCCATGGCCACCGCGCAAAGCAGCTGCAGGGCATGGTTTTGCACCATGTCGCGCAGTGCCCCGGTGCTGTCGTAAAACGCGCCGCGCTTTTCCACGCCCAGTTCTTCTGCAATCGTGATTTGTATATTGGCAATGTGCTCGCGCCGCCACAGTGGCTCAAACAGCGAATTACCAAAGCGCAGGGCAAACAGGTTTTGTACCGACGGCTTGCCGAGGTAATGGTCGATACGGAAGATCTGCTTCTCGGTGAGCACGCTGCGCACGGCCGCATTGATGGCGCGGTTCGAGGCCAGATCGTGGCCCAGTGGCTTCTCCAGCACCACGCGGGTTTGCGGGCCGTTCAGCCCGGCCGCAGCGATCTGCTCGCACACGGTTGTGAACAGGCCGGGCGCCGTGGCAAGATACATCACCACGACCTCGGCGGGGCGCTGCTGCAGCCTGGCAGCCAGCGCAGGGTAGTCGGCCGGATTGGAAAGATCCATGCGCAAATAGCCGAGCAGGGCCGCAAAGCGGGCGAACTCTTCTTCGCTCGGGCGCTTGGCAAGTTCGACATGGTCGAAGCGGCCCTTGATCAACAGGCGGTACTGCTCGTCCGACAAATCGTCGCGTCCGACGCCCACGATGCGGCCGTTGTCCGGCAGCGAGCCGTGTCGAAAGGCCTGAAACAGCGCCGGCATGATTTTGCGCCATGCCAGATCGCCAGTGCCGCCAAACAGGATCAAATCAAAACTCATACGAAAAAGCCTTCATTGTTGTGCGCGGCGCAGGTCCGCCGAGGCGTTGGAACGCAGCGTATGGCACGCAGTGAAAAAAATGGACACGGATGCGTTTTTTCGCCAAGCCTCCACTTCACGCCAGCAGGGGCCGAGGAACCGGCATTGCCGGACTGCAGGCGCGGCCACCTCTTTAAAGGCAGCGCAGTACATGAAGTGACAAGCTGGAGCCCATGCATGTAATAAAGTTTCATATTCTATGGGCATAATGGTAACTAGATTCGCCGATTTGCTGCGGGCTGGTCTGACATGCTGTGTTTTGACCGGTTCCCGACCCACCTTGCGCCCTTGCTGGCGCCCAAACCAATGACACAACTTGACGCGTTGAAAAAATTCACGACCGTGGTGGCCGATACCGGCGACTTCAGGCAGTTGGCCCAGTTCAGGCCGCAGGATGCGACCACCAATCCTTCGCTGATTCTCAAAGCGGTGCAAAAAGCTGATTACCAGCCGCTGCTGACAGACACGGTGGGACGCTTCAAAGGGTGCGCGCTGGATGAAATCATGGACCGTCTTCTGGTGCGTTTCGGCTGCGAAATTCTTTCCCTCATTCCGGGCCGCGTCTCGACAGAAGTCGATGCCCGTCTTAGCTTTGACTCCGCTGCCACGGTGGCGCGCGGCGCGCGCCTGATCGAGCTCTATCAGGCCGAAGGCATACACGTTGACCGCGTGCTGATCAAGGTGGCTGCCACCTGGGAAGGCATTCAGGCTGCCCGGCAACTGGAGCAGCGCGGCATCCACACCAACCTGACGCTGCTGTTTTCCTTCTGCCAGGCGGTTGCCTGCGGCCAGGCGAGGGTGCAGCTGATCTCGCCTTTCGTGGGCCGGATTTACGACTGGTACAAAAAGTCGGCGGGCAGTGCGTGGGTCGAAGCCGCCAATGCCGGCGCCAACGACCCCGGCGTGAAATCGGTGCACCAGATTTACAACCACTACAAGCACTTCGGCATTGCCACCGAGGTCATGGGTGCGAGTTTTCGCAACGTGGGCCAGATCACCGCTCTGGCGGGCTGCGATTTTTTGACCATCAGCCCCGAGTTGCTGGCCCAGCTTGCGGCATCCGAAGCCCCGCTGCAACTGGCCCTGGACGCTGCAAACGCGGCAGCGCTGGATTTGCCAGCCATTAAGTTTGACGAGGCGGGTTTTCGCTACGCGCTCAATGAAGATGCGATGGCAACGGAAAAGTTGGCCGAAGGCATTCGCGCTTTCGCGCTTGACACCCTCAAGCTTGAGCAACTGATGCAGGCGGTTTAAAAAGAAAAGGGACTTCGATGAAGCGACTACGATGCGACAAGACCCCGGCATGGGCGGCGCTGCAGGCGCGATTTGCATCCGCAGGCAGGCAGTTTGATGTGCGTGCGGCGTTCGCGCAGGATGCCGGGCGCTTTGCCCGCTTTAGCCAGGATGCGCCGCATGTCTTTGCCGATTTATCCAAGAACCTGATTGATGAAGACAGCCAGGCGCTGCTGCTGGCACTGGCGCGAGAATGCAGCCTCGAGCAGTACCGCGACGCGATGTGTGCCGGAGAAAAGATCAACCTCACCGAGCAGCGTGCTGCAATGCACTTTTTATTAAGAAAACCTGCTCATGTCCAGGGAATACCGTCTTCATTAGCTATTAATAACATAGCAAACGAGCTGGCGCAAGTGCATATCGCGCAAGCCGCCGTGCTGGCTTACGCCGAGCAGGTGCGCGACGACGCGGCTATCACCGACATCGTCAACATCGGCATTGGCGGCTCGGATCTGGGGCCGCAAATGGCGGTGCTGGCGCTCGATGAGTTTGCCATCGCCGGCAAGCGCTTTCATTTTGTCTCGAACGTTGACGGTGATGAGCTGGCCGGGGTGCTGAAGGGCTTGACGCCACAGGGCACGCTGTTCCTGATCGCTTCCAAAACCTTTACCACGGCTGAAACCATGAGCAACGCCCATTCGGCCAGGCGCTGGTTCGAGGCGCAGGGTGGGCAGGACATCAGCCGGCATTTCGCCGCGCTGACGACCAACGTGGCGGCGGCGAAGGAATTCGGCATCA
>NZ_JABBPF010000014.1 GCF_012927415.1 Polaromonas sp. | reverse complement strand
AAGCGACTCGATGGCGCTTTCGCGCACTTCGCACCCGCTCAGCAGTGTGGTGTCGCGGCTGACCAGCATGGCCAGACGAGCGCGTCCGGCTGCCAGGGACTGTTGCAGCGCGGCCTCGACCGCGCCGACCTCATCGCGCAGCATGCGCCACGAGAGCATCGACTTGAGCAAACAGGCCATCAGCACCAGAGCGATGCCACGAGCCAGGTCCGGTGTAACCCCGCCCTGGGCGACATGCCGAAAGGCCAGCGCCTGCAGCTCCCAGGCCAGCGTGCCCGTGACCAGCACGCCCAGCCACCAGGCGACGGCCCCGAACACGAACGCAGGCCCCGGGCGGCATCGCACGGTGACCCGACCGCAGATCTGCAGGTAGCGCCCCATCCCGACCACCGGATGCACCCAGCCCGGCGGCTCGCCAAAACGAACGTCAATCCACAGGGCCAGCAGCAGCACCAGCGCAACGACCAAGCCGATCAGGCCAGCCGTGCTGGCAAGTCCGGGCAGAGGGTTGAAAAGGTTCCAGGTCATCAGCAAGGCAGGCGCGTCAGTTGGGTTGGCTGACCGCTGCAACAGGAGCGGTCAGCTGACCCCAGTGGTCATCAAATACCATGTCGGCCAAATCGGCGCGCCGCGCCCATTTTTCGGCCTGCAGCATGGGCTGCTCATAAAAAGCCTGGACGGGGCCGAGGCACAACACGGCGATGGGTTTGCTGCCCTCGGGCATCCGCAGCAAACGGCCCAGCTGCAGCGGGCAAAAAATCGAGACCCAGCCCATGCCCAGCCCTTCAGACCGGGCTGCCAGCCAGAGGTTCTGAATCGCGCAGGCTGCGGAGGCCAGATCCATTTCGGGCAGGGTGCGGCGGCCAAACACATGCTGATCGCGACCCGGCGGCAACGCCACCACCAGCAGCTCGGCGGCGTCCAGCACGCCCTGCACCTTGAGTTTCATGAAGTCGTCCTCCCGCTCGCCAAGGGCCTGCGCCGTCAACACGCGCTCCTGCTCGACCAGCGCATGCACGCTTTCGCGCAGCGGCTGGCTGCGAATGCGGATGAAGCGCCAGGGCTGCATGAACCCCACGCTGGGCGCGTGGTGCGCGGCCGAGAGCAGGCGCTGTAGCAGCGCATCGTCCACTGAGCCGCCGCTGAAGTGGCGCATATCGCGCCGCTCGTAAATGGCGCGGTAAACCGCCTGACGCTCGGCCAGACTGAAGGCGCTTACCGTGGAGAAAGAAGGTGT
Organism: Polaromonas sp.; assembly: GCF_012927415.1. GTDB lineage: Bacteria > Pseudomonadota > Gammaproteobacteria > Burkholderiales > Burkholderiaceae_C > Polaromonas. Next base: position 36,387 of record NZ_JABBPF010000014.1, on the reverse strand, counting down.
TGCGTTCAACTACCGACTCCGGCAGGGCTGGAGACGCGGGAAAATCGCAGCGGGCAGCCAGGAATCAGAGCCGCGCCAGGACACGCCGTAGTGCGCGGGCGCGAGATTGGCATGCACTGCCAATTTTCCGGCATCTTCAATCTTCGATGCCGCGCTGGGCTGGAATACCGGCGTTAAAGGCATGCTTGACCTTGCTCATCTCCGTCACCGTATCGGCCAGCGCGATTATTTCAGGTGGGCAGCGCCGACCGGTAATGACGACGTGCACGTCTTGCGGGCGATCCCGCAGCGTCTGCAACACCTCATCGAGCGGCAGCCAGCCGTAAATCAGCGGATAGGTCAGCTCGTCGAGCACCACCATGAAGTTGTCGCCGCCGAGGATGGCTGCGCTGGCTTTCTCCCAGCCAGTGCGCGCCAGCTCGGCCGAGTGCGCCAGGTCCTGGCTTTTCCAGCTGAAGCCGTCGCCCAGCCCTTCAATCGGAATACCGAGCTGTTCAAACATGCGGTGCTCGCCAAAACGGGCGCTCGGCACCTTCATGAACTGAAATATTTTCACGGCCTTGCCATGCACATGGTGGCGACCCTGCGCGCGCAGCGCCAGGCCGAAGGCGGCGGTACTTTTGCCCTTGCCATCGCCGGTGTTGACGATAAGCAGGCCGCGTCGTTCACCCTCGGGCTTGTCGTAGGGTTTGTCGGCCGGTGGCGTTTCGATTTGCATCAGCTGGTCTTTCAGAAAGTCATATTTTGGGCAGGGCTACCCATTGGCCGGCGAGTGGAAAGATTGAAATCCTGTGATCAAACACTTGCTCCAGCGCCCGCTGCGTGGCCGCCTCGCTGCAACCGCCCTGGTGCGTCACACGGCCCTGCTCCATGACAACCATCTCGTCGGCCTGCAGCGCAAACGAGATTTCATGCAGCACGCTGACCACGGTTTTGCCACTGGCGGCCAGCGCGCGCACCATCAACAGCCAGTCGGTCTGGTGCGGCGGGTCCAGGTTGGCGAGCGGCTCGTCCATCAACAGCACCTGCGCCTCGACCGCCAGCGCGCGCGCCAGCAGGACGCGCTGGCGCTCGCCGCCCGAGAGCTGGCCGAGCGCCCTGCCCCGCCAGTCCCAGGCTTGGGTGGCACGCAGGGCGCGCTCGACGGCGGCATGGTCAGCGGCGCTGGGCGGCGCCAGCCAGGCCTGGTGCGGCAAGCGGCCCAGCATCGCGACGTCATACACGGTCAGGTCGTCGGCCGAGTTTTCGTTCTGCCCCAGCCACGACAGCTGCCGCGCCCGTTCACGCCCGCGCAGGGTGGAGAGCGGCTGACCGAGCAAGGCCACTTCGCCGCTATGCGCCAGCAAGCCTGCCAGCACCTTGAGTAAAGTTGACTTGCCGGCGCCGTTGGGGCCGACGATGCTGGTCCAGCGCCCGGCCGGCAAGGCCAGCGAAATAGCGTGCAAGACCTCGGCATCTCCAAGCCTGGCGCTGACGGACACCGCGTGGACGGCGATTGAATTCATGGCCGCTGGAAGACTGGACGATTTCACAGTCCGCCCCCGCGTCCGGTGTTGCGGTGCATCAGCCACAGCAGATAGCTGCCCCCCAGCACGGCGGTCAGCACACCCACGGGCAGCTCCTGCGGAGAAATCAGCCCCCTTGCAAGAATATCGGCGGCAGTGAGCAGCACCGCGCCCGTCAGGCTGGACAGAACGATCAACCGGCCATGCGTGGTCTTGACCACCGAACGCACTAGGTGCGGCGCAGCCAGGCCGACAAAGGCAATCAGGCCGGTTTGCGCAACCGCCGTGCCGGTGGCCAGTGCCAGCACTGCCACCAGACCCGCCCGCATTTGGGGCAGTGGCAACCCCAGGCTGTGCGCGGTCGCCTCGCCCAGCGCCAGACCATCGAGCGCATGGCTCATCATCCAGGAGGCCACCTGGGTGGCAAAAAAAACGCCACACCTCATCGCGCAAGCGGTCCAGCCGACAAAGCCGGTACTGCCCAGCATGAAAGACTGCATCGACTGCATGATGTCGGGGTTCAGCAGCAAGAGAAGCGATGTCATGGCGCCCAGCACCACGCCGACAATCACGCCCGCCAGCAGCAGCCGAAGCGTGTGCTGCACGCCCTTGGCCAGCAGCAGCGTCAGCAGCACGGCCAGCACGGCGCCTGTAAAGGCAGCGCCGGTCAACCCGATGCGCGCCAGCCATTCGGTCGCCATCGGCGAGACGCCAAACAGCACCATCGCTAGCGCCACGCCGAGCGACGCCCCCGAGGCGCTGCCCAGCAAATACGGGTCGGCCAGCGGGTTGCGGAACAGCCCTTGCGCCACGGCGCCGGCCAGGCCCAGCAAGGCGCCCGCCAGCCAGGCGCCGACGGTACGCGGCAGGCGAATCTCCCGGATGATCTGCAGGGCCTGCGGGTCGCGCTGCATGGCCAGCACGCTGTCAAGGCCCGTGCTGCCCACACTCACGCCCAGCAGCAGCAACCCAGCCGTGGCGAGCAGCAAGCCGGTGGCAAGCCAGGCGGCATTGCGCTTTTGCCGGTTGAAGGCAAGGCTCATCGGGCCTTGTCCTCCAGGCATCTGGCCATGATTCGCGCGGCCTCTGCCATGCGCGGGCCCGGCCTGACAAGCACGTCGGATTCATCAGGGGAAAATACGCAAATGCGCTTTTCACGCATTGCCTTGATGCTGTTCCAGCCCGGATAGGCCAGCATGGCCTGCGCGCTGCGGCTGCCCACCATGATCACATCGGGATTGGCGCGCACCACGAACTCGGGGTTGAGCCGTGGAAAAGGGCCGAGCGAAGCAGGCACCACGTTCTTCACGCCGAGTCGGGTAAGGGTTTCGCCGATAAAGGACGACTCGCCCGCGGCATACGGCCCGCGGTTGACTTCAAAATACACGCGGGTATTTTTGGCCCTGGGCGACAAAGACTGGCTTGCGGCCGACACGCCGCTGTCGATGAGGCGCCACAGACGATCGGCGCCCGCTTCGCCGGGTACGTCGAGCAGCAGACCAAGTTTATTCAGCACGCGCCTGACATCAGCGTGGCTTTTCGGCTCCAGCGCCACCACCTTGATGCCAAGTTCCTCCAGTCGCTGGCTGGCGCGCGACGAGGTGGCGAGCACCACCACGTCGGGTTTGAGCGCGACGATGCCTTCGATGTTCGGGTCCAGTCCGCCGCCCAGCACGGGCAGGCGCCGCACGCTGGCCGGATAAGTCGAGTAGCGGTCCACTCCGACCAGGCGCTGGCACTGTTCCATGGCGCAAATGCTTTCAGTCAGCGAGGGCAGCAGGCTGACGATGCGTTGCGGACTTTGTGCAAACGTCACGCTCACGCCGCGGTCGTCCAGCAGCTGCAGCGCATGGGCCGGCGCCAGCGCGGCTAGGCAAAGCACCAGCCACAGCGCGGCAACTTTTTTCATGGCTGGCCTTTCAGCGTGAGCGGCAAACCGGCCACCATCAACGTCACGCGCTGGCAGACTTGCGCCAGGTCCTGGTTGAGCAGGCCCAGTGCATCGACGAAGTCGCGCGTCTCGCGCCCGAGCGGAATCACGCCCAGGCCAATCTCGTTGCCGACCAGCACCAGCGGGCCGGTCGTCTGCTTTACTGCTCCTGAAATCATAGCTAACTGTGACCGAAAATACTGGACCTGCGGCATTTTTTGTTCAAAGTCATCGACTGGCATGAGCAAATTGGTCAACCACAGGGTCAGGCAATCGACCACGACCAGCGTGTCGGTATTGCTGTGGCTGGCCAGGGCCTGCGCCAGCTGCAGCGGCTCTTCCAGCGTGCGCATCGCGGGAACGCGTTCGGCGCGGTCCTGCCGGTGGCGGGCAATGCGCCCGCGCATCTCCTCGTCCCAGGGCTGGGCGGTGGCAATCAGCACCGCCTTGTGCCCTGGCGATTGGCCCAGCCAGTCACTGGCAAGCGACTCGGCACGGCGCGATTTTCCGCTTTTCTGACCGCCCAGAATCAGCTCGCTACGGCCAAACCCCAATGTCGCCAAATCAGTCATGGGCCTGACTCCAGTCGAGGATGAGCCGGTGCAACTTCTCCACGCCATCCGTCAATGCAGCGGGACCGGGCTGCAGAATCTCGGGCGACTTGATTTCAAACAGCTGATTGCGCCTGATGGCAGGCACGTTTTCCCAGCCCGGCCTGGCGGCAACCAGTTCGGGTCGGAACTTCTTGCCGCACCACGAGCCGAAAATGATGTCGGGCTTGCGCCGCACAATTTCCAGTCCGTCGGCAATGATTCGGTCCTTGCCCATGGCCTGCGCGGCCAGTTCGGGAAAGCAGTCGTCGCCGCCAGCGATGCCGACCAGCTCGGACACCCAGGCGATGCAGCTGATGTGCGGGTCATGCCACTCCTCAAAATACACGCGTGGCCGGCGCCTGAGCGTGCGCGCCGCCTGTTCAATCGCCAGCAGCCGCTGCTGCATGGCCTGAATCAGCGCCAGGCCGCGCCCAACCTGGCCGACCATGGCGGCGAGCTGGTACATCATGGAGAAAATTTCGGCCACGCTGCGCTGATTGAAGATGGTGACCTGAATACCCTTCCTCACCAGCTGCGCCGCAATATCGGCCTGCAGGTCTGAAAAGCCGATCACGCAGTCAGGCCGCAGCTCGACAATCTTGTCGATTTTGGCGCTCAGATAAGCGCTGACCTTGGGCTTTTCTTCGCGCGCGCGAGGCGGACGTACGGTGTAGCCTGAAATGCCGACAATGCGCCGTTCTTCTCCAAGCAGGTAAAGCCACTCGGTGGGCTCTTCGGTCAGGCAGACGATGCGCTGCGGACCGTAGGCCGAGTTGTCCCTGCTGCTTGCAAGCGTGCGCCAGTCGCCTGATTTTTCAGTCATGGTTTTCCTTTAAAAACAGCCGTGCCGTGGTGGCTGGACTGGACGCAAACCAGGCGTGAAAATAGCTGGCCTGAACCCCGCCGGTTCCATACAGGGCCTCGCCTTCACCGCGCAATGTCCGCCCCGGCGCGGCCTGGCTACGGCTGACGACCGGCAGGGGCGTGGTGCAAGTAGAGTAATGAAAAGTGTGGCCACGCAAGCTGCCACCCGCCACTTCCAGCTGTTGCGGCCCCAGCGCAACCAGACGTTGCTGCATCGTCACGCGGCCCGGCAACACGCCCCAAAGGATGTGGCTTACGCCCTCGATATCAGTGAGTTGCTCAAAAAGAGCCATCATGCCGCCACATTCTGCCCAGGCTGGCTTGCCAGCCTGAACATGACTGGCAATACCGGCTTTCATGGCGACATTCGCAGCGAGGGCCTTTGCATGCAGCTCGGGATAACCACCGGGCAGCCAGAGAGCGTGACAAGGGGGCAGCACGCTGTCCCGCAGCGGCGAGAAATAAACCAGCTCGGCACCCATCGCCTGCAGGCAGTCGAGATTGGCCGCGTAGATGAAACAAAAGGCGGCATCGCGTGCCACCGCAATCGTCTGGCCTTGCAGGGCGCGTGCGGGGAAGTCAGGGACTGCTTCCTCGCCGGCCGCGAACGTCACCGACCAGGCCTGCAAATCTTGGGTGCACATTTTCCCCAGCGCGGTTTCAGCCAGCGCGTCGGCCACGGCATCGAGTCGCTCCATCGCATCGCCGAGCTCGTGGTCCATGACTAGGCCCAGGTGGCGCTCGGGCAGCGTGAAGTCAGCACTTCGCTCCAATGCGCCCAGCCATTGGGCCGGGTCGCGCAGGCTGGCCTGCAGCATGGCCGCATGGCCCGGAGAAGCAACGCGGTTGGCCAGCACGCCGGCAAAAGACAGGCCTTCGCGATAGTGCTGCAGACCCCAGGCCAGCGCGCCAAAAGTGCCCGCCATGGCGCTGGCGTCAATCACCGTCAACACCGGCAGGGCGAAACGTTGCGCCAGATCAGCCGCGCTGGGCTGACCGTCAAACAGGCCCATCACGCCCTCGACAATGATGAGGTCGGCCTGCAGCGCGGCAGCAAAAAGGCGCCTGGCGCAGTCAGCCTCGCCGGTCATCCACAAGTCCAGCTGGTGCACGGGCGCGCCGCTGGCCAGCGCCAGCCAGTAGGGGTCAAGAAAGTCGGGCCCGCATTTGAAGACACGCACCCGCCGGCCCTGCCGCGCATGCAGGCGGGCCAGCGCGCAGGCCACCGTGGTCTTGCCCTGGCCCGAGGCCGGAGCGGCCACGAGCAACACCGGGCAGCTCGCCGTTTTTACTTCGGCGCCCACTTCACGCCCACGTAAAAAGAGCGACCCGCTGTGGCGTAAGTGCGGGCCAGTTCATAACGCTTGTCGGCCAGATTGTCCACGCGCGCCAGCAAGGTCCAGTCCTTGGCAAGCGGCGTGCTCGCGCTCAGGTTAAGCAGGCTATAGCCGCCCAGGGGCCGGGTGTTGGCGGCGTCATCGAAGCGCTGACCCGAGAACTGAGCCTCGGCACCAAGTTGCCAGGCGCCGGCGCGGGTGTCGGCGGTCAGCGTGCCGTGTTGTCTGGCACGCCGGGCCAGTTGCTTGCCGGTGCTCAGGTCACGCGGATTTTGCAGGTCAAGCGAAGCCCCCAGGTTGACATTGCCCACCATTTGGGAGGCGCTCAGCGTGGCACCGGAATACTCGGCGCGTGCGGTGTTGGCATAGCAGCCGTAAGGCGAGACACAAGTGCCTGCGCCGGCGAAGCTGATCAGGTTGTCCACCTTGCTCCGGTAGGCTACCAGCCCGACGCTGCTGTCGCTGCGCGACCAGCGCAGACCCAGCTCGACGTTGCGGCTGCTCTCGGGCACCAGCGTTGACACGCCGTACTCGCTGAAGCGCTGGTACAGCGTCGGTACCCGAAATGCCGTGCCAGCCGAGGCCGAGGCGCGCCATTCGGGGGTGAATGCGTAGGCATAGGCAGCGCTGCCGGTGGTCTTGCCGCCGAACTCGCTGTCTTTGTCATGCCTCAGGTTGAGCTGGACGCTGTGGCTTTTGCTGGCAAAGCTGTAACCCAGCGCTACCGCATCCTGCGAACGACCCTTGTCAATCGGCGCATTGCGCAGTTGGTCTACCTTGCGCTCGAGTGCTGCAGTCAGCAGATGACTCCCCACGCGAAACTCATTTTGCAGGGTGTAGCCGCGCAGGTTGGTGAGAGTCAGATAAGGCGACGGCGAGGTTTCGTAGCGATCACGCGAGTCGGTGACCGACAGGCGCGTGCTCCAGATATCGGTCCACTTCGCCTGCCAGTTCAGCCCGATGGCCTGAAGCTTGTGCAGGCTGCGGTCGTCCTCGCCCAAGCCGTTGTCGTAACCGGAGTTAGAGTCGCTCGACAGGGCCGTCGCCTCAAGCCGGTGCGCTTGGTTAACCTGAAAGCCAAGCCGCAGGTTGGCAGACTGGCTGCGGTAGCCGTCGCGGTCAGGGTTCTGGGTGGCTATAGGTCGGGCATTAAAACCGTCACTTTTTTCGTACGCCAGACCCAGCGCGTAATCAAAGCCTCCGCTCGCACCGCTGAAGCCGGCATCGACCTTGCGTGTGTTGTAGGTGCCCACACCCACGCCCGCAAAAGGTGCAAAGCCCTCTTCGCCGCGTTTGGTGAACAGCTGTATGACGCCGCCCATCGCGTCGGAGCCGTAAACCGCACCGGCCGGGCCGCGCAGTATCTCGATGCGGTCGATCAACGCCAGCGGAATGCTTTCCCAGCTAGCCCCGCCAGTGGATTGCGAATCCACCCGGACTCCATCGATATAGACCGCCGTAAAGCGGGACTCGGCCCCACGCAGAAACACGCTGGTCGTGGCGGCAGGACCGCCGTTGCGTGAAATTTCGATGCCCGGAACGCGTTTCAGGACATCCGCCAATCCGACAGCGCCGCTGCGTTCAATCAGCGCGCGGTCAATGATGGTGACGTCGGCCACCACATCCTCCACGGGTTGGGCGCTGCGAGTGGCCGTCACGATGGTTTCCCTCAGTTGCGGCGTGACCTGCGTTTGTGAAAAAGAAATCATCGGGAATGCAGCAGCCAAAGCCAGCGGCAGCCCGGCCAGGCGGGCATTAAAAATACAGGTTTTCATGGATAAACAATCAACGAACTGCCCTCACCGGCTTCCCCGCCAGTGCATGAGCGTTACAAATGCGCGAGTCCTCGAAAAAAGACGCACGCATTCACCTTGTTGGCCGGTATCCGGGCTGACGGAACTGATCTCATCGCCTTCCCAAGCGCGTGTTCAAAACGCTCAGTGACTCATGATGAAAGCTGAATGCGTCCTGAGCAATAAAGTCGGGAGTGGCATTCGTCCGTTTACCGTTGCGGGGGCAGCGCAGGTTAGAAATCGCAGCGCTTGCAAGACGGTTAGTTCCGCGATGCATGGCTTTGGCTTCCTCCTGCTTCCCGTTGAACTGCGGCGTGTGAACCACACCGCGAGCACCAACAAAAAGGATTCTACGCGGCAAAATTCCGCTCACCCTACAATCAGTTGCCCATGTCGAACAAACTCCCAGTCGACCAAATCGACCAAATCACCGAACGCGTTGAACGGCTCCTGCTACGCTATGAGGAAATACAGCGTACCAACGCGCTGCTCTGCGAGCAAGTCAACGTCCTCACGCTGGAGCGCGATTCGCTCCGGTCCAGATTAAGCGCAGCGCGCGCCCGGGTCGATGCACTGATCGAACGGCTGCCCGAAAGCATGGGTCTCCCGACCGATAGTTCTGCGGATACCGCGCGATGAAACAGCTCCAGGTACAGATCATGGGGCAAAACTATTTGCTGGGCTGCCCCGAGAACGGCGATGAGCGCCTGCTTCAAGCCGTTGGCATGGTGGACGAGGCCATGTGCAAAATTCGTGACGCAGGAAAAGTCAAGGCCAGGGACCGGATCGCGGTGCTGGCCGCGCTGAACCTCGCGTTCGAGCTGGCGGAACGCGCTCCCGCTGCGACAGTGCCACCTCAGCAATCCCTGCCGATGGATCAAGCCCGGGATGGCGCCCCTGAAGCGCCGCAGCTATCGGCCTTGCTGCAGCGCCTGGACGTTGTGCTGGGAATCGACGGACGACTGCTGTAAGTTTTCAGGCGCGGTGTTTGCCGGTGGCGCAGCCCATAACAGCCTACAATCGATGGGTCTGCGATGCGCATTGGGCTTTACATTTCCTTGAACCAATGCTCCACGAGCACGGGCTTGGTAAATTGTCTGGCTGGTGTGATCGTCTCGCGTTAGACGAACCCGAAACCTGACTGCCCTCGCCCACCTGAACCCCGGTTCAGGATGACGGTCCAGTGGCATTCGCAGACACCCTTTTTTTCTTTCCAGTTCCAGACAATCCGCCCTTTTCTCCGGGGCGCGTTGGTTGGTGCTGTCCGCCACGCATAAAAACCCATGATGCTAGAACCTTTGCTGATCGTTGAGCTCGCCGTGCTGGGCGTGGGAACCGGCTTTCTCGCAGGCCTGCTGGGCATCGGCGGCGGCATGCTGATGGTGCCATTCCTCACCCTCATTCTGGCAAACCGCAGCGTTTCCCCGGATCTTGCGGTGAAAATGGCAATTGCCACCTCCATGGCCACCATCATCTTTACCTCCCTCTCCAGCGTTCGGGCACATCACCAACGCGGCGCCGTGCGCTGGGACATCGTGAAGCGGCTGGCGCCCGGCATTGTGATGGGCAGCATCATTGGCAGCCTGGGCGTGTTCGCATTGCTCAAAGGCTCTTACCTCGCCATTTTTTTTGGCCTGTTTGTGAGCTTTTCAGCCACCCAGATGTTCCTGGACAAAAAGCCCAAGCCGACGCGCCAGATGCCCGGCACAGGCGGGCAGTTGGCGGCGGGCGGTTTTATCGGTTTTCTTTCGGGGCTGGTTGGCGCGGGCGGCGGTTTTATCAGCGTCCCCTTCATGACCTGGTGCAACGTGCCGATTCACAATGCTGTCGCCACCTCGGCGGCGCTTGGGTTTCCGATCGCCATGGCCAACGTGCTGGGCTATGCCATCAGCGGGCAAAGTGTGCAGAACCTTCCGGAAGGCGCTTTCGGCTATATCTGGCTGCCCGCCCTGCTGGTGATTGCGGTGTGCAGCTTTGCCACCGCGCCGCTGGGCGCCCGTGCCGCACACAATATTCCGGTCGGCAAGCTCAAGCGGGTATTCGCCAGCATCCTGTATGTGCTGGCGGCGTATATGCTCTATAAAGGCCTCAAAGGCTGAGCGCGCCGCGCAAGCAACGACAACCCACTGCAAGCTCGCTCAGGCTACGGCGGCCTCATGCATGAGCACCATGCCATCCTTATCGGCGTAAAGCCAGTCACCCGGGCGTATCCACACGCCCTGAATCTGCACCGTAAGGTCGAGTTGGCCTTGCTGGCGTTTTTCGGTCGGCATGGGCATGGCCGCCAGCGCCCGTATCCCCGTTCGGCACTGCGCCAGTTCTGCCACGTCGCGCACGCAGCCATCAATGACGACACCCGACCAGCCATTCCTTGCGGCCGCCATGGCCAGGTTGCCTCCAAGCAGGGCGCGGCGCAAGGATGCACCGCCATCCACGACCAGCACCCGGCCAGCCCCAGCCGAATCTACTGTGGCCTTGACGAGCGTGTTGTCCTCAAAGCATTTGAGGGTGACCACCTGCCCGCTGAATTTTTGAACCGCGCCAAAGTCCATGAATACTGGTGGCAACACCCTGAAGTTACCCGAACTGTCATTTTTATGGGCATCGCACAAATCACAGGTTGCAAAAGGCAGGGCGCTGGCTTCAGTCATTTTCAAAACAATTTCCTCGTTGATGAGTGTTGAGTATTCCGTGTCCACCGGCGGCATGATTTGCCATTAACGCCGCCTGGCTCTGCGCCTTGCGCGACTTGGAATCACGAGTCACTGGCGTATTTTCAGGCTTTTCCGGGTGGTCTTATTTCAGCTCAAGTAAGTAGTCCGAAGCAAGCATAGGGCTGGTTGAAGCCAGCCGAAGATGATTTTTTCGATTCTCAGAGGTAAATCTGCAACATCGGTACGTAAATAAAGTGCTTTTTCACTATGAAACCGGGTTTTTCTCCAGTAGCATCCGCTTTGCCACAGGGGAGTCGTTATTCCGGTGGTGATTTGTCAACTTCTGGAAGGAAATCAATCATGGCAACTGCAAAAAAGGCACCGGCAAAAAAAGCACCCGCAAGCAAGGCTGCTCCGGCAAAGAAAGTAGCTGCTAAAAATGCAGCTCCCGCAACCAAGGTTGCCGCGAAAAAAGCGGCACCAGCCAAAACGGTAGCAGCGAAAAAAGCAGCTCCCGCAAAAAGTGCGGCAGCTGCGAAGAAAGCCGCTCCGGCCAAAAAACGCACACCCAACGCTGCGTTCATGAAGGCGCTGACCTTGAGCCCCGCGTTGGCTGCAGTGGTGGGCGACAAGCCTTTGCCACGCACCGAGATTGTCAGCAAGCTCTGGGTTTACATCAAAGCCAAAGACCTGCAGGACAAACTCAACAAGCGCATGATCAACGCCGACGAAAAGCTGCGCGCGGTGTTTGGCAAAGCCCAGGTCTCGATGTTCGAGATGGCAGGCCTGATCGGCAAGCACGTCAAGTAAGCAATCCGTCTGCACTTCAGAAAGGTCGATCCCGTCGACCTTTTTTTAAGTCAGCAGCACCAGCGTCATGCGCGGTCGGGCAATCGGGCGATCGCCAGGCTAACCGGAACAACCCCGGGTACCACCAAAAATACGCGCCAACAATACGGGTAAATGGGGAGCGCCCTGCCAGGAGAGCGGCCAGACGGCCGCGCCGATGTGGCTATGATTACACGGTATCCGCAACGCCATGAGCAAGGCCGGGCAACCAGAACAATATCTTCAGCGCAGAAGCATCCAGGCGAGCGGTGTCACGGCAACCGGCAGTGCATGCATGCCCGCCGGCCGTCTGCGCCAATTCGCATTGATTTGCGCTTAAGCTTTTCCACACAGTGCTACGCTTCATTTTTACCCGACTGAGCCTGATCATCCCCACCTTCCTGGGGATGACGCTGCTGGCGTTCTTCCTGATCCGCATGGTGCCCGGTGACCCGATCGAAACCATGGCCGGCGAGCGTGGCATCGATCCTGTTCGTCATGCCCAGTTGCTGAAGGAATACGGCCTGGACAAACCGGTCCTGGCGCAGTACGGCATCTACATTGCCCGCGTTCTCAAGGGAGATCTCGGCAAGTCACTCATCACGCAGGAAACCGTGATGCATGAGTTCACGGCGCTGTTTCCGGCGACCATTGAACTGGCAATCTGTGCCATTATTTTTGCCCTGCTGATCGGAATTCCCGCCGGCATTCTTGCAGCCGTCAAGCGCAATTCCATCCTTGACCATGGCGTCATGGGTATCTCGCTGACGGGCTACTCGATGCCGATTTTCTGGTGGGGCCTGCTGCTGATCCTGCTGTTCTCGGTGCAACTGGGCTGGACGCCGGTGTCAGGCCGTATTTCGGTCCAGTATTACATCGAGCCAACCACCGGCTTCCTGCTGATTGACTCGCTGCTGTCGGACGACAAGGGGGCCTTCTGGTCAGCGCTCAAGCACCTGATCCTGCCGACGATTGTGCTCGGCACCAACCCACTGGCGGTGATTGCACGCATGACCCGCTCGGCCATGCTCGAAGTGCTGGGCGAAGACTACATCCGCACCGCCCGCGCCAAGGGTCTGTCCAAGCTGCGGGTGGTGGCCGTGCATGCCCTGCGCAACGCGCTGATTCCCGTCATCACCGTGATCGGCCTGCAGGTAGGCGTCCTGTTCACGGGCGCGATCCTGACCGAAACCATTTTTTCCTGGCCCGGCGTCGGAAAATGGCTGATTGAAGCCATCAGCCGCCGCGACTACCCGGTCTTGCAAGGCGGCATTTTGCTGCTGGGCTCCATCGTGATGGCCGTCAATCTGCTGGTGGACATCACCTACGGAATCATCAATCCTCGAATCAGGCACCAGCGATGAGCACGGCCACCTTGAAATCACGCAGCACCGCAGCGCCTGCCCCTCCACACCCGCTGCGCGAGTTCTGGACATACTTCAGCGCCAACCACGGCGCGGTCATGGGCCTTGTCATTGTTCTGGGGGTACTGCTGATCGCACTGTTTGCCCCCTGGCTGGCGCCACACGCACCCAACATCACGGACAACGCCGTCTTCCTCAAGCCACCCGCCTGGCAGTCAGGCGGCTCCTGGTCCTACCCGCTGGGCACCGACGCCATCGGCCGGGACATCCTGTCGCGCCTGATGTATGGCGCGCGCCTGTCACTGGTCATCGGCCTGGCGGTGGTGGCCATTTCGGTCGTGGTGGGCACCGTGCTGGGCCTGCTGGCCGGGTATTTTCGGGGCATCTTCGAGATCGCCATCATGCGGCTGATGGACATCATCCTGACGCTGCCCAGCCTGCTGCTGGCGATCGTGATTGTGGCTATTCTGGGGCCTGGCCTGATGAATGCCATGCTGGCCGTGGCCATCGTGGTGCTGCCGCACTACGTGCGGATCACCCGTGCCGCGGTGATTGCCGAGACAACCCGTGATTACGTCACTGCCGCTCGCATGAGCGGCGCTGGCCGTGTCAGGCTGATGTTCAGTGAAATCCTGCCCAATTGCACCGCCCCGTTGATCGTGCAGGCCTCGCTCGGCGTTTCCACTGCCATTCTCGACGCCGCAGCGCTTGGCTTTCTGGGATTGGGAGCCCAGCCACCTTCCCCCGAATGGGGCACCATGCTGGCCGATGCCAGGGAATTTGTATTGCGCGCCTGGTGGGTCGTGACCTTTCCGGGGCTTGCCATTTTGATTACCGTGCTGGCCTTCAACCTGCTGGGCGACGGACTGCGTGATGCGTTCGATCCCAAACTAAAGCGATGATGGCCCTCCCCCTTCCCGGCTCGCTTCGTGTAGCCGAATCCTCGGGCTGGAGGCAACGCCTGCGGCCCGGCAAAACCGGTTCCGCGACGTTCGCTGGCAATGCGTCGGAGGGCTCGGCCACCAACCGTTTGCTGTCCTGCCTCCCGCCTTTTAAAAAGACCTGACATTGGCCCTGCTTGAAATAGAAAACCTGTCCGTCGAGTTCCCCTCGCAAAACGGTGTCATGCACGCCGTCGACGGTGTCAGCCTGTCGCTGGAGGAAGGCGAAGTGCTCGGCATTGTCGGCGAGTCGGGTTCCGGCAAGAGCGTGACCATGATGGCACTGATGGGACTGGTGGCCTATCCCGGCCGGGTCAGCGCCGACAAATTGCGTTTTGCCGGCCACGACCTGCTGGCATTGTCGGATCGCGAGCGCAGCAAGTTCACCGGCAAAGACGTGGCGATGATTTTTCAGGACCCCACAACCAGCCTGAACCCCTGCTTTACCGTGGGTTTCCAGATCACCGAAACCCTGCGCCTGCACCTTGGGCTGAACCGTAAGGCCGCCACGCGCAAAGCCATCGAACTGCTTGAGCAGGTCGGCATCCCGGCCGCTGAAAGCCGGCTAAAGGCCTACCCGCACCAGTTGTCAGGCGGTATGAATCAGCGCGTGATGATCGCCATGGCGATTGCCTGCAACCCGCGGCTGCTGATTGCCGACGAACCCACCACCGCCCTTGACGTGACGATCCAGGCGCAGATCCTGGACCTGCTGCGCAGCCTGCAGAAGGAACGCGGCATGGCACTGGTGCTGATCACCCACAACATGGGCGTCGTCTCGGAGATGGCGCAGCGCATCGCCGTGATGTACGCTGGCCAGATCATGGAAGAGCAGAGCGCGCACGCCCTCTTCAACACGCCCCAGCACCCTTACACCGAAGCGCTGCTGGCCGCCCTGCCCGAGCGCAGTGACGGCAGCACGCGGCTGGCCACCATTCCCGGCATGGTGCCCGGACTGTACGACCGGCCGGGCGGCTGCCTGTTCTCACCACGCTGCGTCTATGCGACGGCGCATTGCGCCGGCGAGCGCCCGTTGCTGCGAGGCTGGAAAGACGGCCTGGTGCGTTGCCACTACCCACTGGGCGACTCCGGCCGTGAAGCGGCCATGCGCGGCGATCTTGCACTGACGGAGGCGGCACCATGAGCACGCTGCTAAGCGCCAGCCCGCCAGCCGGCCAGCCGGTGGTAGAGGCCAAAAACCTCAAACGGGTCTATGAAATCCGGCGTGGCTTCCTGCGCGCGCCTGACCATCTGCAGGCTGTTGGCGGGGTCTCCTTCACGGTCCATGCAGGCAGAACACTGGCGGTCGTCGGGGAATCGGGTTGCGGAAAATCCACGCTGGCCCGGATGGTGTCGCTGATAGAAACCCCGACTGGCGGCCAGTTGCGCATTCAGGGAATTGATGCAGTCAATGCACCGAAGCAAGAGCGCGCCGGGTTGCGCAAAGCCGTGCAACTGGTGTTCCAGAATCCTTACGGCTCACTCAATCCGCGCAAAAAAATCGGCGCCATTCTGGAAGCACCGCTTGAGATCAACACCGCCATGCCAGCCGCCGAACGCGCCGTAAAAGCGCGCGCCATGCTGGCCCTGGTCGGCCTTCGCCCCGAGCACTACGACCGCTATCCGCACATGTTTTCCGGCGGGCAGCGCCAGCGCATCGCCATTGCGCGCGCCCTGATGCTCAACCCCACGCTGGTAGTGGCCGACGAACCGGTGTCCGCGCTGGACGTGTCGATCCAGGCGCAGGTGCTCAATCTGCTGGCCGACCTCCAACAGTCGCTAGGACTGGCCTACCTGTTCATCTCGCACGACCTGGGCGTGGTCCGTCACATTGCGCACGATGTGCTGGTGATGTATCTCGGTCATGCCGTCGAGCAGGGCGAAAAATCCGCCCTTTTTGCGCAGCCGCTTCACCCCTACACCCAGGCCCTGCTGGCGTCCACGCCGGGTCTTGCCGGCAGCAGCGCCGTCAAGCAGCGGATTGTGCTGAAAGGCGAGTTGCCCTCCCCGCTCAATCCGCCCACCGGTTGCGTTTTTTCAACCCGTTGCCCCCACGTCACCGACCGCTGCCGCGCCGAACGCCCGGCGTTGCGCGAAGTCGCCGGCCGTCAGGTAGCCTGTCACTATGCTGAAGATTTCCTCACTGCGTGACGCGGGAAATGATGCATATCTTGCATTCTTCCCAAGCCACGTATCCAATGACCGGGGGGCGCGCACCACGAGTGTTGCGCAAACCGGCCGCAAGCCCGCTGCATCGCAGCATTCACCCCTCCCTCAAAAAAATGGAGTTCGTCACATGATTCAGACCCAACCCAGTGCTTACCGCTTTCGTCCGGTGCAGCGCGCTTTGCTGCGTGCCCTCGCCCTGCCAGCCGTACTGACGCTCATGGCGCTTTCGCCCGTCTCTGCCAAGACACTGGTGTTTTGCTCTGAAGGCAGTCCGGAAAACTTCTATCCTGGCGTCAACACGACGGGCACCTCTTTCGATGCCAACGAACCCATTTACAACCGCTTGGTAGAATTTGAATACGGTGGCACGAAAGTGGTGCCCGGTCTGGCCGAAAAATGGGATATTTCCGCCGACGGCAAGGAATACACCTTTCACCTGCGCAAGGGCGTGAAGTGGCACGGCACGAACAAGGGTTTCAAACCCACGCGCGACATGAATGCCGACGACGTGCTGTTCATGTTCGATCGCCAGTGGAAAGAAGACAATCCATTCTTCAAGGTCACCAGCCCCAACCACTCCTACTTCAGCGACATGGGCATGCCCAAGCTGCTGAAGTCGGTGGAAAAAGTCAACGACTTCACCGTCAAGATCACGCTGGACAAGCCCGAAGCGCCTTTCCTGGCCAACCTGGCCATGCCATACGCGGCCATCCAGTCCAAGGAATATGCTGACGCGATGCTCAAGGCCGGCACGCCAGAAAAAATCGACCAGGACCCCATCGGTACCGGTCCTTTCTACCTGGTGCAGTACCAGAAAGACGCGGTCATCCGCTACAAGTCCTTCCCCACCTACTGGGGCGGCAAGGCCAAGATTGACGACCTGGTTTACTCGATCACGCCTGACGCCTCGGTGCGCTGGGCCAAGCTGCAAAAGGGCGAGTGCCATGTCATGCCTTACCCCAACCCGGCTGACCTTGAGGCCATCCGCAAGGACCCCAACATCCAGGTGCTTGAGCAGCCCGGCCTGAATGTCGGCTACCTGGCCTACAACACCACCAAAAAGCCGTTTGACGATGTGCGCGTTCGCAAGGCCGTCAACATGTCCATCAACAAGAAGGCGATTGTTGACGGCGTGTACCTGGGCACCGGCATTGCCGCCAAGAACCCGATCCCGCCTTCGATGTGGTCTTACAACGATGCCGTCAAGGATGATGAATACAACCCGGAAGCCGCCAAAAAATTGCTGGCAGCAGCAGGCTACCCGAACGGTTTCTCAACCGACCTGTGGGCCATGCCGGTGCAGCGTCCCTACAACCCGAACGCCAAGCGCATTGCCGAGCTGATGCAGGCTGACCTCGTCAAGGTAGGCGTCAAGGCCGAAATCAAGAGCTTCGAGTGGGGCGAATACCGCAAGCGCCTGCAGGCCGGCGAACATCAGATGGGCATGCTGGGCTGGACTGGCGACAACGGCGATCCGGACAACTTCCTCTACACCCTGCTCGGCTGCGCGTCGGCCCAGTCGGCCAGCGGCAGCAATATTGCCAAGTTCTGCTACCAGCCTTATGAAGACGTGGTCCTGAAAGCCAAGACCGTGACCAGCCAGGCTGAACGCACCAAGCTGTACCAGCAGGCGCAGGTCATTTTCAAGGAACAGGCGCCCTGGTTCACGATTGCCCACGCGGTGCAAATCAAGCCGGTCCGCAAGAGCGTGATTGGCTTTAAAAACAGCCCGTTCGGCCGTCACAACTTCTACGCGGTCGACGTCAAGGAGTAAGCGTCTGAGCGTGTAGCGGGCGCCGGTTGCAGACAAGACCAGTGAGCCAGAAGTAGAAAAAGCCGGCTTGCCCCGGCTTTTTCTGTTTTTTGAGCCCAATCAGTCTTCTGTCGAATGAATACGGTCCTTGTACGCTATCTATTTTATAGCGTTTTGGCCAGCGCATTCTGCGTGATGGCCGACAGCGTGCCGCGCGTGGTAATGACTTCAGGGTCCAGCGTCACCTCGATCAGCGTGCCTTCAGGGCGCGCCAGCGCCACCAGCAATTCGGCTTCAAATTCGGCGGTTTTTGTGATGCGCACGCCCGAGTAGCCATAGGCGCGCGCCAGCGCTGCAAAGTCCGGGTTATTCAGGTGAGAGCCGCTCTCGTGCTGCGGGTACTCTCTTTCCTGGTGCATACGGATGGTGCCGTACATGCCGTTGTTGAGCAGCACGATGATGCTTTTTGCGCCATGCTGAACGGCGGTTGCCAGCTCCTGTCCGTTCATCAAAAAGTCGCCGTCGCCGGCGATCGTGAAGGCCACGCGCCCGGTGGTAATGGCCGCGGCAATGCCCGCCGGCACGCCGTAGCCCATGGCGCCCACGGTGGGCGCCAGCTGCGTCTTGTGGCCTTTGGCCAGCCCGTGGTGCTTGAAAAAGCGGTGCACCCAGCTGGCGAAATTGCCGGCGCCATTGGTCAGCACGGCATCTGGCGGCAAATGCTTTTGCAGCAGGCCGACGATGGCGGGCATGTCGATGTCACCCGGCAGGTTCGCGGAGGGTGTCGGCTTCAGGTTCTCCAGATAGTCTTCATTGCTAGCGGCCGTCCACGCCTCCCACGGCACCGACGGCGGCGCCGTCAGCACCTCCAGCGAGCGCGCCGCCGCATTCATGGTGGCATTGATCGCCAGGTCGGCCTGATAAACGCGATTGAGCTCCTCGGCACTGGCGTGGATGTGCACCAGCTTCTGCTTCGGCCTGGGCGCTTCCAGCAGGGTGTAGTTGCCGGTCGTCATTTCGCCCAGGCGCGGGCCGATGGCAATGATCAGGTCGCTCGCCTTGACGCGCGCTGCCAGCTTGGGGTTCAGGCCAATGCCCACGTCACCGGCATAAAACGGGTGGTGGTTGTCAAAGGTATCCTGAAAGCGGAAGGCATTGCCCACCGGCAGCTTCCAGTTTTCGGCAAAGCGCTGCAAGGCCTGCGCCGACTGCGGCGTCCAGCCGCTGCCGCCTGCAATGATGAGCGGCTGCCTCGACGCCAGCAGCATCTCGCGCAGCGTTCGCAGGGAGCCGGGGTCGCTCCAGGCCTGCACCGCCTCAACCCGGGGCAGCGGCCGGGCATAGGTCATTTGGGTCAGCATGTCTTCTGGCAGCACCAGCACCACCGGACCGGGGCGCCCGTTCATGGCGGCGGCAAAGGCGCGCGCCACATACTCGGGAATGCGGTCCGCGTCGTCAATGCGCTCCACGCGCTTGGCGAAACCCTTGGTACTCGGCCCGAAAAAACTGCCGTAGTCGACTTCCTGAAAGGCCTCGCGGTCACGGCAATCGCTGGCTACGTCACCGATCAGCAGCACCATCGGGGTCGAATCCTGAAATGCCGTGTGCACGCCGATGGACGCATTGGTGGCGCCCGGCCCGCGCGTCACCATGCACACGCCGGGCCGACCCGTCAGCTTGCCGTGGGCCTCGGCCATGAAAGCCGCACCGCCCTCCTGCCGGCAGGTGACGAACTGAATCTGTTCCCGGCGGGCGTGCAGGCCATCGAGCACGGCCAGATAGCTCTCGCCCGGAACACCAAACGCATGGGTTACGCCCTGAGCCAGGAGGCAGTCAACAATGAGGTGGCCGGCAAGTTGTTTTGTCATCCCGGCATTGTGCCGCGACATCGGCGACGGTGACGGCGCGGCAACTTAACCGGATCAAGGCCTGGCCCGCTATTCGGGCGTGTCCGGGTTGTTGTCGCCGCCGCCACTGGCCAGCGCCTGCCGGGCCAGCTCTTCGTCGCTTAGAGGCGGCACCGAGTCCTCGGCGGCAAGCTCTTCCAGCAGCGCGTCGCCCGCAGGCTCATGACCAAGCAGGACTTCTTCAATCCGCTGGGCGCTGGTTTCGTGGTGAACGGCCGCCGGCCCACTGGTGGCAGGCGGAAACTTCTCGGCCAGTTCCGCTTTCACAGCTTCTGATTTTTCTTCAATCCAGCGGCCGAAGTCGCCACTGGCGGAAGGTTGTGATGAGGTCATGGGAACTCCTGTAGTGAAGGGAAAGGACAACCCTGCGGCCCTGATGATTGAATCTACCCTTCTATTCACGCAAGTGCAACGCCGCTCACCCTTAGCCCCTTAGCCCCTTAGCCCTTCAGCCCCTGCAATGGCGCCGGTTCTGACTCAGGCCTGAACCAGCGCCACGCGGCGAACCCGCCGCACATTGAAGGCACTGGCAATCAGCACTCCCTGCACAATCACCAGCCCGAGCCACACCCCCGCATACTGCTTATGGTCCATCAGCGTGCCAAAAATCAGCGGCGCCACCGCCTGGCCAATGTCAAGCCCCGCATACACCACGCCGTAAACCCGGCCGGTCGCATTCTCGGGCGTAGAGCGTTTCACCAACAGATCGCGCGATGGCCCCGCAATGCCCGTAAAAAAACCCATGGCACCAAACAGCGTCAGCACGGCCATGCCCGAGCTGTCAGGAAAATCAGCAAAACCAATCACCAGCGCAATGCCGGCTGCCAATGCAAAACCGGCGCCCACAATGCGTTCGCAGTTCGCCGGATTGCTCGCCAGAAAGCCGCCCAGCGCCATGCCGCCCGCGCTGCACACCATGTAGATCGTCAGGTAGGCGGCGACCAGCGCCACCGGGACGCCGTGCAACTGCCGCGCCGCCTCGGGCGCAAAGGCCTGCACCACGCTCAGCGCCATGGCGTAGAAAAAGAAGAAGGCAAAACACATCCACACGGCGGGTATTTTTAAAAAATCGAGGCTGCCCGCCGCTTCGGTTTTTTCGTCATTCCGGGCATGAGGCAACACCGACAAGGCCAGGTGGCGGCGGTTGAGCACCAGCACCGCCAGCACCACCAGCACCAGCACGCCCGCACTGGCCAGCGCCACGCGCCATGAGAAAGCCAGCGCGATCGGCACCAGCATGGCCGGCGCCAGCGCCCAGCCCAGGCTGCCCGTGATGCCATGCACGCTGTAGGCATGGCCCAGGCGCGACGCGCTGATCTTGCGGTTCAGCAAGGTGTAGTCAACCGGGTGAAACACCCCGTTGCCCACGCCAGCCAGCGCGGCAAAACCAGCCAGCATCCAGTAACTGGTGCTGATGGAATAACCGAAGGCCGCAACGCTCAGCAAGGCCAGGCCGCCAAACAGAATTGGTCGCGGACCCACGCGGTCCACCACAAAACCCGACAGCGCCTGCACCGCGCACGAGACCACAAAAAATATCGTCATCAAAAAACCCAGCTCCGCGTAACTGACGTTGAACGCCTCCTTGAGCCACGGAAACAGCGGCGCCAGCAGCAGCTGGCTGTAGTGGCTGATCAGATGCGCCAGACCGACCAGGCCGATGACGCTGGCGTCACGCCGAAAGGGAACCACACCGGCTGGCCTGCTTGAAATGCTTGAAGAATTCATGGCGCTATCGTAATATTTGCGTCATCTGCTGAAATGCGACAAATAGCCTTGTTTCGGCTAATTCAAGAAAATTACGTCTTTGCATTTTCTTCACTCGGGTTTTTTGATTTCCTCATCCTGCGTCATCCCACCCATGCTCCGCAACGCCCGCCCGCCACTCACGCCCATAGGCAACACCGACAGCTTCACGCCCAGCCCGCAGCGGCCGGTGCGCGTGCGCGCGCGCACCATGCCGGCCGATACCCACTTCGAGCCGCACGCCCACGCCTGGGCACAGCTGGCTTACTGCGCCACCGGCATCGTGCAGGTCACGGCGGCGCAGAGCGACCAGGCCGGCGGAGAAATCACCTACATCGTGCCGCCATCCCGCGCAGTGTGGGTGGCGCCGGGTGCGCGCCACCACATCACCGTGCTCGAAGCAGCCGAATTCCGCACGCTGTACATCGACGCCAGCGCCACCCCCGAAGGCTGGCAGGACTGCCGAGTCATGGTGGTGTCGCCACTGCTGCGCGAGGCCATTCAGGCACTTGATGCTCCGGGGAGCCCGCCGCTGAGCGCTGCGCGCGAGCAGTTGCTTTGCGCGCTGGTGCTTGACGAAATCACCCACGCCGAAACGCAGGCGCTGGGCGTTCCGTTGCCGCACCCGCAAACCGGCGACAAGCGGCTTCGCTCGTTGTGCCAAGCGGTGCTGCGCGCCCCGTCCGACCGCGCCACGCTTGCCGAATGGGCGGCCGACATGGGCGCCAGCGAACGCACCATGGCCCGGCTGTTTCGCGACGAGCTGGACCTGAGCTACCAGCAGTGGCGCCGGCAGGCGATTCTGGCGCATGCCCTGCCCCTGCTGGCGCGCGGCCAGCCGGTCAGCCAGGTGGCAGTGGCCAGCGGCTATGCCAGCGACAGCGCGTTTTCAGCCATGTTCAAAGCCGCGATGGGTCAGCCGCCCAGTCATTTTCAGAACAAAAACTGGCTGTAGTCTAAGTAATATCGCCTTGGTCAGCTATTATTTTTGTAGCAAATGACATCGCTCTGCCTTGACTGGAAATCTCCGGTAAAACAATGTTTCCTTGTTCTCAGTGTCAAAGGTAGACTGATTTTTCCTTAACTCAAAAAAATCATCATGAAACAACTCGTCATCGCCCTGGGTTTATTGCTGATCGCGCTGTCTGCATCTGCGGCAGGCCTTGACGGCAAAGCGCTCTACCAGCAAAACTGCGCGTCCTGCCACGGCGACAACGGCAAGGGAGGAACCGGTGCGGTCAAAGGCCCGGTGCTGGCTGGCGACTCCAGTAAATGGAGCCTGAAACTGTTCCAGCGCGCGGTGTTGACTGGCGTGGATGACAAGGGCCGGCCACTGAAATTGGCCATGCCGCACTGGAAAGATGCGAGCTTCCAGTCGGACAAGGGAAAAGCGCCATCCAAAGATGAAGTTGCCGCCATTCAGCGCTACCTGCGAACTGTCAAGTAGGCTGCTTCGCAGGCGGGCTTCATTACGGTTGACGGCTGGCATTGGCAAAGCGGTTTTTCGCATGCCCTGCGCTTTTGCTGGGGCGCGGCCAGCGGCTACGCCAGCGACAGCCCATTTTCAGCCATGTTCAAAGCCGCGATGGGATAGTCGCTCAGCCACTTTCAGGGCAAAACTGGCTGTAGTCCAGTACTTACCGTCACAGGCAGCTATCAAAACAGGAGTTCCCAAGCTCAGCAGCCGAACCCTGCGGCGGTTCAACGGCGCGCCCGCCAGGAGGCTTGATAGCCGGCGCGCCGCTATCATCGACCGATGAGACTGAACGACATGCTGATTAAAACGCGCGGTGCCTGGCAACGCATTGCGGCTTGTCTGCTGCTGGCCGTCATGGCCATCGCCGGGCCGGTGCATGCCCAGGCATCCGCACCCGACCACCAACCGCTGCTGCGCGCGCTGAACGCGGCTCGACTCGAAGGCTGCGAAGGGCACGCGGGCCCAGCCACTCCACTGCGCGAAAACACCCGGCTATCGGCCGCCGCTGCGCGCATCGCGGGCGGCAGCCAGCTTGATGACTCGCTGCAAGCCTCCGACTACCGTGCCATGCGGGTGGCGCAAATCACCCTGCGGGGCTATACCGGCCCGGTCGCCCTGGCGCAGGGCGCAATGGACAGTTCCTGCGCGGCAGTCACCGATGGCGAGCTGGCCGAGGCTGGATTTCACCAGCGCGGCACGCAAACCTGGCTCGTGCTGGCCGCGCCGTTCTCGCCGCCCGGCGCCGCGCAGGCCGGCAGCGTGCAGGCGCGGGTGCTCGCCTTGGTGAATGAGGCACGGGCCCAGCCCCGCCGCTGCGGCAACGAGTCTTTTGCCGGGGCGCGCCCGGTGCGGCTCAACGCCGCGCTGCAAGGCGTCGCCCTTGACCACGCCTCCGACATGGCGCGCCACAGCTACTTTAGTCACACCGGCCGCGACGGCAGCCACGTAGCGGATCGCGCCAGCCGCGCCGGATATCCATGGCGCACAATCGGCGAGAACATCGCCGCAGGCCAGATGAACGCCGAAGTGGCCGTGCAGGGCTGGCTCAAAAGCCCGGGTCACTGTGCCAACCTGATGTCGCCGGTTTATACCGAAATGGGTGCAGCCTTTGCCGTGAACAAGCAAAGCAAGGCCGGCATTTACTGGGTGCAGGTGTTTGGCGTGGCCAGCTAGCCCGTTCTTGTTCGAGCCCAGGTTGAGGAGCCAATCAGATGCAGAGGTGGGCACCATGGTGGTGCCCATATCTTTTTGTGCCGCAGCTGCAAATAAAGCCGCTTTCTTGCCGCGCATCACAACTCGCTTTCCATCAAAGCGGATCTTGCTCACAAACTCCCGCAGATAGCGTTTCGAGAAGCCTGCCGTGCGATCCAGCACCCGGGCACGTAATGACGTGCTGCGAAATCTAGCTTGCACCCGGTACCGGCATGCAGGTAGTACGCGCATTCGATGGTGTCCAGACCAAAGGCGAGCAGCTTCATTTTCCGTCTTTGGTGATCAGCAGATTTTCGGCATAGAAAGGCATCGAAGTTACGTTGCCCAGCTCTGTTTCCAGCTCGATGTAATGCTTATTGGTCAGGGTGCGGAACTGTTCCGCCGGACCTGTCGCCTCGTAAAGAGGGCCTTGATCTTCATCGTCAGTGAAATGTTTGCCAGGGAATGATGGAAGCCCCGACTCTAGATCGGCCAATGCCGCTGAGAGCAAATCGCCAACCATTTGAGTTTTGGTTTTTTGGGGATACATCTGGGACAACGCCGCAAGTTTGGCGGCGACGTGCACGTGCAGACGGAACGAGGTCTGCTTTGCTGTGAGTCGGCTGTTGTCGGGTGAAGCCCATACATTGACAAGATCTGACGCTTTCATAAACACTCCTAAAGTTGAATTGAGTGTCTTTCAAACTTTACCAAGTGTCAATAAACATTTTAAGCCTGTTGCGCTGCAGCTGCATCCGGTGGCGGTGCGCCCAAGGGGCGCTCCCGACCCCGCACACAGCTTTGACTTAACCTTACTTCGGAGATGGCTATTTGTAACGATTCCGCGTACCATGATTGTTTTTGTATTTATAGCCCCCCGTGTTACTTAAACGGGGCGACGCAAGGAGCAACTTTGAACCACGCTGAACAGCATTTACCCCGAATCACCTCATCGGCTGGCGAGCAAAGCTTGGCAAAGGCAGAAGAGAACAGTCCGTACTACGTAATGCTTCCGTGCGAGGTGAAAGACTTTCGAAGTTTTGTCGCCGGCCTTCTTGGCAAGCCTCAGGAGCTTCGCGGAGAAATCGTTGGGTCTTTCAAAATTGGTCACCGTGAGATCACCAATGTTTATCACCTGCTTGAACAAAGAATGTCAAAGCAAAATGACTCGTCGCTAATACATTTTGTAATCACTGTTTACTACGACGACGGTCAAACAGTGGTTCATAACAATATTCAGGACTTCGAATTGTTTCATCCTACAACGCCATGTCATCCCAGTGCCGTGTCGATCTCTGCGACTTATCTGATTAAATTTAGAGGGCATGAAGCTCCTGAAAAACAGGAGATTGAACTGAGGTTTGACACACAAGGCGAATTTAAGGATGTGCCTCACAGGTTTTTCGCTAGGGGATCGCTAGTTGACTACCGAATCGTCCACACCGAAAGAACCTGGGCCACTGATATCGCCGGATTGTTAAAGAACCATGCTTCGACGGTTGTTTCAAAGCCAACTGGAGCGGCGAAATTCGTGCGTACCTATGCGGACGAGCTCGCCGTTTATTTTTCGCAGCTAGTATTTTTGGTATCAGTGTTCGTCTGGACTGCTTTCGCAACTCGGGTGATCGGATCGGCAACGGTAGAGTTTGCCAGCATTAAAGAAGCTGCTATTTTCTTAATCAGGTCAGTCCCGGCGCTTGCCCTTTTGGGAGTCATGCTAGTAGTGGTCCGCACATACGTGGAAAGAACCGCGTTCTTCTATCGTCGAGCTCACATTGTGCTCAACGTGCAAGATGCGGAAAAGTTTGATAAAGACCAAAAAGAATTGTTCTGGAGTGGAATTAAATACTTATCGGTTTGGCTCTTTTCTTTGGTAACCGGCGTACTGTCAAACATTCTTTACAGCAAGAACTGGTTTTGGTAATCACAGCGAGACATCCGGCTACAACGCGTCCATAGCGATCACCCAGTTACCACCATCGATAACTTTGAGGAGCCAAAAATCGAACGAAAACAGGCACTTGCAAAAAATATCGGATGCTTTTTTCTTGCCCGTGGGGGTGCTCCATTGGCCCGGGGGAATGAATAGCCGTCTTTCAAACTTTCCATGCCAAGCCCGCACCCTCCTGCCTGCGATTTTCAACCTGATGCACCAGAATTCCGGCAAGCTTGTTCCCTCATGACCGACTCCTTCAACCTCCAGCGCTTCGTCGATGCCCAGACACCCGTCTACGCTGACGTGTTGGATGAGTTGCGCGCCGGCCATAAGGCGACGCACTGGATGTGGTTCATCTTTCCCCAGCTCAAGGAACTAGGCAGAAGCGCCATCGCCAAGCACTACGGCATCACCTCACTGGCTGAAGCGCTTGCCTACCTTGAGCATCCCTTGCTGGGCCAGCGGCTGCTGGAATGCACTGGACTGATGCTGGCTGGCAGGGGCAAGTCAGCACTGGCGATTCTTGGCTCGCCCGATGACCTCAAGTTCCGCTCGTGCATGACGCTGTTCATGGCGGCGCGGCCCGATCTGCCGGTCTGGCAGGCGGCGCTTGATCAATACTTTGGCGGCGCGGCGGATGCGGCCACCATGAGCTTGCTGTAGCCCGGCGCCAGCAACAGCGGTGTTGCCTGTCATTTCCCGCCCAAGTAATCGGGCAAAACCGGAAAAATCCGTCGCTATTATTTAAATAGCAAGGTATAGCCATATTCATTGGACGTGAGCCGCATTTGATCCATAAGCAGGCGTTTGAAGCCGGTCAAGCCCGTGGCTCGCCGTTTAAGCCTCGCGCACACCGGCTTTTTTCAGCATCATTTCAAGCGGGCAGAACCGCGTGAAGCTGCTTTGCAAAAGGTTGGCGCCGACAAACACCGTGACCCACAGAAAATATTTGCTCACGAAAATCGGGCTTTCGGGCACGCCGAGCGCCAGCGACACCAGTATGAAAATGCCTGCAAACATGCGCACCATGAGATTTGTATTCATCGCCAGTCCTTCTGAAAGTTAACAACAACCCATTCCCATTCCGTTCCAATTCGCGGCGAGATTAGGCGCACCGCCGCAGTCAGTGCTTTGGCACGGCAAGGCGGGGCAACGACATATCGCAGTGAATTGGAAATGGAATCAAGCAAATTTCTTTCGATTCGCCGCGTAGTACAGCACCGGAATCACCACCAGCGTCAGCAGGGTGGAAACGAAAATGCCGAATATCAGCGATATCGCCAAGCCGTTGAAAATCGGGTCATCCAGAATGAAAGCCGCGCCAATCATGGCCGCCAGCCCGGTCAGCACGATCGGCTTGGCGCGCGCCGACGCCGAATGAACGACGGCCTCGACAAAGGGCACGCCCTGCGCGACCTGCAGGTTGATGAAGTCGACCA
This sequence comes from Polaromonas sp., assembly GCF_012927415.1. GTDB lineage: Bacteria > Pseudomonadota > Gammaproteobacteria > Burkholderiales > Burkholderiaceae_C > Polaromonas. The sequence goes on along the minus strand of NZ_JABBPF010000014.1, from coordinate 8,960 downwards.
GCAGGATCGAATTGCGCACGATGCTGCCGGCCAGCGCGATCATGCCGATCATGGAGGTGGCGGTGTATTGCGCATTGAGCAGCGCATGGCCGGGCATCACGCCGATGAGGGTCAGGGGAATCGGCGCCATGATGATGAGCGGCGTGAGGTAGGAGCCGAACTGCGCCACCACCAAAATGTAGACCAGCACCAGGCCGACCGCATAGGCCAGCCCCATGTCGCGGAAGGTTTCATAGGTGATCTGCCATTCGCCGTCCCATTTCAGGGCGAACTGGCGGTACGGGTCGGTCGGCTGCTTGATGAAATATTCGCCCAGCGGAGCACCCTGCGCGGCGCTGAGATTGCCGAGCTTGCTGCGCACGGCAAACATGCCATACAGCGGGCTGTCGAGCGTGCCGGCCATGTCGCCGATTACGTAGCTCACCGGCAGCATGTCCTTGTGATGGATGGTTTTTTCGCGCAGCGTCGGCTGCACCTTGACCAGCTCCGAAAGCGGTACGCTGTCGCCGCCGGCGGATTTCACCGTCAGGGTCAGCAAGGTTTTCAGCCTGGCCTGTTTCTCGGGCGGCAGGTTCAGCCGCACCGGTATGCTGTACTTTGACTGCCCATCGTGCAGCGAGGTGATGTCTTCGCCGTCAAGCGCGACGCGCATCGCCTGCACTACGTCAGACGCCGGAATGCCGAGCAGCGCCGCCTTGCGCTGGTCAACCCGCAACACCACCCTGGGCGCATTGTCTTCAATCGAATCGTCGATGCCGATGATGTCGGCCGTCTGGCCAAAGGCCTGCCGAACCTGTTTGGCCAGCGCGTGCCGGCCCGCTTCGTCGGGGCCGTAAATTTCAGCCACCAGCGGCGACAGCACAGGCGGGCCGGGCGGCACTTCAACCACCTTGACCTTGGCACCATGCGTGGCGGCGATCTTTTCGAGCGCCCCGCGCACGGCACCCGCGATTTCGTGGCTCTTGCGCGAGCGCTGGTGCTTGTCCACCAGGTTCACCTGCAGGTCACCCGACTCGGGCGCCTGGCGCAGGTAGTACTGGCGCACCAGGCCATTGAAGTTGATGGGCGCGGCCGTGCCTGCGTAGGCCTGGTAGTCGGTGACTTCATTCACCGTTGCCAGATAGGCGCCCATGTCATGCAGCACCGCAGCGGTGTTTTCAACCGGGGTGCCGGCGGGCATGTCAACCACCACCTGAAACTCTGACTTGTTGTCGAAGGGCAGCATCTTCAGTACCACCAGCTGCGCCACGGGCAGGGCCACTGACAGCAGGATGGCGACCAAAATCCCCAGCCAGAGCCAGCGCCGGTTGCGCACGGCCTTTTTATCAGCCAGAAACGGCAGCAGCAGCTTGTTGAAGCCCCGGTGCAGCTTGCTGTCGGCATGGGGCGCGTGGGCCGCCTCGCCGGTCTGCGGTTTGGACAGCCGGTGCGCCAGCCACGGCGTGACGGTAAAGGCGATCACCAGCGAGATGACCATGCCCATGCTGGCATTGATGGGGATGGGGCTCATGTACGGCCCCATCAGGCCGGTGACAAAGGCCATCGGCAGCAAGGCGGCGATGACGGTGAAGGTGGCCAGGATGGTCGGGCCGCCGACTTCGTCAACCGCCGGCGGAATAATCTCGGCCAGTGATTTGTCGGGATACAGCTCGCGGTGGCGATGTATGTTCTCGACCACCACGATCGCGTCGTCAACCAGAATGCCGATGGAAAAAATCAGCGCGAACAGACTGACGCGGTTTAGCGTGAAGCCCCAGGCCCAAGACGCGAACAGCGTGGCCGCCAGCGTCAGGATGACGGCAATGCCGACAATGGCCGCCTCGCGCAGGCCCAATGCAAAAAACACCAGCACCACCACCGCGGAGGTGGCGAAGATGAGCTTTTGAATCAGCTTCATCGCCTTGTCGTTGGCGGTTTCGCCGTAGTTGCGGGTGACGCTGACCTGCACGCCCGATGGCACGATGGTGTTGCGCAGCTCGGCCACGCGCTGGGTAATCTGGCTGGCTACCTGTACCGCGTTTTCACCGGGTTTTTTGGTGATCGAAATGGTGACAGCCGGGAACTCGCTGCCCAGCCGGGTGGCATCGGTCGCGCCGGCCTTGCCCATGCCGAACCAGACGTATCTGGAGGGTTGCGCCGGGCCATCCACAATGCGCGCCACATCCGACAAGGTGACCGGGTTGCCTTCGCTGACGCCCACCACCAGCTCGCCTACTTCTTTCGCATTTGCCAGAAAGTTGCCGGTCTGGACTTCAACTGTGGCGTTGTCAGCCGCCAACTGGCCTGCCGGCAAGGCAGCGTTGACGCCCAGCAGCGCCTGGCGGATGTCGTTGATGGCCAGGTGAGAGGCATTGAGCTTGTCGATATCCAGCAGCACCCGCACCACCCGGCCGGGGCCGCCCAGCGTGCTGACTTCACGCGTGCCGGGCACGCGTTTCAGCTCGGCCTCCATGGCGTGCGCGACGCGCTCCAGCTCGTAAGCGCCGCGATCGCGGTCCGGCGTCCACAGCGTGAGCGACACCACCGGCACGTCATCGATGCCCCGGGGCTTGATCAGCGGCTCGCCGACATTCAACTCGCGCGGCAACCAGTCGCGATTGGAGTTCACCGTGTCATAAAGCCGAACCAGCGCCTCGGTCCGCGGAATGCCGACCTTGAATTGCGCGGTGATGATGGCCATGCCCGGCCTGGAAACTGAAAACACATGCTCAAGCCCCTGGATCTGCGAGATCACCTGCTCGGCCGGTGTGGCCACCAGCGTCTCAACGTCTTTGGCCGACGCCCCGGGAAAGGGAATCAGCACGTTGGCCATCGTGACGTTGATCTGCGGCTCTTCCTCGCGCGGTGTCACCAGCACGGCGAACAGGCCAAGCAGCATGGCCACCAGCGCAATCAGCGGCGTAAGCTGCGAATGCAGGAAGAATTTCGCGAGGCGACCGGCCAGACCCATGGTCATTTACCCTTCAGTTTCAAAATACCAAGCGCCTTCAACACGTACTTCTCATAAATCGGCTCTGACGTGCCCTTTTTCATCTTGCGAATAAAGTACTTTTCAAAAGCCACCTTGGCCAGATGCACCCACTTGCCTTCGGCGAACCAGCTCACGTTGCGCGGCGGAATCTGCGGCAAGGCGACAAACGCGATGCCACTGTCGCCGAAATCGGCCAGGCAGATGGCATTCCAGGTGGCGGTGGCATCGGGCTCGCGCCCCATCAGCTCGGCGTGAATGTTGTGCGCCGTGGCCGTCACCATCGACTCGATCATGTAGCCGGTCTTGGGCGCACCGGTTGGCACCGGGGTGACCTCTACCGGCGGTATTGCCACGCACACGCCGACGGCGTAGATATTCGTGAACCGGGGGTTGCGCTGGTGCGCGTCAATCAGGATGAAGCCGCGCGGATTGGTCAGGCCTTCAATACCGAACACCGCGTCAATGCCCTTGAATGCAGGCAACACCATTGAGTAGGCAAACGGCAGCTCATGCTGCTTTTTAAGCAATCCGTTTTCATCATGCTCGGCGATCTGCATTTTGCCGTCCTCAACCTTGAGGATTTTGGCGTTGCAGATCCACTTGATGTGGCGCTCGCGCATTGCCGATTCGAGCATGGTTTTTGAATCGCCCACGCCCGACAGGCCGAGGTGGCCAATGTAGGGCTCAGGCGTGACATAGGTCATCGGCACGCGGTCGCGGATTTTGCGCCGGCGCAGATCGGTATCCATGATGAAGGCGAACTCATAAGCCGGGCCGAAGCACGACGCGCCTTGCGCCGCGCCGACGACGACCGGTCCGGGCGCGGCGACGAACTGCTCCCAGGCCCGCCCGGCGGCCACCGCGTGGTCAACATGGCAGACCGACTGGGTGTAGCCGGTGGGACCCAGGCCTTCTATTTCATCGAAGGCGAGCTTCGGGCCAGTGGCAATCACCAGAAAATCATAGTCAAGCAGGCGGCCATCACCCAACTCGACCTGGTTGCGCTCAGGGTGAAGCCGTTTGGCGCCAGCGCCATCGAAGGCGATGCCCTTTTTTTCAAGGTAGGGCGCCGCCTCGAACTCCACCGCATCGCGCGCGCGCCAGTTGACGGCGACCCACGGATTGGACGGCACGAAATGAAAGGTGGCCGTGTTGGACACCACCGTGATGCTGTCTCCGGCACGAAGCAGGGGCTTCAACTCGTAGGCCATCGGCATACCGCCGATACCCGCGCCCAAGATGACGATGTGAGCCATATGACCTCCTTGTGTTGAACAAAAACAAAGGGCTGGTCAGTTGCCAGCGGGCGCGGCAGCGTCGGCAGGTCCGCCAGCGGAAAGCCCTGCCCTGACCGGGTCTGCGGCAATGCGCTCGCCCTGGCGCAGGCCAGACAGCACCTCAATCAATCCATCGCCCGAGGCATCGCCGGTGCGGATCTGCCGCAGCCGCAACTGCCCGTCCGCGCCGTGCACATACACCGCCGTGACTTCACTGCGGCGCAGTACCGCGCTCTCGGGAATGACCAGCTTGCGGGCCATGCCGGTGGCAAACCAGGCGCGCGCGAACTGCCCCGGCAGCAAGCCGGGGGCTTCGCCCAGCTCCAGGCGCAGCCGGGCGGTGTGGGTGCGGCTGTCGGCAAGCGGCACCAACGTGACCTGCTTTGCCGTCAGGCGGCGCTTCAGGTCGGGCACCTCGACCTGAACCGGCAGCTGCAGCTTCACGTCACGCAGACTGGACTGCGACAGCGTGGCAATGACACGCATGCTGGCCGGGTCGAACCGGGTGACAAGCGGGCGGCCTGGCGGGGCCATGTCGCCGACCTCAACCGGCGTGGTGGCAATGACGCCGGCATAGGGCGCGGTAATGGTGGCGAAGGTCCGGGCCGTGGAGGCCTGGCCCGCGCTGGCCTGCAGCGCGCCGACGCGCGCCTGTGCCGCCTTGTAGTCCAGCTCGGCCTGATCGAACCCGGCCTTACTGATGAATTTTTGCGCAAACAATTGCTTGTTGCGCTCGTAGCTGCGCAGCGCATTGGTCAGCCCGGCCTGCGCTTCGGCCAGCTGGCTCTGGCTGCCCGAAACCACCTGCTCGGCGGCCCGCGGATCGATGCGCGCCAGCACCTGGCCGGCCTTCACGCTGTCGCCCACCCTGACCTTGAGTTCGACAATCTGGCCAGCGATCTGCGCGGCCAGCGTTGACTGGCGGACGGCCTCCACCACGCCCTCCGCGCTGATGACGTCGGCCACCTCACGGTAGGCCACTACATGCACGGCCAGGGGCGCCGCCGCTGCTGCCGGCGCCGCTGCACTGGCCGGCACGAGCCACAGCCCCAATACCGGCAACACGGCCACCAGCGCGCCCACGCGAAGTCCGCGAAGGATCGGCGAGCAAGGGAGCAGGCAGCGCAGGCGGCTTCGCTGGGACATTATTTTCCCTGCAGCTTGCAGGTACGAATGCCGAACGGCAGATAGGCCGGGCACCAGCCGATGAAGCCGGTCAGCAGCGGCACCACGCCCACCAGCGCCCACCAGCGGTAGTTGGCATCAAGCACAAAAAACAGGCTCAGGATGACTAGCCCCGCCACGATGCGCACCGAACGGTCGATGCCACCTACGTTCTTTTCCATGATGAAACTCCTCGTTAAAAAAACCGAACAAAGCAACCGTGGGCGCTACCGGGCGGCGGCACCCGGGTGTCAGGGTGTGGGCTCGGCGCCTGCGGGCGCAGGGCAATAAAGGCCGTAGAGCGTCTTCAGCACCGAAACCACCCGCTCGTCGCACACCTGATAAAAGATCTTCTTGCCCTCGCGCCGGGTTGAGACAATTTCCTCAGCCCGCAACACGCCCAGCTGGTGCGACAGCGGAGGCTGGCGAATTCCGAGCAGTTCCTCGAGGTCGCTCACGCACGCCTCACCCTGCGTCAGCTGGCACAGCAGAAGTAGCCGGTCTTCGTTGGCGAGCACACGCAGCATGGCGGTAGCCCGGCCAGCCGCTTCGCGCATTTCCCCGACATCCAGATCTGAAGTGGTCATGTGAACCCATGTTTCTTGAATCAATACGGTTTATCTTAAAACAATATATGTTTTTATACAATATAGATTCTTTAAATATTTATTTACTTTTTTATTGCATCATCGTCACGGCTTTTTTGCGGCTTCTTTTTGGCCTGATTTACCACCTTGAACCGGCCAGCAGAGCCGCGCGCTGATGCGGCCCTTGGCCAGTGCGCAGCTCAGTGAAACACCAGCACCGGCCTATGCGTAGAGGCCAGCACCCTGGGTCTCGCAGCCCCGCCGAAAGCTCTTGGTGCCTTTCCTGCCGTGCGAAGCAATGACGGTCAGGTCGCAACTGCGCTCCCCGGCGGTCCTGATGCTGGCGTCGCAGGGGCTCGGGCATCTCAGTGCGCCAGGTGACCCCATGGGATTCAGGGCTGACATGCACGCCACTCACCCGGTTGTGAAAAGCTTTGATCAGCGCCCAGCCTTGTTGAATCGCGGCGCCGGACAGCGCAGAAACGTCAGTCTGCAACAAAGGATGCTTGAACAAAGTGTTCTCCTTGAGCTGAATCCGTCAGCACGGCTGAGGCTTTTCAGCCCAGGCAATTCAGTCTAGGGTTGCCTGGGCGGCAAACCCTTGATCAACATCAAGAGAATCTGTTAAGCCAGGCAGCTGCACCAACGATTTGAGCCATTCTTTGGGTCAAAAATGCTTCATGTCCAATTAATACCGCCATAGTTTGCTATATAAATCATAGCAAACATAGCAAACCGGGGCAACGTCTGTCCCAGCGCTTTAAAGCAGCCGCTTGAGCAGCCCCATCACCTGATCAAAGCGCTTGCCATAAGGCGGATAAAAAAGGTCGCCGCGCGCCCAGCTGGACTGCAGCAGTACCGGCTTTTGCTGCGTCAGGCGCAAAAAGCCGGCCTCGCCGTGGTAGGCGCCCCAGCCACTCTCGCCCACGCCGCCGAACGGCAGGTTGGGATGGGCAATATGCATCAGCGTGTCGTTGACGGTGACGCCGCCGCTGACCGTGCGTGCCAGCACCTGGTCGCGCGCCGCGCTGTCCTTGCCGAACCAGTACAGCGCAAGCGGCCTGGGCCGGGCGTTGATATAGCCAATCGCCTCGTCCGTCGAGTCGTAAGCCAGCACTGGCAGGATGGGGCCAAAGATTTCTTCGTGCAACAGCCTGGAGCCGGGCGCCAAATCAAACACCAGCACCGGTGCCATTTGCCGGTTTTCGCCACTTGCTGCCGCGCCAGGGTTGATCACCTGCAGCCGCGCGCCCTCGCCTTGGGCCTCGGCCAGCAGCCCTTTCAGCCGCTCATGGTGGCGCGGGCTGATGATGCTGGCGTAGTCGGGATTGCCGGCAATGGTGGGAAAGAGTTTGGCCACCGCCCGCGCGAAAGCCTGGCCAAACGCAGCCTCCCGGCCCCTGGGTAGCAGCACGTAGTCGGGCGCGATGCAGGTCTGCCCGGCATTGAGCAGCTTGCCGTGGGCAATCTTGATGGCGGCCTGATCGAGGTCACATGACGCGTCAATGATGCAGGGCGATTTGCCGCCCAGCTCCAGCGTGGTTGGCGTCAGGTTGGCGGCGGCGGCTTCGGCCACCTTGCGGCCCACGGCGGTTGATCCGGTGAAAAACAGGTGGTCAAACGGCAGGCTGGCAAACTCGGCTGCCACGCTGCCGTCGCCCTGCACGACGCACAACTCGTCGGCCGTAAACGCCTTGCCGATCAGCTCGGCCAGCAGCGCAGACGTCGCGGGCGTCAGCTCGCTGGGTTTGAGCATCACGCGGTTGCCGGCGGCCAGCGCCGTGATGACCGGGCCGAGCGACAGCTGCACCGGATAGTTCCACGGCGACACCACGCCGACCACACCGAGCGGCTGGCGCTGCAGCCAGGCCCGTGAGGGCTGCAAATAAAGCGGCGTTCGCACCCTGACAGGCTTCATCCATTTGGCAAGGTTCTTCAGCGTGCTGGAAAGCAGCGTGCGCAGCACAAACAGGTCGGCAATCTCGGTGAGCTGCGGCGAGCGCACGCCGAAGTCAAGCTGCACCGCGCGCGCCAGGGCAGGCCCCTGGGTATTGAGCATCGACTGGATTCGCAGCAGACGGTCACGCCGCATGGCCAGGGACACTGCCGCCTGCGCGCGGCTGGCACTGTGCTGGGCATCAAAGAGGACGCGAGGGCCGGCTGGGGGGATCAGGGAAGTCATCGCGCCATGATAGAGGTCTGCAGCTTTGTACATTAGAGGCATGGCTCCAGCGCATCTGCAGGCGGCCCTCACCTTCATCATCACTCGAGGCAATCCAGATGACCCTAACTAAATCAAGCCGGCAGCGCCTCAAGCCCTATGCATTCGGCCTTGCTCTGCTGCTCAGCGCCTGCGGCTGGGCCAGCAGCGAGGAGATCGGTGCGGTCGACACAGTCTTCAAATTCATCGGTCCTGACCACAAAATCGTGGTGGACGCTTATGACGACCCCAAAGTCAGCGGCGTGACCTGCTATGTCTCGCGCGCCAAGACGGGTGGCCTCAAGGGCGCCTTCGGCTTGGCCGAGGACAAGGCGGAAGCCTCGATTGCCTGCCGCCAGACCGGTCCCATCAGCTTTCAAGGCAAGCCGCTGGACCGGCAGGAAGAAATGTTCAGCGAACGCATTTCGCTGGTATTCAAGAAGCTGCGCGTCATTCGGATGGTCGACGCCAAACGCAACACGCTGGTCTACCTGACCTACTCCGACCGGCTCATCGAAGGCTCGCCGCAAAACAGTGTCACCGCCGTGCCGGTGCCGGCGGGCACGGTGATTCCGGTCAAATAACGCGCGTCGCCATCTCCGGGTCCGCGCTGAGAATGACGGCGTGCGGCCATCAACCGCAAGTCGCGCTGGATACCTTGCGCGGTCGCTGGGGTTGTGAAGCTCGCTCATTCTCTGAACGTCATCGTCATCGACATCGTCATGGCCCGCGTCCCCAGCGCGCACCAGCGATGTCACGCC
>NZ_JABBPF010000054.1 GCF_012927415.1 Polaromonas sp. | reverse complement strand
CGCAGCGCGCACGCCGCCACTGCCGCCGCCGATGACAAAGAGATCGAAGTCAAAAGTCCGCATATGTGTTTTTCCTGGTTGCGCGAAATGGGAACCCACCTTACCACCGGGCAGCCACTGCATGTCGGTAAGGTCATGTCCCCCGCGCCTGCCGGTTTGCCGGCAGACAGGCGACTCGAGTGTCGAACCTTGGCGCCTGTTTTGCTTTTGCTGCTGTGGAGCAGCCGTCAATCGCCGCTCAGGCCTGCTTGAGGAATGCCAGCAAGTCTGCGTTGAGCTTGTCTTTGTTCATTTGTGGGATCGCGTGCGAGCCGCCTTTGTAAACTTCGAGACGGGCGTTTTTCAGAATTTTCGATGCCGCCATGGCCGACGGAGCGATCGGTACGATCTGGTCATCATCACCGTGGATGATCAGCGTCGGCAGCGTCATTTTTTTCAGGTCTTCAGTGAAGTCGGTTTCTGAAAACTGCTTGACGCACTCATACGAGCTGCGCAGGCTGGACTGCATGCCCAGCGTGGTGAAGGTGTCGCGGCGACCTGACGAGTCCTTGATGCCGGTGCGGTTGAAGCCGAAAAACGGGTTGGTCAGATCTTTGTAGAACTGTGCGCGGTCAGCCTGCAGGCCGGCGCGAATGCCGTCAAAAGCACTCAGGGGCGTGCCTTCGGGGTTCTTGTCGGTCTTGATCATCAGTGGCGTTACTGCAGCAATCAGCACCGCCTGGGAAGCGCGCGCGCTGCCGAACTTGCCCAGATAGCGAGCGACTTCCCCGCCCCCCATGGAGTGACCGACGAAGGTTGCGTTTTTGATATTCAGTGTCGTCACCAGGGTGTCAAGGTCGGCGGCAAAGGTATCGTAATTGTTGCCATCCCAGGGCTGGCTGGAACGGCCGTGTCCGCGCCGGTCATGGGCAATGCAGCGGTAACCGTTGGAGGCCAGAAACATCATCTGGTCTTCCCAGGCGTCAGCGCTCAAAGGCCAGCCGTGACTGAAGATGACGGTATCCGGGCCGGTGCCCCAGTCCTTGTAATAGATTTGGGTGCCGTCTTTGGTGGTGATCATGTTGCTGCGGTGAGCGGCCTTGTAGTCGTTTTTCATGGTAGCCGGATTGCTTGAATGGGTTGCAGCCGCTGCGCCTGCACTGGCCGCCACGGCGATGCTGCCAACAAGCAGATTGCGACGCGATTGACCTGCGCTTGCAGTTACGTTGCTTTTGGACATAGAGGGGTTCACTTTCGTTGTCTGGTAAAAAATCGCGCAGGATGGCGCTATAAATTTTTAATGCAATTTAATATTGTGTCAAATCTAATTGCGCACAATATATCTTAACTTGATCTTAGAAATTGTGCTTTGCACGAGAAGTAATCGGTAAATCATTTTGTTGTCCATGAATGCGTGGATGTTGCCATGCTGCCCCTGGCCAGACGCTCCTGGCTCCTGGCATTGGTGCGCGCCCACCCCTCCTGGTGGTACGGCACAGATCCGCGGCACCAATGCAGCCAGCCGGCCATGCCGAGCTGGAAGCCATACCGGCCAGCTCATCACTCGCGGGTCAAAGCGGTGCCGGACCGTGCATGAAAAGAACCGCTCCGGCGCGCTCAGCGCCTGACAGCTCCGCAAATACGCCCAGCGGCGTCAACCGGCTGGTTTCACGGTGGATGGCGTAGCGCTGCACCAGCCACCCTAGGCGCCAACCGCAACAATGATCACTGCCAGCGCCATTGCAAAGGCCGGCAGCGCATGGCTTGTCAGTGACTGCAAGGCGTTAGGAAGGGCAGGGGAATCAAGTTTTCAGGGGGTGCCTAATAATCAAAAAAGTTCAGGCAAATGGGACCGCGCACAGCTTGCCAGTGTTTCGCTCGCCGGCCTTACCGCAATGAGGCAAGGCGCGAGTCACGATAATCAGGGCATGATTACTTTTCCCAATGATTTCAGCGCCCTTTCGCTGCCGGCCCACGTCCTGGCAAATCTGACCCAACTCGGCTACACCGCCATGACCCCGATTCAGGCCGCCAGCCTGCCGGTCGCGCTGCTCGGCAAAGACCTGATTGCCCAGGCCAAGACCGGCAGCGGCAAGACCGCCGCCTTTGCGCTGGCTCTGCTGGCCAACCTGAACGCCCGCCGTTTTGCCATCCAGGCGATGGTGCTATGCCCGACACGCGAGCTGGCCGATCAGGTCACGACCGAAATCCGCCGCTTGGCCCGCGCCGAGGAAAACATCAAGGTCGTCACGCTGTGCGGCGGCGTTGCCCTGCGCGGCCAGATTGCCAGCCTGGAGCACGGCGCGCACATCGTGGTCGGCACTCCAGGCCGCATCATGGATCACCTGGAGCGCGGCAACCTGAATCTGGAAGCCCTGAATACGCTGGTGCTCGACGAGGCCGACCGCATGCTTGACATGGGCTTTTTTGACGACATCGCCACCGTGGCCAAACAATGTCCCAAAGAACGCCAGACCCTGCTGTTTTCGGCGACTTACCCTGAAGGCATCGCCAAAATCAGCCAGCAGTTCATGAAGAACCCGCAAACCATCACCGTGCAGGCGCAGCATGAAAAAAGCAAGATCCGTCAGCGCTGGTATCAGGTTGAGGATACCGACCACGACGAGGCGCGCCTCAATGCGGTGGCGCTGGTGCTCAACCATTACCGGCCGGTCAGCACGCTGGCCTTTTGCAATACCAAATCGCAATGCCGGGCGCTGGTGCAACTGCTGAAAGACCAGGGTTTTAGCGCGCTTGCGCTGTATGGCGAGCTGGAGCAGCGCGAACGCGACCAGGTGCTGGTGCAGTTTTCCAACCGCAGCTGCTCGGTTCTGGTTGCGACCGACGTGGCGGCGCGCGGGCTGGATATTTCGCAGCTGGAAATGGTGATCAACGTCGATGTGACGCCCGATGCTGAAATTCATATTCACCGCATCGGCCGCACCGGCCGTGCCGACGAAGAGGGTTGGGCCATCAGCCTGGCCACGATGGACGAAATGGGCTCGGTTGGCAAGATCGAGCAACTGCAAAAAGCCGAGTCCGAATGGCACAAGCTCGACGAGCTGACACCGGATGGCAAGGAAGCGCTGCGCCCGCCAATGGCCACGCTGCAGATCGTGGGTGGCCGCAAGGAAAAGATTCGCGCCGGCGACGTGCTGGGAGCGCTGACCGGCGAGGCCGGCTTCACCCGTGAGCAGGTTGGCAAGATCAATGTGAACGAGTTTTCCACCTATGTCGCGGTGGACCGCAGCATTGCCGCCGACGCGTTGCACAAACTGGCGATGGGAAAGGTCAAGGGTAAAAGCGTCAGGGTACGCCTGCTGGACGATGAGTCCTGACGCAGCCCCATCACTTATATTGTAAATAAGCCGCTGGTCCAGAAAGAATCTGCATGAGTAGCTATAAATAGCATAGCAACGGGTGCCGCAAAATGAATCATGAGTACAGCCTCGACGATCTGGCGGCGACAGCCGGCAAGCTTGCTTCGCCGCCGGGTGTGGCGCTGGTCATAGGCGCGGGGGGTGGCTTGGGGGCGGCCCTGACGGCCCAATTGTCAGGGTCCGAAGGCGCTTTCGGCCCCTATCCAACTGTGCTGGCTTTAAGCCGCAGCAGCCATCCGGCGATTGACTATGCGGACGAAACCAGCCTTCAAGCGGCAGCGAGCTGGGTTGCCGCTCAGTGCGCTGACAGGCAGCTCGACCTTCGTTTGCTAGTGGTAGCCAGCGGCTTTTTGCATGGCCAGCAAGGCCAGCCCGAACGCAGCTGGAGCCAGCTGGACGCCGACTACCTGAGTCATGTGTTTCGCGTCAACGCCATCGGCCCGGCGCTGGTGATGAAACATTTTCTGCCGCTATTTCCCAAACAGGGGCGTTGCGCGGCCGCTTTTGTTTCAGCCCGGGTCGGCAGCATTGGTGACAACGCGCTCGGTGGCTGGTACGGTTATCGCGCTTCCAAGGCAGCGCTGAACCAGCTGGTTAAAACCGCGTCAATAGAGCTTACCCGCCGTAACCGTGAATCCCTTTGTGTGGCGCTGCATCCCGGGACGGTGGACAGCGGACTGTCGCAGCCCTTTGCCAAAGCCGGTTTGTCGGTGCGTCATGCAACCGTGGCAGCGGCTGAGTTACTTGCGGTAATGGCTGGATTAACCGCTGCAAATACTGGCAGTTTCAGGGATTACCGCGGCAATTCCCTGCCGTGGTAACCGTTGCTCGTCAGTGGACTTTTGCCGCAGCGCGGCGACGTTGAATATAAGCCTGCAATTCGCCCACGATGCCCTTGCGGAAGGCAAGCACACAAAGCACAAAGATCACGCCAATGATGACAGTAACCCAGGAGCCGACCTTGTCAGCGAGCAGGTTTTGCAGCGAAATCACGATGCCCGCGCCCATCACCGGGCCGAAAAAGGTTCCCACGCCGCCGAGCAGCGTCATCAAGATCACTTCACCCGACATCGACCAGTGCACATCGGACAGGGTGGCAAAGCCCATGACCAGTGTCTTTAGCGAGCCCGCCAGGCCTGCCAGGGCGGCAGACAGCACAAAGGCCAGCAGCTTGTAGCGGTCCACCTGATAACCAAGCGAAATCGCGCGCGGCTCGTTTTCCCGGATCATTTTGAGGACCTGGCCAAACGGAGAGTGCACGATGCGCGAGATGAACAGGAAGCACAGCACAAAAATCGCGACCACGAAGTAATACATGGCGGTGTCGGACTGCAGCGGGATCATGCCGAACAGCTTGCCGCGCGACACGCCCTGCAAGCCGTCTTCGCCACCGGTGAAGGATGCCTGGAGGCAGACGAAATAGACCATTTGGGCAATCGCCAGCGTGATCATGGCAAAGTAAATGCCCTGTCGGCGAATAGCCACCGCACCGACGATCAGGCCGAGCAGTCCGGCTCCCAGGGTGCCGGCCAGAATCGCCAGTTCCGGCGTCCAGCTCTGGGACTTGACGAACCAGCCGGTCACGTAAGCCGCCGAGCCAAAAAATGCGGCATGGCCGAAGGACAACAGGCCGGTAAAACCCAGCAGCAAATTGAAGGCGCAGGCGAACAGCGCAAAGCACAACAGCTTCATGACAAATACGGGGTAGAGCCCGATAGCCGGTGCGGCCAGCGCGAGCACCAGCAGCGCCAGGTAAGTGAAGCGCGTGATTTTGGCGGCTTTGGTCATGCGGGATTTGGTCACAGATTGAGTCATATTGTTGTTCATGGCTCATGCCTCCTTGCCGAAAAGGCCTGCCGGACGAACCATCAGCACCAGCACCATCACGACGAACACCACAATATTGGATGCCTCCGGGTAGAAAACGCGGGTCATGCCTTCGACCAGGCCGAGTGCCAGGCCGGTGATCACCGAACCCAGAATGGAGCCCATGCCACCGATCACCACCACGGCGAACACCACGATGATGAGGTTGGATCCCATCAGGGGATTGACCTGAATAATGGGGGCGGCCAGCACGCCAGCCAGTCCGGCCAGCGCCGCGCCCGCGCCATAGGTCAACATGACCATCATGGGCACGTTGATGCCGAAAGTCTGAACCAGTGCCGCGTTTTCAGTGCCGGCACGCAGGTTGGCACCCAGCGGGGTTCGCTCGATGATGAACCAGGTGCCAAGGCATACCACCAGGGAAACCAGCACCACCCACGCGCGGTAGTTCGGAAGCACCATGAAGCCCAGGTTGGTGGCGCCCGAAAGCAGTTCCGGTACTGGATACGATTGGCCCGACGCGCCATACAACTCGCGAAAAACACCTTCGACAATCAACGCCAGCCCGAAGGTCAGCAGCAAGCCGTATAACGGATCTAGCTTATACAGGTGTTTCAGGAACAGCCTCTCAATTACGACGCCGAAGGCACCCACCACCAGCGGTGCCAGTATCAGCGCAAACCAGTAATTGATGCCGAATTTATCGAGCATGATCCAGGCGGCAAATGCGCCCAGCATGTACAGCGCACCGTGCGCAAAATTGACAACGCCCAGCAGACCGAAGATGACCGCCAGTCCAAGGCTGAGCATGGCGTAAAACGCGCCGTTGACCAAGCCCAGCAGGAGCTGGCCCATAAATGCTTGATGAGGAATACCGAAAATTTCCATGGATGCGCCTGTCAGGTCATGACTTGAGGTAATAAAAAAAGGCGGCCAGTCGCATCTGCGACCAGCCGCCCTGAGCGTCAGTTTATTTTTTGGTCAGCGCACATTTGGATTCAGCCGGTGTGGTGAAAGCCTGGTCACCGGGGATCTTGGAAACCATTTTGTAGTAGTCCCATGGCACGGTCGATTCCTTGGCCGACTTAACCTGGAACAGGTACATGTCGTGGATCATCCGGCCGTCGGCGCGGATCTGGCCCTTGTTGTAGAAATCGTCGATTTTCATAGCCTTCAAGCTGCTCATGACCTTGTCTGCGTCCGTTGTGCCGGCGGCTTGCACGGCCTTAAGGTAGGTGGTCGCGACCGAGTAGTCGGCGGCCTGCAGGCTGGAGGGCATGCGCTTGTATTTGTCGAAGAAACGCTTGGCAAATTTGCGCGAGGCGTCATCCTGGTTCCAGTACCAGCTGTCGGCCAGCTGCAGGCCTTCCGTATTGGCCAGGCCCAGGCTGTGTACGTCGTTGATGAACACCAGCAATCCTGCGATCTTCATGGTCTTGTTGATGCCGAATTCCTTGGCTGCCTTCATCGCATTGGTAAAGTCGCCACCGGCGTTGGCCAGCGCCAGCACCTGTGCCTTGGACGATTGCGCCTGGAGCAGGAAGGAAGAAAAGTCAGAGGCATTGAGCGGGTGGCGCACGGTGCCGGCGACGGTGCCGCCGTTGGCCTTGACCACATTGGACGCGTCACTCTCAAGCGAATAGCCGAATGCATAGTCGGCTGTCAGGAAAAACCAGTTCTTGGCGCCAGACTTAACGAGGGCCGTACCCGCAACCTTGGCCAGGGCCACGGTGTCGTAGGCATAGTGCACGGTGTAGGCTGAGCAGGCTTCATTGGTCAGCCTGGCTGAGCCAGGACCTACCGCCATGAAGGGACGTTTCTTTTCTTCGGCGATCTTGGCCATGGCCAGTGCGGTGCCCGAGTTGGTGCCGCCGATCAGCATGGACAGGCCGTCCTTGTCGATCCATTCGCGGGCCTTGGAAGAGGCCACGTCAGCCTTGTTCTGGTGGTCTGCGGTCAGCACTTCAATCGGACGGTTCAACACCTTGCCGCCGAAGTCCTGCGCAGCCCATCTCACCATTTCCCCACCGGCAGGGCCGTCGATGTCGGCATACAGGCTGGACATGTCGGTGATGAAACCGATCTTGACAGGACCGGTGTCTTGTGCGGATGCGGTGGCGCCAAATCCGATGGCCAATGCCGCGACGATAACGTTGAGTTTCATGAAAGTCTCCTGGTTGATGATGTATGGGAAATTATGAAAAAAGCATCTGGTTTTTGGCGTAACGAATGGACGTCAAACGCCCAGGTATTCCTGCAGCATGCCCATGTTCTGGGCCAGCTCGGACTGTGCAAACTGCTTGACGATCTGGCCGTGTTCCATGACGTAAAAACGATCGGCCAGCGGCGCGGCAAAACGGAAGTTCTGTTCGACCAGCACGATGGTGTAGCCCTTGGCCTTGAGCGCCAAAATCATTTCGCCCAGCTTTTGCACGATGACAGGCGCCAGACCTTCTGAAATTTCGTCGAGCAGCAGCAGCCGAGCGCCGGTCCGCAAAATCCGAGCCACGGCGAGCATCTGCTGCTCGCCACCCGACAGGCGCGTACCGGGGCTGCCGGCGCGCTCTTTCAGGTTGGGAAACATGGCGTAAATTTCGGCAACGCTCATGCCGCCCGGTGCGATCGTCGGCGGCAACATCAGGTTTTCCTCGGCTGACAGGCTGGCGAAAATGCCGCGCTCTTCAGGGCAGTAGCCCACGCCCAGCCGGGCCACCTTGTGCGGCGCCAGCTTGAGCGCTTCTTCGCCGTTGATCCTGATGGAGCCCTTGCGAGCGCCCGTCATTCCCACAATGGCGCGCATGGTGGTGGTGCGACCGGCGCCGTTGCGGCCCAGCAGTGTCACCACTTCACCTTCGTTGACCGTGAGGTTGACGCCATGCAGGATGTGCGACTCGCCATACCAGGCGTGCAGGTCTTCAATGCGGAGCAGTTCTTTGGTCATCAGTGCGCTCCCTGCAGTTCGGTGTTGGCGGTGCCCATATAGGCTTCGATCACCTGCGGATTTTGCGACACTTCGGCGTACGGGCCATCGGCGATGATGGCGCCACGCTGAAGCACCGTGATGCGGTTGGCAATCGACGACACCACGTTCATGTTGTGCTCGACCATCAAAATGGTGCGTCCGACGGAAACTTTCTTAATTAGTTGCGTCACGCGGTCCACGTCTTCATGGCCCATGCCCTGGGTCGGCTCGTCCAGCAGCATCAGTTCAGGCTCCAGCGCCAGCGTGGTGGCGAGTTCCAGTGCGCGTTTGCGGCCATAGGGCAGGTTCACGGTCAGCTCATCGGCGAAGTTGCTCAGGTCCACTTCTGCCAGCAGGGCGCGCGCCCGCTCATGCAGATGAAACAGCGTGTCCTCGGCCTTCCAGAAATGAAACGAAGTGCCCAGGTTGCGCTGCAACGCGGCACGCACATTTTCCAGCACGGTCATGTGGGGGAAAACGGCCGATATCTGGAACGAGCGGACGATGCCGCGACGCGCGGTCTGGGCTGGTTTTTCCGTCGTGATGTCGTTGCCGTTGAAGACGATGCTGCCACGGGTCGGCGTGAGAAATTTGGTCAGCAGATTGAAAAAGGTCGTCTTGCCAGCGCCATTGGGACCGATCAGCGCGTGAATGTGCCCGCGCTGGACTTTAAGGTCAACGCTGTTGACCGCCACGAATCCCTTGAATTCCTTGGTCAGTCCCCGCGTTTCAAGAATGAACTCCTCTGACAAATTACTCTCCAGCTGGTTGATTTTGGGTTCACGGGCCGAGAAGGCGACGTGTGCAGGCGCGGACGGCGCTTGCATGAACACAGGTCGCAATCCTAGCTATCCGCAAGAGGCCGCGATACCCGGTCAGACCCTTAGGTAGTTTTGCGTGATGGCCCCCTGCGAGCAGCGGCAATCAGGGGCTGAAGCGGGGCGGTTTTTGGCATGGCTGGCGCGGCAGGAGAAACGATGTTGGGCAGACCATTGCCGGCAATTTTTCCGTGCCTCGCAGAGCCTCTTTGTCGGCCTGAAAAAGGAGGTCGAAAGGCCAGCCATAAGTGTTCGCCCTGGCGGCGTAAGTGACGATCAAAAACTGACTGATTCAGCGCCTGAGCTCGGCGGTCGTTAGGGTCAGGGTTCCCGATGGCGAATGGCTTCACCTTCAGGTCGCGCGACGCGCCCGTTGACTGTATCTGGCAGAGGTGTTTTGTGCCGTTCCTGTGCCTGCGGCTTGCGCGAGTCTTGCTGTTGTTGCTGTTGTTGGTGGCCTTGCTCTGCCTGCTGGCGCTGCTGGTCGCGCTGCAGCTGTTGCCGCGCCTGTTGCGCTTCAAGTTGCCGGCGTTGTGCGTCCTGCTGGTGTGTCTGCTTTTGCTGTTTTTGCGCCTGTTCGCGCCGGTCGCGCTGTCCCTGAGCTTCTTCGGCCTGGCGACGTTGCCGCTCTTGCTGACGGCCTTGCTCTGCCTGCTGTCGCTGCTGGTCGCGCTGAAGCTGTTGTCGTGCCTGCTGGGTCTGATTGATCGAAGAGCGCTCAGCGGCGGACAGTGCATCGGGGGAGACCAGCGGCGCAGCGCTGCCAGTTCCCCGGGTTGGGTCGCGCAAATCGCGTTGCGGTTGCGGCGCTGCATCTTGCCGGACTTGCGTCTCCTGCTGGCGTGTTGAGTCGGTTTGCTGGCGCGCCTGGTCGCGCTGCAACTGCTGTTGTTGCTGTTGCAGTTGCGGCTCGCGTTGGTTGCGTTGTCCGGTCTCGACGTTGCTGCGTTCGGGCGCGGAAACTGTAGAAGGGCGCACGGCAGGGGCCATGGCTGCAGATGATGCGGGCGGCGGCATTGCCGGCACTGCCTGTGTCCGGCGAGTACGGTCGTTGCTGTCCGTTCTTGCCGCGCGTGGGTTATTTTGACCCGCAGTTCCGAGCCTCTCATCGCCATGCTCGAGGGGGCTGCGGACCACGGGTTGCAAGGCCACGGCGGCAGGTGGTAATGCGGCCGCGGGCGCTACGCTCGGCCGTTCGCGCACGTCGGGACGTTGCGGCATCTCTCCGCGTTCGATCAGCACCTGAGCCTGGCCCAGATTAGCGGCGCTCAAGGCGTGCAGGTTGCCCTGCATGGGACGGCCGCGGACAAACGCGTCGCGGCTGACCGCGGTGACGGCCGCCGGTTGGCGCTGGTAGCGGTAGTTATTGCTGATGTTCACCGTGTTGTTCACCACGATGTTGTTGTTAACCTGCGTGATGTAGCGAGGACTGGCGAAGTAGGCTGGCCGGAAAGCTTCGCCCGGTGCCAGCGGAAACCAGCCCACGCCGGGACTCGGCGCACTGCCGGCGCCTATGGAGATATTCCAGTTGACGCCGCCGCTGCTGCCGCCGACAAAGGCGACGAGGGCCGGAGCGTAAACCGGACGCGTGGGCAGTCGCCCTGGCACCCAGGCCCAGCGCGGTCCGATCTGGGCCCAGCGGCCATAGTGAAACGGCGCAAATCCCCACGGTGCATCGTCCACCCAGGTCCAGCCCCAGGGCGCTATCCAGCTCCAGTGGCCGACGCGGTAGGGTGCCCAGTTCACCGGCACGGCGCGGGGCAGCCAGACGGCGCCATAGCCCGGATCCTGTTGCCAGTCGCCATAGCTGTCGAGCTGTTGGTAGCCAATGGTCTCGCGCGGCACATAGCGAGCCGAGACGGACTGGTCTTCGCGCCGGTCCCTGGCTGCGGCCCAGGCGTCGAAACTGTCCTGCACGGCGGCGCCCGGTGCCGCCGGAGTCAGCTGCCTGCCGCCGAAGCTGCCTTGCTGCTGGCTGCCCCGATTCAGCACGGCGCCGTTGTCGCCGTAAAGCACGCCGCCGCCCGACAGCGTCACGACACGGGTGATGTCGCTGTCAGGATTGACGTCCAGGCGGTAGTCACCAGGCTCTGAAATGACGAAGGCCAAATTGGGTGTGTCGACCTCTAGACGCTGACCTTCAAACAGCGTGCGCACCCGTAATTGCGCGCTGCCTTGCGCCAGCCGCAGCTGCGTCAGGTTGTCGTCAAGCGCGAGAAAATCCAGACTGGTTTGCTCACTCATGCGCACGGCGGTCGACCCGACATGCAACTCAGAGCGAGCGCGCCGGCCGGTCCACAGTCGGTCACCGCTGGTCAGGGGTCGGTTCAGCACGGCGGGGGTCCAGGTGCCTCCATTGTCTTCGGAGGGTGCAAAGCTCACCGCCCCTTCCGCAAGGTTGAGCCGGGCGACGCTGCCGGGAGGGTCCAGTGGCGCGCCTTGCGGATAGGACTGCTGGGCTGTAGCGCTTTGCAACAGCGTCAGCAGCAACAGCAGTGGCAGGGCGGTTGTCCGCGCCAGAACGCGGGCGGGCAGTTGCGCAAAGCTGCGGAAACTGATCGGAAGGGTGGTTGAACCAGCAAAAAATGGGATCATGTGGTGTTCGCTTGCGGTTAGCGCCCTGACAATGAGGCGATGGGGCAGTTGGCAATGGCGGTTTGACCTTGGGCGGAATAGAGGAAAACCTGAGTACAGCGCAAGGGCCTGTCAGAGGTACAACGCGCGGGGGGCCCCAGCGGGTCGCCAAGGGAATGTAAAGAACATGCGACCCATGCCGCTTTCTGCAACAGCGTGTAAATAACCCGACCATCCCGGTGGTCGGCTCTTGGTAACTGTTTTTCAGTGAAATATGGCTCACGTCCATTATTTACGGTAACTTGTTGCTATAAACAATATAGCAATTAAAATTATTTGCTGGCTAATTTCTCTTCTTCTGAATCGATTGCCCCATGCAAAATCCCTGGCCTTCAGGCCTGTCCGCTTTCCCGCTGCGCAACGACCGCGGCTGGCTGCTTCCCAGCGATGAATATTTCCGGGGTTTTCTCGCCCGGCCAGAACTGGCGCCGGTTGCCGGGTCCTGTCCGGCCGAGCTGGCATTGCACAATGCGCTGCTCAAATTTCCTTCCATGCCGGTCACGCCGGCCGGCTTGCAGACGGTGCAGGATGCCGATGTCCGTGAAAGCTACCGGCTGTTTCTGCGATTTCGGGATGGCCTGCTGGCCGCCGGCACTCTGGAGGCTTATTACCTGAGCCTGTTTCCACGCGACGGCATGGGTCTTATCAACATTCCGCCTTTGTTCATCGACCTGCTGGCCCAGGCCATCACGTACGGGCTGATGAATGATTCTGCCGACGCCTACGAGGTGCGCGCTGGCGAAATGCTGTTCCGCAGTCAGCGCATCAGCAGCCAGGACGGCCAGAAATTAAGCGGGGACAGGGAAGTGCTGGACATGCTCAGTGAGACTGGCGGGCTGGGCGACTTTGGCCGCTTTCTGGCTGAAGCCGGGGGACCCATGCCCACTGTCAATTTGCAGGTGCTCAGCGATGAAAACGCGCCTGACTACCTGCGGCAGTTAGGCCGACACACGTACCTGCTTGACCTGACGCATGAACTCAGCAACGACCTGAGCCACGGACTGGTTCTCACCATGACGCGCGCCCGATCGGGCCTCAACGCCCTGGCCCGCGTGCTGCAAAAATGGGTGCGGCACTTTCTGGGGGTTGAGGTCACCATCAGGGCACTGCAAAAGATCGATGATCCGGCCTGGCGCTGGCATGTGGGGCTGGATGTGGAGGCGACCGCGCTGCTTAACGACCTGTATGAAGGCCAGGAGGTCGATCCGGTGCGCCTGCGGCGGTTGCTCAGCCTGTTCAGGCTTGATTTTGCCGACCTGCGGGAAATGCGCGCCGATGTGGCTGGCAAACCGGTCTACCTCGGCCTCATGATGAACGCCGACGGCGTGGTGAAGCTCAAGCCGCAAAACCTGCTGCTGAATTTGCCGTTGTCGCTGCCTGTTTGAAAGCCAGCCTTGTCAGACGCCCTTTGGCCCGGTCAGCCAATGGACGGTGATCCCGGACAACCGGGGCGGCTTCGGCGGCGCCCTGATTCACCTCGCTGGCGAGATTTTGAACACCGCATTAAGCTGCGTCACGTCCCTACAAGGGCTCCAACTCCCGGATGATGGCTGTGCAGGCGGGCAACGTGGTCCTGATGATGGCTTCGCTGCCATCGCCCATAGGCCAGTTGAAGGCCGGCAAACTGCTCACGCTGGCCATGACGCGAGCACACCGCGCACCTCGCTGCCCGATACGAAAGCGGCCATTCAGGGGCAAGGCGCCGAGGCGCAAGTCATGACGTCCGGGGACTTTTCAATGCTGCTCGAGACCGACCGCGAGAAGTGGCGATGCATGATGCAGGCGTCTGGCGCCAGTAAAGAGGAGGGCTGTGCAGCTCAAGCTCAGGCCCAGCCATCAAGCCTACTTGCAGCGTGCAAGCCACGGAAATGCGCGTATCGGCACGCTGTGGCTTAAAATCGCCGATTCAGCCATTTTTTCAATCGGAGTTTTTATGTCAAAAAAAATCAGAGTCGAGGCCGACATCTGCGCCCCCAAGCCAGTGTCTCCCAAAGGCTACACCATCACGACTGGCCACGGCCAGAAAATCAGCCTTGAGCGCGGTTCGCACACCCGGAGCAAGAAAAACCCGGGCAAGCGTCCCCACCAGGGCGGCTAGGCCACTCTGGCCGGAGCCACCGCGCTGCGCTAAAAAGAAACCCGAACCGCCGGGGCGTAATCTGCCACGGTGGTTCGGGTTTCTTTTGGGTCAAACTTTCGGACCCGCCGGCCGCTTACATATTGCGCCGGTACTGCCCGCCGACTTCAAACAGCGCGTTGGTGATCTGCCCAAGCGAGCAGACGCGCACTGCATCCATCAGTACCCCGAACACGTTCCTGTTCTCGATCACTGCCTGCTGCAACCGCCCGAGTTGCGTTGGCGCTGCGCTGGCGTGGCGGCTGTGAAAGTCCTCCAGCCGGGCCAGCTGGCTTTGCTTTTCCTCATCGGTTGAGCGAGCCAGCTCCAGCTTGTCAGCAACCTGCTCCCCATGCGGGTTGCGAAAGGTGTTTACGCCGATGATGGGCAGCTCGCCGGTGTGCTTGAGCATCTCGTAATGCATCGATTCGTCCTGGATGCGGCCGCGTTGATAGCCCGTTTCCATCGCCCCCAGCACGCCGCCCCGGTCGGCGATGTTCTGGAATTCGGCCAGCACGGCTTCTTCGACCAGCTCGGTCAGATCTTCAATGATGAAAGCGCCTTGCGTCGGGTTTTCATTTTTCGCCAGGCCCCATTCGCGGTTGATGATGAGCTGGATCGCCATCGCGCGGCGCACCGAGTCTTCGGTCGGCGTGGTGATGGCTTCGTCGAATGCGTTGGTGTGCAGGGAATTGCAGTTGTCGTAAATCGCGATCAGCGCCTGCAGCGTGGTGCGGATGTCGTTGAACTGGATTTCCTGAGCGTGCAGACTGCGGCCCGAAGTCTGGATGTGGTATTTGAGTTTCTGGCTGCGTTCATTCGCGCCGTATTTTTCCTTCATCGCCACAGCCCAGATGCGGCGCGCCACCCGGCCCATCACGGTGTATTCGGGGTCCATGCCATTGCTGAAGAAGAACGACAAATTCGGCGCGAAGTCGTCGATGTGCATGCCGCGCGCCAGATAGGCTTCGACAAAGGTAAAGCCGTTGGACAAGGTGAAGGCGAGCTGCGAGATCGGATTCGCGCCAGCTTCGGCAATGTGGTAACCGCTGATGGAAACGCTGTAAAAGTTGCGCACGTTGTGGTGCACAAAATACTCGGCGATGTCGCCCATCACTTTCAGGCTGAACTCGGTCGAGAAGATGCAGGTGTTCTGGCCCTGGTCTTCCTTCAGAATGTCCGCCTGCACCGTGCCGCGCACATTGCTCAGCACCCATTCGCGGATTTTCTGGGTTTCGGTGTCGCTCGCCTCGCGGCCGTTCTCCAGCTTGAATTTTTCCAGGTTCTGGTCGATGGCGGTGTTCATGAACATCGCCAGGATGCTGGGCGCCGGGCCGTTGATGGTCATCGAGACGCTGGTGGTCGGGCTGCACAAATCAAACCCTCCATACAGCACCTTCATGTCGTCCAGCGTGGCGATGGAAACGCCCGAGTTGCCAACCTTGCCGTAGATGTCAGGCCGCACATGCGGGTCGTTGCCGTACAGTGTCACTGAGTCAAAAGCGGTGGACAGGCGCTTGGCGGCCATGCCTTCGCTCAGCAATTTGAAGCGCGTATTGGTACGGAAGGGGTCACCTTCGCCGGCGAACATCCGGGTTGGGTCTTCGCCCTCGCGCTTGAAGGCAAAGGTGCCGGCGGTGTAGGGGTAGCTGCCCGGTACGTTGTCCAGAATCAGCCACTTGATTATTTCGCCGTGGTCCTGGTACTTGGGCAGACAGACCTTGCGGATGGTGGTGCCGGAGAGTGATTTGGTGGTCAGTTGCGTGCGGATTTCCTTATCGCGGATTTTCACCACGTATTCATCACCCGCATAGGCTTTTTGCATTTCCGGCCATTGGGCCAGCAGTTTTTTTGCTGCCGGATCCTGCACTTGCTCGCGCTGCACGGCCAGGTCAATGGCGGCTTCAGCGGCACTGGCCCTGTCGGGCTTGTCGACCGTCAGCATGACCGCGGCGGCGCGCAATTGCTGGATTTCCCGAGCCAGCGCGGCCTGGTCCTGACCGCGTTTTTTGTAGCTGCGCACGGTGTCGGCAATCTCGGCCAGGTAACGCGTGCGTGCGGCCGGCACCACTGGCGTCTGGTTGGTGCTGTGGCGCACATCGACCTTTGGCAGAACGCCGTCGTTCAGGCTAAGACCCAGTGCGGCCAGTCGGGGTTTGAGTGCCTGGTATAGCGCGGTGACACCATCATCGTTAAAGCGCGCGGCCATGGTGCCGTAAACCGGCATCTGGTCGGCCGGCGTGGTCCAGGCCTCCTTGTTGCGCTGCACCTGTTTGGACACGTCGCGCAGGGCGTCGAGCGAGCCCTTGCGGTCAAACTTGTTAATGGCGACGAACTCGGCAAAGTCGAGCATGTCAATTTTTTCCAGCTGGCTGGCCGCGCCGAATTCGGGCGTCATCACGTACATCGGCACATCGACATGCGGCACGATGGCAGCGTCGCCCTGACCGATGCCGGAGGTCTCTACAACGATCAGGTCGAAGCCCGCAGCCTTGCAGGCGGCAATCACATCGGGCAAGGCTTTGCTGATCTCAGAGCCGAAGTCGCGCGTGGCCAGGGAGCGCATGAAGACGCGCGGCCCCTGGCTCCATGGGTTGATGGCGTTCATGCGGATGCGGTCGCCAAGCAAGGCACCGCCACTCTTGCGCCTGGACGGGTCGATGCTGATGAGGGCCACACGCAGCTGGTCGTTCTGGTCCAGCCGCAGCCGGCGGATCAGCTCGTCGGTGAGCGAGGACTTGCCTGCGCCGCCAGTGCCGGTAATGCCGAGTACCGGTATCTTTTTAATAGCAGCTTGTGCCCGTAGTTGCTGGACCAGTGCCTCATCAGCTTTGCCATCTTCCAGTGCGGTGATGAGCTGGGCGAGCGCCCGCCAAGCCATCTCGCCATGGCCTTCAATGGCTTCAACTCTGGTGGGGGCAAAGCCGGTCAGATCCTTGTCGCAACGCATCACCATTTCGCCAATCATGCCGGCCAGCCCCATTTTCTGCCCATCCTCAGGGCTGAAAATACGCGCCACGCCGTAGGCTTGAAGCTCGCGGATTTCCGGTGGGACGATCACGCCGCCGCCGCCGCCGAACACCTGAATATGCGCACCACCCCGGCTTTTGAGTAAATCGACCATGTATTTGAAGTACTCCACATGCCCGCCCTGGTAGGAACTGATGGCAATTCCCTGGGCGTCTTCCTGCAGTGCAGCGGTCACAACTTCATCAACACTGCGGTTGTGGCCCAGATGCACCACCTCGGCTCCCATGCCCTGCAAAATGCGCCGCATGATGTTGATGGCGGCGTCATGGCCGTCAAACAAGCTGGCGGCGGTGATGAAGCGCACCTTGTTCGTCGGGCGGTAGCTGGCGAGTGCCTTGTAATCTGCGGACAAATCGGTCATGGTGTTTCCTCAATGATGGGTGGGCACAGAAAGGTACCAAGACTGGATGATATTACGTTTACGTAAACGTCAACCAAAGGGCGCGCAAATTCTGCTCGAAAACTGGCGTGCTGGAGGCGTGCAGCATCACGCTTCCTCGTGGCTCGACCGGAGTTTTTTCAACGGCAACATGTGGTCTATCGCGTATTTCACCAGTTCCGCCTGTCCGGTGATGCGCAGCTTGCGGCGCAAATTGAGCCGGTGGGTTTCCACCGTGCGCACCGACATGCCCAGTTCACGGGCAATCTGCTTGTTGGAATAACCACAGGCCAGCCAGGCCAGGGTCGCCGACTCTTTGGGCGTCAGCGGGCTGTTGACGCCGCTCGGAGCGGGAAAGCCTTCCAGATAGTGCTGCAACTCGGGGCTGAAGAAAGTATGGCCTCCATGCACCGCCCGGATTGCATTGACCAGTTCCTGGGCGGGCGCATCCTTGAGCACATAGCCCCGGGCGCCGGACTCAATGGCGCGCTTGACATATTCAAGGTTGTTGTGCATCGACAACACCAGTACGGCGATGTCTGGAAAATGCTGCTGGAACAGTGAGGCCAGTTCGATGCCGCTGGCGCCGCGCATGCTGATGTCAGTCAGCACGATGTGCGGTGCATGGGCCTCACCGAGCTCGGCTGCCAGCTGCATCGCCTCGTCCACGCCGCCGGCTTCCCCCACCACCCGGATGTCGTCGGTGGCTTCGAGCCGCATGCGCACTCCGTCGCGCACAAAGGGGTGGTCATCGACCAGAATGAGGCAAATCGTCTCATGCATCGCATTTCTCTTGTGTTCATGCAACGGCGGTGTCGAGCCAAGCCTGGACTTCGGTGCCGTCGTCATCGGAATAAATTTTCAATGTGCCGCCCAGGCCTTCCATCCGCTCCCGCATGTTGCGCAGGCCAATGCCGCTGCGGTTATCGGTCTGGATCTGCCGCAGATCGAAGCCTTTGCCATCGTCTTTGATCGACAGGCTGATGCGGTGGCGATGGTAGACCAGTTCGACACGCACATTGGCTGCACTCGAATGCAGTTTGGCATTGGTCAGAGCTTCCTGCGAAATGCGAAACAGCGCGGTACTCTGGCTCAGTGGTAGGGCACAGGGTTTGCCGCGGGTGGAAAACCGGATATCGAAGCTGCCTTGCTCCCGCACTTCGGTGGTCAGCACCTCGATAGCCGGGCCCAGTCCGAAGTCGTCGAGCAGGGCCGGGCGCAGGCCGTGGGAAATGCGGCGAACTTCGAGCAAGGCCGCATTCAACCGCTCAAGGCCGCGCCCGAGCGGACCAATAATCTGCGGCTCGGCCGGCAAGCCTTTGGCCACGGGCTTCGCTTCAGCTGGCCCCGCCTGCGCCATCAGCCTGTTTTCCAGCTGCAGCTGCGCGGTTTCCAGAAAAAACTTGGACGATACCAGCACCTGGACGATGCCGTCGTGAAGCTCTCTGGCCACCCGCACTCGTTCTTCCTCCTGGGAATGCACGACCCGCTGGGCCAGGTAGCGCAGCTTGGCGCTGGATTCCTTGTTGTCGCTAATATTCAGCGCCAGCCCGGCCAGGCCCATGAGAATGATGGAAACAATCGCAATTGCGTACATCCGTACCTCGGTTTCGCGGATGTTGGCCTGCGCCTGGGCGTCAATGCTCCGAAGCGCAAGCTCGATATCGTCCAGGTAAAGGCCGGTGCCCAGCATCCAGCCCCAGGGCGTGACCGGCTCTACATAGCCGAGCTTAAAAGCCACCTGGAGAGACGACGGCTTTTCCCAGTAGTAGCGGACGATGCCGCCGCCCCTCTCGGTGGCCTCCAGCAGCTTCTGGATGGGCGAGTCTCCGAAAGGATCTTTGAGGTTCCAGAGGTTTTTGCCCACCAACTCGGGCTGGCGCGGATGCATCAGGTTATTTCCCTTCATGTCATAGACAAAGAAATAACCGTCCTTGCCGTATTCCAGCCGGGCCAAAATCGCAATCGCCTCGGCCTGGCGCTGCGCGCTGGATGCGTCCTTGACCAACGGCGCAATCGAACTCTGGGCCAGCTTCACATGGGCCCGCAGCTCCGCTTCGCGGCTGGCCAGGTAGGTCGACTCGACCAGATCGCGCTCCTGCTTGGCCAGCTTCAAGGTTTGGTTGCGCACTGTCAGGATCACCGATCCCAGCGCAATGCTCATCGGCACTATCGACAGCAAAAATATTTTGAGCCGAAGCTGCATGGGATCGTCCGAAAAATTGCGCGGTGGCTTGCATGCGCAACGCGCGCAACGCAATGGCCGGGTCATCAAACCATACCTTCGTTCAGCGCTGCCCGTCAAGGCATAAATCACTGCGGTGGCTGAGTCACGGTCCGTCTGTTTGCCGTCGGTTTTCTATAGATATGCAGCTGGTTTGCCCGTTCGTTTTTGTTAAGTAGTAATGCGTAGGGGAAAACAGAGTCTTGCTACCGATAAATCAATTTCATAATCCGCACGGCAGCATGGCGTCCTGGCCTGCATGGCATTGATCTGTATTTGTAGATACACCTTCACCTTTATTACCCACCACTACTGGAGACACCATGAATATACGTTTTGCAAAACTGGCGGTTGCGTCAGCCGTCCTGAGCGTTGCCGGTCTTGCCGTTGCAGCCGACCCGATCAAGATCGGCGTGTCTGGTCCTTTTACCGGCGGTTCTTCATCGATGGGCGTGAGCATGCGTGACGGCGTCAGGCTTGCCGTCGAGGAAATCAACAAATCCGGCGGCGTGCTGGGCCGCAAGCTGCAAGTCGTCGAGCGCGATGACGAAGCCAAGAACGAGCGCGGGGTGCAGATTGCGCAGGAACTGATTAACAAGGAAAAAGTGGCGGCCACCGTCGGCTACATCAACACCGGCGTGGCGCTGGCTTCGCAGCGCTTCTTTCAGGATGCCAAGATTCCCGTGATGAACAACGTGGCGACCGGCAGCGTTATCACAACGCAGTTCAAGGACCAGCCGGACAACTACATCTTTCGCAACTCGGCCAATGACAGTATTCAGGCGCCGATGATTGTGGAAGAGGCCATTACCCGCCGCGGCTTCAAAAAGGTCGCGATTCTGGCTGACTCCACCAACTACGGTCAGCTGGGCCGCGAAGATCTTGAAAAAGCGCTCACCGCCAAGGGCATCAAGCCGGTGGCAGTCGAGAAGTTCAACATCAAGGACGTTGACATGACAGCCCAGCTGCTCAAGGCCAAGGAAGCCGGTGCAGACGCCGTGCTGACCTACGGCATTGGGCCCGAGCTGGCGCAGATTGCCAACGGCATGACCAAGCTCGGCTGGAAGGTGCCGATGGTTGGCAGCTGGACGCTCTCGATGGCCAACTATATCGACAACGCCGGCCCGGGTGGTGAAGGCGCGCGCATGCCGCAAACTTTCATCCAGCTGGGGGACACCGCGAAGCGCAAGGCCTTTATTGATTCTTACCTGAAAACCTTCAAGCCGAAAAACAACCGCATCGATTCACCGGTGTCGGCGGCCCAGGGTTATGACTCCATTTTTCTGCTGGCCGCTGCGATCAAGCAGGCTAACAGCACCGATGGCCCAAAAATCCGAGAAGCGCTGGAAAACCTGAGCGCCAAGGTAGAAGGTGTTGTAACTACCTATGACAAACCGTTCACCAAGGATGATCATGAGGCCATTACCGCCAATATTCCGGTGTTTGGCGAAGTCAAGGACGGCAAGGTGGTGTATGCCTATGACACGGACATGAAAAAAGGCGGCGAAACCCGCATGAAACAGGCCAAGGCCAAGAAGTAACATCGCTTGAAACAAAGCACCGCGCTGGCTTCCACGGCTTTCGCGGTGTTTTTTTTCGAGCCCCACAAAGGGTCGGTGTGAACAGACCCCGAACCCCTTTACGGAACTGAATATATGGAAATCCTGCTCCAACTTGTTTACAGCGGCGTCGCGCTGGGCATGATCTATGCGGTCATCGCTTTCGGCTACCAACTGACCTTTCAGACTTCGGACACCCTCAATTTCGGTCAGGGCGATGCGCTCATGCTGGGGGCCATGGTCGGCTTGACGCTGGTCAACCTGGGCGTCAATTACTGGCTGATGATTCCGCTGGTCATTCTTTTTGGACTGTTGCAGGGTGGTCTGGTCGAGCGCATCGGCGTGCGCCCCGCCATCAAGATAAAAAGTGAATTTGGCTGGATCATGTCGACCATCGCGCTGGGCATCATCTTCAAGAATGTGGCCGAAAATATCTGGGGCCGGGACGATCTGAGGTTTCCTTCGCCGCTGCCGGAAGCGCCGATCAAGATATTTGGCGCCAACGTGCTGCCGATGGAAATCCTGGTGGTGGTCGGTGCCGTCCTGATGATGCTTGCAGTCGAATTTTTTAACCGCAAGACGATTTACGGAAAAGCCGTTGTCGCCACTTTTAACGACCGCGACGCGGCCAAGCTGATGGGCATCAACACGGGGCTGGTCATCACGTTTTCATATGCGCTGTCGTCGGCCACGGCCGCGTTTGCCGGCGTGCTGATTGCACCGCTGACGCTGACCGGCGCCACGATGGGCGCGGTACTGGGCCTGAAAGCGTTTGCTGTCGCCATCATCGGCGGGCTGACCAGCGGTATGGGCATCATTGTGGGAGGCATCATTTTGGGTGTCGCCGAGACCACAACCGGTTTTTATATTTCCACCGGCTACAAGGACGTCCCCGGACTGGTCCTGCTGCTGCTGGTGCTGGCTTTCAAGCCTGCTGGCCTGTTTGGTAAAAACGCGATCAAGAAAGTTTGAAGATGAACCGCAAGACCCTTATTGCCGCCGTGTTGGGGCTGGCCTTGCTGGCCGCTGTGCCCCTGTTTACCAGCAACTCCTACTACATCCACATGGTCGGCACGATCATGATTTACGCCATCTTGTTGTACGGACTGGACATCGTGGTCGGCTACACCGGCCAGGTTTCCCTGGGCCATGCGGGCCTGTTCGGTGTCGGGTCCTATACGGCTGGCGTGCTATTCATGAAGCTGGGCGCCCCCCTTTGGCTCATCATTCCGGCCAGTATTGCCGTGACTGCGATTTTTGGCGCCTTGCTGGCCTTGCCGGCGTTGCGCGTGACGGGGCCTTACCTGGCAATGGTTACCTTGGCATTCGGCACCATCATCCAGATTCTTATTAACGAGATGACCTTTCTCACCGAAGGTCCGCTAGGCATCAAGATTCCCAAGCCATCGATCGCTGGCTATCAGCTGGACGAGCACGGTTTTTACTGGCTGGTGTTTGCGCTGATGGTGATTTCCCTGGTTGTTGTGGACCGTATTCTTCGTTCGCAGCTCGGCCGCGCGTTCGAAGCCTTGCGCGGCAGCCCCGTTGCGTCCGATTGCATGGGGGTTTCGGTTTACCGTTACAAGGTTTATGCGTTTGTCATCAGCGCCGGTTTTGCCGGTCTGGCCGGCTGCCTGTATGCCTATTCGGAGCAGTACATTTCTCCCAATACCTACAATTTCGAGCTGACGGTGTTGTTTTTGCTTGCCGTCATCATGGGTGGGCGCAAGACCCGTTCCGGCGCACTGCTGGGCGCTGCCATCATTGTGATTTTGCCCAAGTTGCTGGATGACCTCGAGCTCTTTCGCATCGTCTCGACCGCCCTGGCAACGCTAATTACGGTCGGTGCCGTGGTCGGCGTGATGAGAAAGATCACCACGCCCACGGCCATGGCAATTCCGGTCGTCGGCACGATCGCGCTTGCCGGGTTCTCCTTCTGGCTGGAGTCCATTACGGACTGGCGCCTGAGCATTTTTGGCTTGATGATTCTTTTTGTTGTGTACTACCTGCAAAACGGCATCGTCGGCTTTGTGCGCGCCTTGTTCCATGTGCGAAAGTCTGCGCCCGAGATGATCAGCAGTACAGACGATGGCAAGGACGCGATCGTCGTGGCCGCGAGTGCCGGAGCCGCCGAAACAGGGGGCGACCTGTTGATTGCGCAGGGCGTGTTGATGCAGTTTGGTGGCCTCAAAGCCATCAACCAGGTCGATTTGCGCATCAAGCGCGGCACCATTCACGGCCTGATCGGCCCCAATGGCTCGGGCAAAAGTACCATGATGAACGTGCTGACCGGCATTTACGTGCCGACGGGAGGAAGCATCAATTTCGCTGGCCGCTCGGTGGTCGGGCGTACCTCGTCGGACATTGCGCTATCGGGCATTGCACGCACTTTCCAGAACGTGCAGCTGTTCGGCGAGATGACCGCGCTGCAGAACGTTCAGGTCGGCTTGCACCATACCTTTGACAGCAACATTGTTGACGTGGCGCTGCACACCCCGCGTTATCGGCGCGAGGAAAAAGCCGCCATCGAGCGGGGATTGGGACTGCTGCGCTTTGTTGGCCTGGGTGATCTGGCAAGCGA
The DNA here is from genome assembly GCF_012927415.1 of Polaromonas sp. Taxonomy (GTDB): domain Bacteria; phylum Pseudomonadota; class Gammaproteobacteria; order Burkholderiales; family Burkholderiaceae_C; genus Polaromonas. The sequence continues at coordinate 14,390 of NZ_JABBPF010000054.1, read as the reverse complement.
GGAGGCGCGCAACCTGCCCTACGGCAAGCAGCGCCTGCTCGAAATTGCCCGCGCACTGGCGCTCGACCCGCAACTGCTGCTGCTCGACGAACCGGCTGCCGGCCTGACCGCGCCCGATATCAAGGAACTGGTGACCATCATCCGCAAGATCCGCGACCACGGCATTACCGTGATCCTGATCGAACATCACATGGACGTGGTGATGAGCATGTGCGACACCGTCTCGGTGCTCGACTTCGGCCAGAAAATCGCCGAGGGCAAGCCCGCCGATGTGCAGGCTGACGAAAAAGTGATCGAGGCTTACCTCGGTGGCACGGCCGCCTGAGCAAGCATAAGGAAGGATGAATTCACCATGTTGAGTATCAAGAATCTGGAAGCCGGTTACGGCAAGGTGCAGGTCCTGCACGGTATTTCCATGGAAGTGCCCAAGGGCAAGGTGGTCACGCTGATCGGCTCCAACGGCGCCGGAAAAACGACCACCATGCGCGCCATTTCGGGAATGATCAAGCCTACCGCCGGCGAGATCAACCTGCACGGCAAGCGTATCGATGGCCTGGAGTCTTACACCATCGCCAAGCAGGGCCTGGCCCATTCCCCTGAAGGACGGCGCGTGTTTGCCACCATGACGGTGACTGACAACCTGATCCTGGGCGCCTTTCCGCGTCTCACGGGAAGCCGACCCAAGGGCGATGTGCCGGGTGACCTCGACCGGGCGCTGGACCTGTTCCCGCGGCTCAAGGAGCGCCGTAACCAGCTGGCTGGAACGCTGTCGGGCGGCGAACAGCAAATGCTCGCAATGGCCCGTGCCGTGATGCTGAACCCCGAAATCGTTCTGCTCGATGAACCTTCCATGGGCCTGGCACCGATTCTGGTGGAAGAAGTGTTTCGCATCATTGCCGATCTGAAGTCGCGCGGCGTCACCATGCTGCTGGTCGAGCAGTTTGCCGCTGCCGCGCTCAAGGTGGCTGACTACGGCTACGTGCTGGAAAACGGCCGCATTTCAGTGCATGGCGAGGCTTCGAAATTGCGCAACGATCCGGCGGTGAAGGCGGCATACCTGGGTGGTGGGCACTGATAAAAGTTAACGCAGTTGCAGCTTTTAATTGCTATAAAAAATATAGCAGTTTGTGTCGATGCTGATTGGAGTTGAGGCCTTAGTTGGCTTAAAAAAATCGGCTTTCAGAAGCCCCGTGCTGACCGGCTTGCAGTCAGCCCGTCATACGATCTTGAGTCCCTTGAGCGCCGGGTCTTCGGGCGGGTAGCGCAAATCGAGTTGCTGCAGGGTCTGGCGCACCAGGGTGGCAATCATCAGATTGCGATGTGTTTTGGAGTTTGCCGGCACCACCGTCCAGGGCGCCCACGTCGTGCTGGTGGCGTTGAGCAGGTCTGCATAGGCCTGCTGGTACAGTTTCCACTGTTTACGCGCTTCCAGGTCAGCCAGGCTGAATTTCCAGTTTTTGCTTGGATCATCAATCCGTTCCTGCAACCGGGCGCGCTGTTCTTCCAGGCTGATGTGCAGCATGAACTTGACAATCACCGTTCCGGTTTCGCTGAGCATGCGTTCAAAGTCATTGATCTGCTGGTAGCGCTGTGCCTTCTGTTCCGGCGTGATCCAGCCGTTCACCACCGGCACCAGCACATCTTCGTATTGGCTCCGGTTGAAAATCATCATCTCGCCCACGCCGGGCATCGCCTGGTGAATTCGCCACAGGTAGTCGTGGGCCCGGTCTTCTTCGCTCGGCGCTTTCCAGCCCACGGTGCGCACACCCAGCGGGCTGATGCGGCTGAAAACGCTGCGTAGCGTGCCGTCCTTGCCCGAGGTATCGGTACCTTGCAGAATGATCAGAAGCTTGAAGCGCTTGTCGGCGTAAAACAGGTTTTGCAGGGTGTCGAGTTCGGCCGCGAGCGCTTCAACGGCCTCCTTGTCGCGCACCTTGTCCCCGGACGAAAAGGGTTTGGCCGCAGGATCAAAGTCGGACAGGCTGCAGGTCCTGGATTTTTTCCTGTCAACTGCGTTTGCAAGGGGTGGTTGCCACTGCGAGCGCAGATCAGCCAGTGCCTTGCGTTCGGCTTTGCTGACAGACGAGGCGGGTTTGGCGGGGGCATCGGCAGGTTTTGAGGACATCAAGTTTTCGGGAGTTGTCGGGGTTGTACTTATTTTGCACGGCGGCGTAGGCCTTGCGCAGCGATATTTCCTGGTCATCTCCTTGCGAGGCGTGAAGTAATACACTTATTTTGACGTCAGATACGCGGTTTCTGAGCGGGCACAGGCCGGACTTCAAATCAACCAATGACTGGGTAACTTTATGAAAACTGATTTCTCGGCGCATGTGGGCGGGCAAACAGTGCATCCCGCACCAGATTACGCCGGAAGCATTACGGGGCTGCTGGCCTGGAAATGGGTGCAGTCGGGTGAGGCGGTGCTGGTGGATGTGCGAACTGACGCAGAACGCGAATGGGTCGGCGTGGTTCCGGGCGCCGTGGCACTGGCGTGGAAACAATGGCCCGGCATGGCAATAAATCCCGCTTTTGACGACGGACTGCGGGCGGCAGTGCCAGCGGGTAGGAAAGTCGCCTTGCTCTGCCGCAGTGGTGTGCGCTCGATCGCAGCCGCCAGGCGAGCTACCGAACTGGGTTTGCAGGCCTACAACATTCTGGAAGGCTTTGAAGGTGATGCCGATGAGCTGGGCCAGCGCGGTCACCGGGGCGGATGGCGTTTTCAGGGACTGCCCTGGCTGCAGAAATAGCTGTCAGGTAAAAAAGGGTCGCCAAGGTCAGTGCGGGGATTTCGGCAAGCCGGTTGAGGACCCTGTCGGCGCGCCCTACTGTCAGTTCTGACAGGGTGGCGGGTGTATGAATTTGTGAGAAAGTTTTCAATAAGGTTGTTTTTATTAAAGGAACAACCTTATGCAAGTACTTGAACGCCTTCCCGAACTCTTTTCCAAAACCCACCATAACCCCCCGTTGCTGCCCCGCCTGCGCGAGCGGTTCGAGCAGCAGTTCATGCCCCACTGGCAAAACCAGTGGGGCGGAAAATGTATTTTGCATGGCCGCAGGCCGGGACCGGACTCCGTCCGGCTCGACGGCAATGACTACCTCGGCGTGTCGGGACACCCCGATATCGTCCGGGCCCAGATGGCCAGCCTGCAGCACAACAACGACGGCGTGATCCAGTCGGGCGCTTTTCTGCTCGACGCACATCCCTCCCGCCAGCTGGAAGCATCGCTTGCCGCCTGGGTCGGCAAGGAGGACGGGTTTGTGTGTCAGTCCGGTTACTCGGCGAACGTTGGATTGCTGCAGGCGATTGCCGATGAGAAAACCCCTGTCTACGTCGACTCCCTGGCCCACACGTCGCTGTGGGAAGGCGTGCGTGCAGCGCGGGCGCCGGCTCATGCCTTCCGTCACAACGATCCGGCGCATCTCGCGCGCATGATTGCGCGCCACGGGCCTGGCATCGTCGTGGTGGATTCGGTCTACAGCACCACTGGCGCCTTGTGCCCCCTGACCGAGATTGTCGAGGTGGTCGAGCAGCATGGCTGCACGATTCTGGTCGATGAGTCGCACTCGCTTGGTACCCACGGCCCGGAAGGCGCGGGGCTGTGCGCCGAACTTGGCTTGACAGACCGCGTGCACTTCATCACCGCGAGTCTGGCCAAGGCCTTTGCTGGACGCGCCGGTTTTTTTACTGTTCCGGCCGAGCTGCGCTACTACGTGCTGCATCATAGCTATCCCAACATTTTCAGCTCCTGCCTGCTGCCGCATGAAATTGCCGGGCTGGCGGCTACGCTGGAGGTGGTTCGCCACAGTGATGATGCCCGGGTGCGCCTGCATGCCAACACGGTCCGGTTGCGCGCAAGTTTTTCTGACATGGGCTACCCCATCCATCAGGGCAGCCAGCAGATCATTGCGCTGGAAGCAGGTACCGAGCCTGCCACCATGGTGCTGCGCGACCATCTGGAAGAACACCATGTATTTGGTGCAGTGTTCTGCGCCCCGGCCACCAGTCGCAACCGCGCCATGGTCCGCCTGACGCTCAATGCCGGTCTGACCGAATCCGAACTGGAACGGGTGGAACTGACAGCCCGCGAGCTTGCCCCCGTGCTCAAGCCCTGGGACTGGCCGATCGCACGTCGCGCCCGCGCTGGCCAGGGTGAAGGCTAGTCCTGCACCCGACGATCGCCATTGTCGGCCAAAAAGCGCGCGTAACTGCCCGTCTCGCCCGGAGCCAGCGTCTCGTCGAGTTTGACCATGGCAGCGTAGACCGGCGCCCCGCCGCTGGCCAGGACAAAGGCCTGGCGTGGCTGCGGCCGATGAGCCGCGCCCAGCGCCAGCTGCAGCTCCACGTCAACGAGTTTTCTGCCGGCCCGAATATCCTGGACTGTGGTCTCGTCCCAAGCCTGGGACGCAGCCATTTCGGCCAGCTCCTGCAGCTTGTCGCCAGGCTCGAGCTGGAGCCAGCTGACATCGCCCTTCTGGTCAAGTGCCAGCATGCCGAAAGGGGCGCCGATGACCACATGCTCTATCCAGCCCTGCCTGAGCGCAAGGCTTTCCAACGCCTGTGACAGGAGCGGGTCGCAAAGCAGTTCATGCTGCTCCCGCGACAGCGTGGCACGCCAGACCTGTTGATGGCGCTCGTCCGGCAAATAGCGCAGGTCCTGGATGGCGGTGGTCAGGTGCAGGCGCAGGCCGGGCGACTGCTTGGGGATGAATTGCTCGATCAGCCCACGGTTAAAGGCCGATATGGCGAGCTGCTCGTCGGCGCGGCCAGTGAGCAAAATACGTGAGCCCGACCAGCCCGTCAATTCGCTCAACACGCGCAGCCCGCTCATGGCCGGCATCGCGTAGTCCACCACGCAGACCTTGGTGAGCGCAAATCGCGCGGTTCCATCGGCCTGCCAATATTGCAGGATTTGCGGGATCAATGAAGTTCCTTCGCGCCAGCGATTGACAATGTGCTGCTGCTGCCAGGCGTCGGCTTCCCGCTGCGCAGGATCCTGCAGCAGCGCCTCGATGCAGGCTATGGGACGCAGAAAAAAACGTGCATGCCAGTCAGTCGGCATGACCTCGGCCAGCATTTCCAGGTAGTCCCGGTCGTCGTCGAGAAACACGACGCCACCAGGGCGGCGAAAAAGTGGAAAAGACATGGCTGTTGGCTTTATCAGGATTGTCGAAAATAAACCAGGAACACGCTTGTCAGGCCGCAATCGGCAGGGTGACCGCAAAAGTGGCCCCCGCTGCATATTCGGATTTCACCTGTATGCTGCCGCCTGCGCTTTGCACCACCTGCTGGCAAAAAGCAAGGCCCAGGCCGTGCCCGGTATCGCGGTCGTTGGAAAAAAAAGGTTTGAAAATCCGCGGCAGCAATGCCGGCGCAATCCCCAAACCCTCATCGGACACTTCAATGCGCCCCTTCATCTTGTTGCGTTCGACTTTGATACGCAGCGCACCGAGGGGATAGCGCGAGTCAGCAGCCGTCAGCGAGTGCACTGCGTTCTTGATGAAAGAAACACGAAATCGTCGTGGATAAGCACCTCCACGCATTCGCGCTGACGGCTTGACGCGTAGGGGTAGCCCGCCACAACCTCGTGAACCAGCGCGCTGGCGGAAATCAGCTCGGCATAACGTGGCAACTGCAGCAGTTTGGCATTGGCAATTTGTGTGTCGATCTGCTGGTTCATGTTGCGCACCAGTGAGTGAAGGCGCTGCCCCAGCTTGTCCAGTTGCGCTGCCCGTGGGGGGTCGGGCTGTCGCTGGGCTTCCATCTGCATTGCATCGCCAATCAGCGCTGCCGTGGAAAGCGGCGTACGCAGCTCATGCGCCATGATGCCCATGGTCGCCAGCGTGTTCGCCAGTTGTTCGCGCCGCAGGTTGGCCGATGACACGCCGAGCAACAAGGCGCAGCACCAGCTAAACGCGATGACGACGGCGTCTACGGCATGATCCGCAGCCAGGATGACAGGGCCGGCGGGGATCAGCGCGAAAAACAGCAGCCAGGCCAGCAAAGCGCCGCTGAGGGTGCCCAGGGTGGCGATGCGCCAGTCGGTTAGGTGGTAATACACCAAAATGATGGCACTCAGGCTGGCCAGCCATACCGCTCCGCCGCCGTTGCGAAGATACATCCAGCTGAAAAAAAGCGGAATTTCCACCCACATAATTGAGATCACCACGATCTGCGTCACCCTGCTCGACAGGTTCGTGCAAACCGCCTTGTGGAGCAGCACCAGTCCCAACGCGCCCAACAACGCCCGTAACCAGAGATTTTCGTAGGGTTGCCTGAGCCAGCTCGACCAGATCCAGCCGAACAGGGGATTGCCGACAAGCAGTGTCAATCCCAGCGCGCGCAGCCGCCAGGGCGATGGGTGCAAAATTGGTTCCACAGGCGCAAGCGTCCAGCGTCCTGGAGAGTGTTTGGCCGGCCGCGACGTGATGCGGGTTGTCATCGGGTAACGCTTTTTCACCTTTGATTTATTGTCCCAGTTCTGCCTTTTTACCTCATGCAACTACCTGCTAACTTTGACAGTGTCAGCCTTGACGGCATCATGAGCGACTGGCTGCTTGCGCTGCGGGAGTTTTCGGTGGAGGCGATCGCCGTGTTGGGTCCTGATCCTTTTGCCGGCTTGCAGCACCGGCTGGTGGTCGCCCTGCACCCGCCGCGCCTGCTTGAAGCCGCGCGGGCCCTCGCCGAAGGCCAGGATTCCGGAGTGCCACAGGCAGACGCGGCTGCACCGCTGGTGAGCTGGCAGCTGATTGTTGAATCGGCTTTTGGCCATCACAGTCGATGGCGGCGGCTCTGGCTCGGTTACGGTTATCAAAGCGTGGTGCGCATCGAGTTCCCGCTGGTCAGCGCGCGCGCCTTCGAGGTCTACCTTTTCAGCCCGCGCCAGTGGCATGACCGCAATGAGGCGGCGGCGCTGGTCTGGTCCGCGCTTAACATCTGGCCGCTGCTGAGCCGGGCAATTGCCGAGGTACGCAATCCGCTGAGTCCGCGCGAACTCGAATGCCTGAAACTGGCGTTCCAGGGCCTGACAGCGCGCGCCAGTGGCGAAGTCCTGCTTTGTAGTGAACGCACCATCAACTTTCACCTGGCCAACGCCATGAGCAAACTCAAGGTCGACAGCAAGCTGGCGGCGGTTCAGCGCGCATGCTGGCTTGGCCTGATCTGAGCCCGCGCGGTGCCGTGCGCCTGCCGGTGTCCGGGCCGCCGGGCTCGCCGAAAATCTGTTCATAATTCAGCCACATGACTTTTCTAGCGCTTGACGTGGGTAACACCCGCCTGAAATGGGCCCAGTACGACGCGCCCGCAGTGGGAGCCAAGCTGCTGGCGCACGGCGCGGTGTTTCTGGAAAACATTGACCGGCTTGCCGAGGATGAGTGGAAGTCGCTACCTGCGCCTTCGGCCATTCTTGGCTGCGTCGTGGCGGGCGACGCCATCAAGCGGCGGGTTTCCGAACAAATGGAACTCTGGGACGCGCTGCCGCGCTGGGTGGTGTCAAGTCCCGAGGAAGCCGGTTTGACCAACGGCTACGACTACCCCGCGCGTCTCGGCTCCGACCGCTGGGTGGCGATGATAGGGGCGCATCACCGCTTGCTGGCGCGAGGCGTGCGCAAGCCCTGCCTGGTGGTCATGGTGGGAACGGCCGTGACAGTCGAGGCCATTGACGCCTCGGGCAGGTTTCTCGGCGGCATTATCCTGCCCGGTCACGGGATCATGTTGCGCGCGCTGGAGTCGGGCACCGCCGGCCTGCATGTACCGACCGGCGAGGTGCGGGATTTTCCGACCAACACCAGCGATGCGCTGACCAGCGGCGGCACCTTCGCCATTGCTGGCGCGGTGCAGCGCATGGTGGACAACATCACCCGCCACTGCGGCGAAGCGCCCGCATGCATCATGACCGGCGGTGCGGGCTGGAAAATGGCGCCCAGCATGTCGGTTCAGGTCGAACTGGTGGAAGGTCTAATTTTTGACGGGTTGCTGGAAATAGCCTCACGGCGTTTCACCGCCTGACCGGCGAACTGCCTGAATGCTATTAAAAGCATAGCTGTTAATGACCATAAATGCTGGACTTGCGGCTTGTTTGACTTAAGAATCAGGGCCTTTCATGCCACGGCAGCATGAGCGTCACGATCGACAGCCTGGCAAATTCGGGCACAAATTCGTCAATAATTCGCTGCGGCTCCGGGCACAACGCGCTGTCGGTAATCACGCCAAACTGCACGCCGCCGCCATAGCTGAGAATCGACACGCCCAGCCCCACATTGCCCGACTGCGGCACCCAGAACATGCTTTGCTCCAGTGTGGCGCCGCAGAATTTGAGTTTTTCGCGCGGCCCTGGCACGTTGGTCATCACGGCGGTGGTTTTTTTCGAGAAAATGTTCAGCATCAGGTCTTGTGCCGGCTTGATCAGCAAGCCCGCCATCGCCAGCAGGCTGAAGGCTAGCAGTGGCTGGTAACTGCCTTTGAGGGCGGTCATGCGGCGGCGCACTTCATAGATGCGCTCGACCGGGTTGGCCAGGCCGATCGGCAGTACCAGCGGAACCAGGCCAAAGTGGTTGCCCAGCTTGTGGGTTTGCTCGCGCGGCCGCAGGTTGACCGGCACCATGGCGCGGATTTCCTGGCCCGCCACCTCGTCGCCCTGCGCCTTCAGATATTCGCCCAGCGCGCCAGCCACGCAGCTGAGCAGTACATCGTTGACGGAACAGTTAAGCGCCTTGCCGACGGCCTTGACTTCGTCCAGCGGAATCGGCTGGCACCAGGCCACTTTTTTAACGCCGCCGGGTGTGCCCTTGAGCCGGGTCTTGGAGTCGTCGGGCATCAGGGCCAGGGCGGCCGTGTCAGCAAGCACCTGAAGCAGCACCTTGCCCAGATCCAGCGAGCTTTTGATACCCTGCTCAAGGCCTTGCTCGACGGATTTTTTTGGATCGCCCAGCATGCCCAGCGAGCGCGCTGCGCCTTCGCCCATGGCGCCCAGCGCCTTGACGGTGAGTTGGGTAAACGGCCTGAGCAGGGTGTCCTCAAACCACTCTTCGACGCTATGCGGCGTGGCGTCCTTGCTGCCACGCCCGGGTGGCGCGGCGCCGCCATCGACCAGCGACATGGTGACCGAAATCAGCGCAATTCCGTCGGCAATGCAGTGGTGGATGCGTACTATCAACGCGCTGCCCTTGACACCGTCCGGGCCGGTGTAGTCCTCGATCAGGTGCATTTGCCACAGCGGATGCGCCGGAGCCAGCCGCTCGGTGGCCAGTTCGGCCACGCGGTCCTGCAGCGCCTGTTCCCCACGGCCCCTGGCGGATTTGGGTAGCTTTTCAAGTATCAGATGGTTTGCGAGGTCGAAGCTTCGGTCAAATACCCAGGTCGCCCCGGCGGCATCTTCGATCACACGCTGACGGAAGCGGTCGTATTTGAGCAGGGTGTTTTCAATGCGTTCGCGGACCGCCTCGTATTTCACGCCAGGCTGCAGTGTCCAGACACCGACAATCTGCATCAGGTTGGCGTCGCAATCCATGCGCAGCCAGGCGGTGTCGACCTTGCTCATGCGCTCGCCTGACAAACCCAAAGTACCTGAAACCGCTCGCTTGAGGTTTTTTTGAACGTTTCTTGCGACCTTACCTGCCACCTGGCGGGCCATCTCCTGGGCAACTCTCCGGGCTAGCTTTTCCCCCGCCGACGGAGCCGTAACGCGTGTGACCATCAAAGCATTCCCTGTTGCAAAATCACCCCGGACTGGAGTGAGCCGTCTATTTTGCAAGGAAGTTGTCGCTAAGATACCCGGCAGTTACCCCAAGCACCATCATTGGTGACCAACTACTAAAAATGGAGCGTTTACATGCCCGACTTGAAAGCCGCCTTTGCCAAAGCCATGGCCGACTCAAAAAACTTCAGCGAACGCCCTGACAACATGACGCTGCTGAAAATCTACGCCCTCTACAAGCAGGGTAGTGTGGGCGACAACGCTGACAAGAAGCCCGGCTTCGCCGATATGGTCGCGCGCGCCAAATGGGATGCCTGGAACAACCTCAAGGGCACGTCGCAGGACGACGCGATGCAGCAGTACATCGATCTGATTGCTGAACTGAGCTGACTGTTTGGGCGACAAGCGCCGGCAGCGACCGCGAAAGGTAAAAAGGCGGTGGGCCCCTGTCAGTCGGCCTTGCTGTTGGCCAGCCTGACAAAGCGGCCGCACATCTTGCGCCCGCTGTCACGTAGCGGGCCCAGTTCGGCGCGGCTTATGACAAGGGCCTTGGCGCCCTCTTTTTCGGTGCGCTTTTTGAAGTTGAAGCCGTTGCGAGGCTGGCAACGTTCATCAGGGTCCTGCCGGAAATGAAAGTCACGTTTTGTCTTCTGGAACGGCGGTGGATGCCTTTTCAGGCGGGTTCGGAAATCTCGATCAGGTTCAGGTCCGGGTCGCGCAGATAAATCGAGCGGATCTTTTGCGTGGCGCCGGTCCGCAAGACCGGTCCTTCGATCACCGGCCAGCTCGCCTGCTTCAGCCGGACCATCACCTCTGTCAGTGAAACGCTCGCCATCAGGCAGATATCCAGTGAGCCGGGTACCGGCAGATGGGCATTGGGCTCAAACTCCCGGCCTCTCACATGCAGGTTGATTTTTTGCACGCCGAATTTGAAGGCCTTGCGCGCCACGGGCGGCGTGCCGCCGACAAAGGTTTCAAGCGTCATTCCCAGCACACGGCAATAGAAGTCAACGCAGGCGGCTTCGTTCGCGGTGGTCAGCACCAGGTGGTCGATCTGTTCGATCATGCCTGCGCCTCGCGTAGTTGAGCCACGTAGGCCGGCGCTGGATGCAGCGACATGATGCGGCCAGCCTTGGCCACCTGGCCCGGTACGTCGTGGCCGACGATCTCCGGCAACTGTCTGGCCAGCACCAGCAATTTTGAAAGATCGATGCCCGTGTCATAGCCCATTGCGTCCAGCATGTGAATCGCATCCTCGCTGGCGACGTTGCCGCTCGCACCGGGCGCATAAGGGCAGCCACCCAAACCGCCCAGCGAGCCGTCGAAACGCTCGATGCCGCCCTGCACCGCAGCCAGCACATTGGCCAGGCCCATGCCGCGCGTATTGTGAAAGTGCAGCGTCAGTTGCAGGTCGGCAAAACGCTTTTGCAGCACCTCGACCATGCGGCTGACCTGCGCCGGGTGCGCCATGCCGGTGGTGTCGCAGATGCTCAAGCCACGCACACCGAGGCCAGCGAAGCGTTCGCTCCAGCGCAGCACTTCTTCCTGTTGCACCTCGCCTTCCATCGGGCAGCCAAAGCTGCACGACAGTGAAATGTTGATGGGCGTTTGGCCATCGACATGGCGAATCACGGCTTGCAGCGCGACAAAACTTTTTTCGCGCGACATGCGCAGGTTCGCCAGGTTGTGTGTCTCGGACACCGACATCACCAGATTCAATTCGTCGGTGCGCGATTCCAGCGCGCGCTCGGCGCCGCGCAGGTTGGGCACCAGCACGGTGTATTCGACACCGGGCACGCGGCGGATGCGGCCCATCACCTCCTCGGCATCGCGCAACATCGGAATCGCCTTGGGCGAGGTGAACGAGGTGACCTCGATCTTGGCGTAGCCGCAGTCGCTGAGCGCGTCGACCAGCGCGACCTTGTCGCTGGTGGCGATGAAGTTCGGTTCGATCTGCAAGCCGTCGCGGGTAGCGACTTCATTGAAGTAAATGCGTGTCACGGGCCCAGTGCGGTTCATTTCATTCCTCCGGCCACAATCCCCTGGTCTTTGAGCGTTTTGATCTGTTCGGGCGACAAGCCCATCTGCAGCAGCACGGCATCGGTGTCCTGGCCAATTTGAGGCGCGTTGCGGCGGTGGCCGCCCGGCGTCCGCGAAAGCTTGGGAACAATGCCCGGCACCGCCAGCACGCTGCCGTCGTCCATCCGCACTTCGTCCAGCATGCCGCGCGCCCGGTAATGCGGATCCGCAGCAATGTCGGCTATGGTGTAGATGCGGCCCGCCGGCACCGAAGCCTGGTCCAGCGCGGCGAGCGCCTCGTCCACGGTGTGTTGCGCGGCCCACTGGCCAATGGCTTCGTCGATCTTGTCCACCTGCGCCACCCGGCCCGCGTTGTCCGCCAGGGCCGGGTCAGTGCCCATTTCAGGCCGGCCAATGGTGGCCATCAGCCGTTTGAAAATGCTGTCGCCGTTGCCGGCAATCAGGACATAGGCCCCCACGCTCCCCGCTTCGCCTGATTCGCTGCCCTCCGCGGCGGCTGGTCTTGGCCGGGGCGTTCCGGCGCCGGTGGCCGATGCACCTGCGCCCTTGCAACGGTAAGCATTGCTCGGCGCAATGCCGGGCAGGGCGCTGCCGGCCGGACCACGAACGGCGCCGAACGCGCTGTATTCGGGCAGCAGGCTTTCCATGCAGTTGAACACCGCTTCGTACAGTGCGACGTCGATCACCTGACCCTGGCCCGAGCGCTGGCGCTCGTGCAACGCCAGCAAGATGCCGATCACGCCGTGCAGCGCCGCCAGCGTGTCGCCGATGCTCACGCCGACGCGCACCGGCACGCGGCCCGGCTCGGCGGTAAGGTGGCGCAGGCCGCTCATGGCCTCGGCGACCACTCCAAAGCCCGGCTTGTCGCGATAGGGGCCGGTCTGGCCATAGCCGCTGATGCGCAGCATGATGAGGCGCGGGTTCAACTTGAGCAATTCATCGGGGCCGAGACCCCAGCCTTCCATCGCGCCAGGGCGGAAGTTTTCGATCAGTACATCGGCATCGCTCGCGAGCTGGCGCACGATCGCCTGCGCCTGCGGATTCTTCAGGTCCAGCGCCACGGACCGCTTGTTGCGCGACTGCACCTGCCACCAGACTGAGGTACCGTCTTTCAGCAAGCGCCATTGGCGCAAGGGGTCACCCGCGCCGGGCGACTCGATCTTGATGATGTCGGCGCCGAAGTCGGCCAGTGTCTTGGCCGCGAAAGGGCCGGCGATCAGCTGGCCCAGCTCCAGCACTTTAAGGCCGGCCAGCGGTCCCTGGATAACAGGGGTCTGGGGGGATGGTTTGGTGATTTCCATGCGGCGAGTGTGCCGCCTCCACGCTGTAACGTCCATGACTGCTTTGAAGATCTGGCTTTGGTATTTGGCGAAGGCTGGGCCAGAAAGTCGATGGGCGCGCCGACACCCGCCTCACTCGGGTCCGGCTGGCGCTCCGCCAGCAGGCGGCGCCGGCCTCGGGGGTCGGCCGGCGGTCGCCAGTTCAGCTTCATCGCCCGCATGATCGGCAACACGGCAATCCCCGGTCCTGAAGCCACAGGTGGCAGACCGCGTCAAAGCGGCTCGCATGCGCAGTTTGAGCGGTCGGTTTGCTGCAGTCAAGGCTCAGGGTTCAGCTTTTTCGGCAACGGTTTTCTTTTGGCAGCGGGTTTTTCAGCGATCAGCGCATCCAGGTTCTTGATGATCTCGCCTTCAATCCGGTCCTTGAAGGCGCCGAGCAAAAAGCCCAGTCTGGCATCGAGCTCGAAACGGTCTTTTGTCACCGCGAGAGTGCCGTGGACCCCCGAGCGATTAAAGCTGACCATGTCAGCGCTCTTGCCTTCTTCATAAGCGCATTCCATGCCGAACTCCTCTTCGGCCTGCTCGGCCCATTTGAAGGCAATCTTGCGTGCTTCAGTCAGGCCCAGGGCATGTTCGCGCTCGATGTGAATGTCAGCCATTGGCCTCTCCTTGTTGTTTTTCGCCATGCCCGGGGGTCAAGGCTTTGTGCCGCTCGGCTTTGGACTGGCTGGCAAGACGCTTCACTGCATCATAAAACCTCGGCCAGTCCCGGCCTTCGTGCTCGAACAGCGCCTCAAAGCCCGGCACCAGTTCGTCGTAAGCCGCTTGCGCGCCAAAGGCCGCATTATTGGCGCGCGCCACCCACGGGTCGTAGGCGGCGTAACCGCCCCAGGACGCCCGGAGTTGCGCGTAGTCATCGCGAAAGCGCTGCATTGCTATATTTTTAAGAGCAGACTGCAACGGTATCTGCTGGACCGCAGGCCTTTTCTTCTTGTAGATGTCGGTCAGCGCATGGCGCGTCGCCTGCGTCAGCGCGCGGAACTGCTGGCGCCTGCCGTCAAATACCTCGTAGGCCTTGCGGGCTTCATCGCGGGCCTGGCTGGCCAGCCAGCGCTGCACGCCCAGGCGCTCGACGGCGGTGGCAAATGACTCGTTGAACATGGTGTCGCCCTCGGCGTAAGTCACCTGGTGCGCAAGTTCGTGAAACACCAGGCGCGCCAGTTCGCCGTCGGTGTAGGCAATGAAGGTGTTGAGCAGGGGGTCGCCACCGGCCCAGTTCATCCAGCCCAGCGTGGAGTAGGCGGGAACGCCGTAAACACTGATCTCAAGGCCTTGCGCCTTGAGATCCTCCGCCTCGGAGCGCGCCTCGGCTTCGCTG
>NZ_JABBPF010000052.1 GCF_012927415.1 Polaromonas sp. | reverse complement strand
TGGCCTGCTGTGGACCGTGTCGTCAGTCTTCTCGGCGGCGCCCAGTCTGGGCTGGCTGGGCGCGCTGCTGGTGCTGTTTTTTTGTGGTTTCAATGTGCTCGAAGCGAGCCAGCCGAGCCTGGCCTCGCGCGTGGCGCCGCCCCATGCGCGGGGCGCGGCGCTGGGGGTTTACAACACCTTGCAGTCGCTCGGGTATTTTGCCGGTGGGGCAATCGGCGGCTGGATCATCAAGGACCACGGACCGAAAGGCCTTTTTCTCGTCTGCGGCGGCCTGATGCTGCTGTGGCTGTTGGTCGCCTGGCCGATGAGTGCGCCGGGGCGTGGCGCGCTGGCGGCTGTTTCGGGCGCTGACCCGCTGGGCCGGCCAGCCAGTTAAACTCTGTGGATCCGCTTTTGGGGGATTGGGCCCCGGAGACCCGCTTCAGGAGAACATGTCATGGCATCCGTCAACAAAGTCATCATCATCGGCAACTTGGGCAAAGATCCCGAAATGCGCAGCTTTCCCAGTGGCGACCAGGTCGCCAACATCACCATCGCCACTACCGACAAGTGGAAGGACAAGCAGTCCGGCGAGATGAAAGAGGCGACCGAATGGCACCGGGTGGTGTTCAACGGCCGGTTGGCCGAGATCGTCGGCCAGTACCTGCGCAAGGGCTCGCAGGTTTACGTCGAAGGCAGCCTGCGCACCCGCAAGTGGACCGATCAGAGCGGCGTCGAAAAATACACGACTGAAATCCGCGCCGACCAGATGCAGATGCTGGGCAGCCGACAAGGCATGGGCGGCCCCGGTGGCGACGAGGGTGGCGGCTACGAAGCGCCACGCCGTGCGCCGCCAGCCCGAGCGCCTGCCGCAGCGCCGCAACAGGCACCCGCAGCGTCCAAGGCGGCCAGCGGTTTTGATGACATGGACGACGACATTCCTTTTTGACAATGCGGTCCGGCGTGGCAAAAATTTGCCGAAAACCCGCCCGAGGCGGGTTTTTTAATGTCGATGCGCTATGTGTTTTGTAGCAAATAAAGCCCGTAATACCTGGATGTGAGCCGTATTTGGGTGAAAAAATGCAAGGCCAGTCGGTTGTTGGCTCCCAGGTCACTGAAAGAAGAAAAGCGCCACCATGAAAAAATTTTCTCTCTCCGGCTCCCGGGTTTTTTCCTCTTTTGCCGGCACCGTACTGTTGGCCGCTGGCCTGTCTGCCTCTGTGCCAGCGCGCGCGGACGGCAACGCCGAGCCCTTTACGCCACTCTCGGAGCCGGGGAGCGCGGGGTTGGGCGCTGTCGCCCGCGTCGGGCCGTCGCCCTACCGGGAGGGCGGCTCGCGCCACGACGTCTTGCCGCTCTATCTTTTTGAGGGCGAACAGGTTTTTCTCGATGCTAACCGGGCGGGTGTGAAGCTGCTCAACGGCGGCGATCAGCGGCTGGACCTGTTCGTGGCGCAGCGGATCGAGGGTTTTCCCTCGGATCGCCTGCCCGCCAGTCTGACCGGTATGGCGATGCGCGATTCCGGCATTGACCTGGGCCTCTCGTGGCGTTATCGCCAGCCCTGGGGCAACGTGCAGGCCGAATTCCTGCACGACGCCGGCAATACCTCCAAGGGCAATGAATTGCGTCTGGGCTACAGCTACGACTGGCGCTCCGGCCCGTGGCGGTTGAGCCCCAGCCTGAGCGTGGCGCTGCGCGATGCCAGGCTCAACAATTATTACTACGGTGTGCGCGGTAGCGAAGCCGCGGCAGGCCGTCCGGCCTACGCGCCTGGCGCAGGCATCAACACCACGCTGGGCTTGTATGGTTCCTACGACCTGTCGCAACGCTGGCGCCTGCTGGCCGGCCTGTCCGCCACGGTGCTGGATGGCAAAATCAAGGACAGCCCGATCGTGCAAAAGCGCGTCCTGCCCGGCGTCTACGTCGGCGCGGCCTACGATTTTGGCGGCCATGAGCCGGAATGGGCCAAGGAAGGCTCGCCGACCTGGTTCAAACTGCTTTATGGCAAGGCCACCGATGACGGCTGCCACCTGCTGAAGATTGTCACCGCGCAATGCCTTTCGACTGCCAGCGTCAACGCCACCAGCATTGCCGGTGTTCAGGTGGGTAAAACCTTTCTTGAAAATGTGAATGGCTGGCCGCTGGATTTTGTCGGCTATGTGGGGCTTACGCACCATCACGAACGTGGACTGCAGCGCAACGGCGTCCAACTTGACCTGTTCATGAAGGCTTTTTATTCCGGTTTCCCGTGGAGCGACCGGGTCAAAACGCGGCTGGGCCTGGGCGCTGGCGTTTCGGCTGCCCAGCGTTCGCCCTACGTTGAGGCGAGTAGCCAGGCAGCCAACGGCAAGCCGACTTCTCGCCTGCTGCAATACCTGGATCCGACGCTGGACCTGAGCCTGGGCGACCTGATCGGCTCACGCGCTTTAAAAGACACCTATATCGGCTTCGGTGTGTCGCACCGCTCCGGAATTTTTGGCGCTTCCCGCCTGCTGGGCAACGTCAACGGTGGCTCCAATTACCTCTACACCTATATCGAATCGGCGCTATGAGGTAGCAAAACGTATTGCTTGCTATATAAATAATAGCAAACAATGCCGATATTCATTGGACCAGAGCCCGATTTGGTCATGAAAATGCAAAAACGGGCGAACTCAGGCCGCCAGCAGCCTGCCGGTGGGCTGGTTTTGCACATTGCTGCTGGCAATCACGCCGCCGCCCAGGCAGACATCGCCCTGGTAAAGCACTGCCGACTGGCCCGGCGTGACCGCCCATTGAGGCTCTGAAAAAGCCAGCTCGCAGCCGCCAGCGCTCGCTTGCCGCAGTTCGCAGGCAGCGTCGAGTTGCCGGTAGCGGGTTTTGGCGGCCATGGCACCCGGCTCGGGCGCAGCCCCGGCCACCCAACTGCAGTCCTGCGCGATCAGTTTGGTTGACTGCAGCCAGGCATGGTCATGGCCCTGCACCACCCACAAGGTGTTGCTGTCCAGATCCTTGCGCGCGACAAACCACGGTGCGTGCTCGCCCACGCCGCGCTGGCCGCGTTCCTGTGCGGCTTTCAGCTCCGCGCCTCTGGCTTTCACGCCGCCAATGCCCAGACCCGAGCGCTGGCCCAGCGTGTAAAAACTGAGGCCGACATGCTCGCCCAGAATGCGGCCCCTGTCGTTTTTGATGGGGCCGGGCGCCTTGGCGATGTAGCGGTTCAAAAATTCGCGAAACGGCCGCTCGCCGATGAAGCAGATGCCGGTCGAGTCTTTTTTCCTGGCGTTCGGCAGGCCGATCTCCTCGGCCATGCGCCGCACCTCGGTCTTGCGCAGCTCGCCCAGCGGGAACAACGTTTTGGACAGCTGCGCCTGGTTCAGCCGGTGCAAAAAGTAGCTCTGGTCCTTGGCCGGGTCCAGGCCTTTGAGCAGCTCGTGCAGGCCGGCGGCTTCGTTATGCCGCACGCGGGCATAGTGTCCCGTGGCGATTTTCTCGGCGCCCAGCCGCATGGCATGGTCCAGGAAGGCCTTGAACTTGATCTCGGCATTGCACAGGATGTCGGGGTTGGGCGTGCGGCCGGCCTGGTACTCCCGCAGGAATTCGGCGAACACCCGGTCCTTGTAATCGGCGGCAAAGTTGACATGCTCGATTTCGATGCCAATTACGTCGGCGACGGCGGCCGCGTCCACAAAGTCGATGTTGGAGGAGCAGAATTCGCTGTCGTCATCGCCCTCCCAGTTTTTCATGAAGATGCCGATGACCTCGTGGCCTTGCTGTCTGAGAAGATAAGCCGTGACGGCGGAGTCGACTCCGCCGCTCAGTCCCACCACGATCCGTTGCCTGCTGTGTCGCTTGTCCATAGGTGTGCGATTATCCCCGCCATGCCTTATTCCCCAGTCGACCCCGGTATTTGAAAGCGCCATGATGGAATTGCGCCAGCTTCGGTATTTTGTCGCTGTGGTCGAGCAGGGCAGCATGAGCCGCGCCGCGCTGGTGCTCGACGTTGTGCAGTCAACCCTGAGCCAGCAGATCAGCCGGCTTGAAGGGGAACTGGCAACCCGCCTGCTGCAGAGAAGCAGCAAGGGCGTGGTGCCGACCGAGGCCGGGCTGGCGTTTTTTCGAGAGGCCCAGCTGGCCTTGCGCCACACCGAGCAGGCCGCACGCGCGGCCCAGCAGTCGCGCCTGACTGGCACTGTGAGCGTCGGGCTGGCGTCCACCACCGCCTCGGTGCTGGGCCTGCCGCTGATGCGTGCCATGCGCGAGCGCTACCCCGACGTGCGCCTGCACATGGTCGAGAGCATGTCGGGTCATGTGACCGCCATGTTGAACTCCCGTCAGCTCGATCTGGCGGTGCTGTTCGACACCGGCGTGGCCAGGCGCTGGAGCGTGATGCCGTTGCTGGAAGAAAAGCTGTTCCTGATCGGCCCGCGTCAGCCGGGAGAAGTCGGCACGCCGCAACGAGCAGGGACAACCCGCATGGCGCACCTCAACGGGGTGCCGCTGATTTTGCCTACCGGCTCGCATGGCCTGCGCAGCACGCTAGATGCCGCGTTCGCCCGGGCCGGGTTCAAACCCGATCTGGTAGCCGAGATTGATTCGTTGGCCATGCTGATGGACATGGTGCGTTCCGGCCTGGGCAGCACGGTTCAGCCCTGGGCGGCGCTAGGCCGCATCAGCAATGCCGAGCTGGCTTTGCGGTGGTCAGAGATCGCCGACGCGCAGGTGCGCCGAACCAATGCGCTGTGCAGCCTGTCAGACGATGAGTTGTCACCTGCCGCACTGGCCACGCGCGTGGTGCTGGCCGACTGTGCGCGCACGCTGGTGCGGTCAGGCCAGTGGGCGGGGGCCCGGCTGATCCATCACGATTCGTGATGGCCCCATCGCTTCGCGGGCCTTACGCTTTGAAGCGCAGCGGCCTAAAGTGTGCCCATTCTGACCAAAAAAGAGGCGACTGTGACGGTGGATGTGCTGGTGATCGGAGGCGGCAATGCAGCCTTGTGCGCGGCCTTGACGGCGCGCGAGGCGGGCGCGAGCGTGTTGCTGCTGGAAGCCGCACCGCGCGAATGGCGCGGCGGCAACTCGGGCCACACGCGCAACCTGCGCTGCATGCACGATGCACCGCAGGATGTGTTGACGGGCGCTTACTCGGAAGAAGAGTTCTGGCAAGACCTGCTCAAGGTCACAGGCGGGCAGACCAACGAAGCGCTGGCGCGGCTGACGATTCGCGCCTCCAGCGACTGCCGCGACTGGATGCGCCAGCATGGCGTGCATTTTCAGCCCTCGCTGTCAGGCACCTTGCACCTGAGCCGCACCAATGCCTTTTTCATGGGCGGCGGCAAAGCGCTGGTCAACGCGTATTACCGCAGCGCAGAAAAGCTCGGCGTCAAGATTCGCTACGACAGCCCGGTGGACCGGCTGGAGCTGGAAGATGGCCGCTTTGTGGCAGCCTGGGTGGGCGCTAAGCGCATCACCGCCAAAGCCTGCGTGCTGGCGGCTGGCGGCTTCGAGTCCAACCGCGAATGGCTGCGCGAAGCCTGGGGGCAAAACGAGCGCGGTGAATGGCCGTCCGATAATTTTGCGATTCGCGGCACCCGTTTCAACCGGGGCGTGGTGCTCAAACATTTGCTTGACGCCGGCGCAGACACGATTGGCGACCCGACCCAGGCGCACATGGTAGCGATTGATGCACGCGCACCGCTGTATGACGGCGGCATCTGCACGCGCATTGACTGCGTCTCGCTCGGCGTGGTGGTCAACCGCGAAGGCCAGCGTTTTTACGACGAGGGCGAAGACTTTTGGCCCAAGCGCTATGCCATCTGGGGCCGGCTGGTGGCGCAGCAGCCGGGGCAAGTGGCTTATTCGATCATTGACGCCAAGGCCGCAGGCCGCTTCATGCCGCCGGTGTTTCCCGGCACCCGGGCTGATTCGCTGCCCGAGCTGGCGCAAAAGCTTGGACTCGATGAGTGCTCATTCATGCAGACCCTGAACAATTACAACGCCGCCTGCCGCGTCGGAAGCTTCGACCACACAGTGCTTGACGACTGCCACACCGACCAGCTGGTGCCTGCCAAGACGCATTGGGCGCGGCCGGTGGACAAGGGACCGTTTTACGGCTACGCCCTCAAACCCGGCGTGACCTTCACTTATCTGAGCCTGAAAACCGATGCAACGACAGCCGTGTTTTTTGGCGGTGTGCCGAGCCATAACATGTTTGTGGCCGGCGAAATGATGGCCGGTAACGTACTGGGCAAGGGCTACACGGCCGGTGTCGGAATGTCGATTGGTACAGCTTTTGGCCGCATAGCCGGTGCGCAATCTGCCCAGGCAGCTATTGAATCAGGAGCAATTCATGCAGCAGCTTGAGGCCTTAACCCGCGATGCGGTGGCATTGGCCAATGGTGATGTGGTGGCGGGTCTGGCCTTGAGTGCTTTAAGCGCACCCGAGGCCGAAGTGGCGCGCCAGATGCAGATCTGCAACGCCTGCCGTTACTGCGAAGGTTTTTGTGCGGTGTTTCCGGCCATGACGCGGCGGCTTGAGTTCGGCAAGGCAGACATTCACTACCTGGCCAATCTGTGCCATAACTGCGGTGCCTGCCTGCATGCCTGCCAGTACGCGCCGCCGCACGAGTTTGCCGTCAATGTGCCTCAAGCCATGGCGCTGGTGCGAGTGCAGACCTATGTGGACTACGCCTGGCCTGCCGCTTTGGGCAAGCTTTACCAGCGAAACGGCTTGACCTTGACCCTGGCTCTGGCTGCCGGGCTGGCGATATTTTTGTTGCTGGCGCTGGCGCTCAACGGCACGCTGTGGGGCGGCGATCTGCAGGGTAACTTCTACAACCTGTTTCCGCACAACCTGCTGGTCGCCATGTTTGCGCCGGTGTTTCTCTGGGCGGTGTTGGCCTTGAGTCTGGGCGTTCGGCGGTTCTGGCGCGATGTCACGCCGGCCACGTCAAACCAGCCTGTGAGCCGGTCCGCCGCCGCCGAGGCAACGCATGACGTACTGCGGCTCAAATACTTGGGCGGCGGGCATGGCGAAGGCTGCAACAACGAAGGCGACGCCTACAGCTTGTCACGCCAGCGCGCTCACCACCTCACCTTTTACGGCTTCATGCTGTGCTTTGCCGCGACCAGTTTGGCAACCGTTTACCACTACGCGTTGGGCTGGACAGCGCCCTACGATTTGCCGAGCCTGCCCAAGCTGCTGGGCGCAGTCGGTGGTGTGAGCCTATTGCTGGGCACTGCGGCGTTGTTCAGATTGAACCTGCGGCGCGACCCACAGCAAGGCGTGCGCGCCCAAAAACCCATGGACTTGGGCTTTATTGCGCTGCTGTTTTTCACCAGCCTGACTGGCCTGGCGCTGTGGCTCGCGCGCGGCAGCGAGGCCTTGCCCGCGCTGCTGGCGATGCATCTGGGTGTGGTGATGGCGCTGTTCGCCACGCTGCCTCCCGGCAAGTTTGCCCACGGTATTTTCCGCACCGCCTCCTTACTGCGCCATGCGGTGGAAAAACGCCAGCCCAATCCTGTGGGGCTGGGTGCCGATTGATTTGCCGACAATAAAAAGGGGAAACCATGAAAAAACGCCAACTGCTTCAGGCTTGCACCGCGCTGGTCTTGCTGCCCGCCTTCACCGCGCCAGGCCATGCGCAAGACTTTCCGCCCAAGAAGCCGGTCAGCCTGGTGGTGGGCTTTGCCGCCGGAGGCGCGGCTGACACAGCGGCCCGCCTGATCGCCAAAAAGCTGGGTGAAAACATTGGCCAGACCGTGCTGGTTGACAACAAGCCCGGCGCCGGCGGCAACATTGCCCACCAGTTCGTCGTCAACGCTGCGGGCGATGGCGCGACGCTGTTGTTTGGCTCGGTCGGCCCGCTGACGATTGCGCCGCACATGATGAAGCTGGGCTACGACCCGGTGCGCGACCTGGCGCCCATCACCATGGGCGTTAACTTTCCGAATGTGCTGGTCGTGCACAGCGGTGTTGGCGTCAAGACGCTGGCCGAGTATGTTGCGCTGGCCAAAAAGAAGCCCGGGAGCCTCGACTTCGCGTCCACCGGCGCCGGGTCTGCCTCGCACCTGGCTGGTGAACTGTTCAATGACCGGGCCGGGATAGAGACGGTGCATATTCCCTACAAGGGCGGCGCGCCCGCGCTGCAGGACTTGCTGGGCGGCCGGGTGGCTTCCTACTATTCGACCCCGGCAACAGCCGGCCCGCACATCGAGTCGGGCAAGCTGATCGCGCTGGCCACTACCGGCTTGACCCGGCCCGCCTTCATGCCCAATGTGCCGACCATTGCCGAGTCAGGCTACCCGGGCTTCAATGCGACCAACTGGTATGCCTTTGTGGCCTCCAGCAAAACGCCCAGGCCATTGCTGGAGCGCTGGAACCTGGAGCTGGTCAAGGTGCTGAATACGCCCGAGGTACGCGAACAGCTGAACAAGCACGGCCTGGTTCCCATGCCCGGCACACGCGACGAACTGGCCCGCTTTATGGCCAGTGAATCCTTGACATGGGGACGCATCGTTCGGGAACGGAAGATTTCGGCTGATTGAAATCTTCGGCCCGCCAAGCGCTGGCGTCCAGGAGCAATGCATCGCCGTCTGTCTGTCGGCCCATTAGTGCTTCAGGCTGGCCAGCACCCGGTCCACCATCACGCCGGCCTGCCCGAGGTTGTTCAAGGGGTCACAAAAAGAAGCCAGTTGCTCGCGCGTGACGTGTTTGTTGATTTCGGGATGCTCGACCAGCAGATCAATCAGTGGACGCTTCTGCTTCAGCGCATCCCGGCAGATGTCATAAACCAAATCGTGCGCATATGCGCGGCCCATGTAGGGGCCCAGGCCCATCATCACGGCCTCGGACATCACCAGGCCGTGCGTCATGTCGATGTTGCGACGCATCTGCGCCGCATCGACTTGCAGTCCGCTGAGGATGAATCTAGTCTGCTTGAGCGCGCCAGACATCAGGCAGAAAATTTCCGGCATGGCAACCCATTCGATTTCCCACGGGCCGGTGGAGCGTTCGTGGTCAGCCACCATGGCGTCCATCAGCGAGGCAGCCAATTGGCGCACCACCGAAATGTTGGCGTGGATGTACAGACAGGAAACCGGGTTGCGCTTTTGTGGCATGGTGGACGATGAACCGCGTCCGGGCGCAAAAGGTTCAAACACCTCGGCGACTTCGGTTTGCATCAGCAGCTTCACGTCCATCGCGATCTTGCCGAGCGAGCCGCCGACCAGCCCCAAAAACGCACCGACTTCTGCAAAGTTGTCGCGCACTGTGTGCCACGAAATCAGCGGCTGGCCGAGACCCAGCTCTTTCATCAGCCCGGCCTGCGTTGCCATGGCGCCAGTCTCCAGGGACGACAGCGTTCCCGACGCACCACCGAATTCGCCGACCAGCACGCGGGCTTTTAGCTGATCGAGCCGTTCGCGGTGGCGTTCGATGCCGGCGAGAATGCTGGCCATCTTGTAGCCGAAGGTGATCGGCGTGGCCTGCTGCAGGTTGCTGCGACCGATGATGGGCGTGTTACGGTGCTCGCGGGCCAGCTTTGCCAGGGAGGCGGAAATGTCCTTCAGGTCTTCTTCCACCAGCGCCAGACCTTCCCGGATTTGCAGAACGGCGGCCGTGTCGGTGATGTCCTGCGTGGTTGCGCCCCAGTGGCAGTATTCGCCGAGATGGTCCTTGCACTGCGCGTTGATCTGGTTGATCACGGCAATGATGGGATAGCCGATCTGTTCGGTTTTGACCTTGAGCGCGATCCAGTCGATCTGCTCGATGTTGCAATGCTTGACAATTTCGTCAGCCGCTTCTTGCGGGATCAGGCCCAGCTCGCCCTGCACCTTGGCCAGCGCGCGCTCGATATCGAGGTATTTGGCGGTGCGGTTTTCGTCGGACCAGACGTGGCGCATTTTGGCGTCACTGAACATGTCGCCGAATATTCTGGAATCAATGATGGTTGCGGACATGAAGCTTCTTCCCTGGGTTGTTTCTGGATGAAATTTATCGGTTCGCCTGATTGCCGAAGGGCTGCGATGCGTCCGGCTTTCGGGACGACCGAACGGCCTGCCGTCTCGCCGCCCACCTGTATCGCGCCACCGGGGGAGTCACCCCCCAAAAAGGCAGAACGCGCCGCGCCCAGGGCGGTTCCTGGTCGCTGGGAGAAATGGCAGCGCGTCGTATCGCCGCAACTTGAAAGGTAAATGCCCATTTTTGCGCCAAAACTGCACCAACCGATGTCTTCGCCATGCCACGCCATCGCGGTGTCGTTGATACAGAGGCAGATTGTGCGGCGCTCCTTGCCGGCGTTCGCTGACAATTTCGTGATGACGGCAAGTGCAACGGCCCTCCCGGCGGGTGCTGCAGCATCTTGTAGATCAATGATGATGCGGCCTCTGCCCAAGCCCAGCGCCCTGGCAAAATTTTCGGGGCGGTTACGAGGAAAAAAAGGGAAGTCACTGCTTCGCTTGCTGTCATGCTCGAGCCGCGCCTTCTGTGCCCATGCCAGCCAACTGGCGGGTCGAAAGGTGGGCAGCAATCGGGTGTTTCAGCGTGACGATGGAGATGCTTTTCCGGGAGTCAAGAAAGCGTTGCCACGGCATCCATGGTCAGCCAGCCCTCATGGTCGCGGCCCCACAGGCGCACGGTCTTTCCATCAGCCGACGGCTGGCCGTGGACTGAAAACGGCGTGATGTCAAACGTCGGCCGCACCGCCTTGAACTCGAAGCGCGCTACTTTCGCCTCAGGCTGCTGGCGGCGCAACAGGTCCATCAGCAGCGTGGCGATCAGAGGGCCGTGCACGACGAGTCCCGGGTAGCCTTCCACCTCGGTCACATATTGGCGGTCGTAGTGGATGCGGTGGCCGTTAAAGGTCAGTGCCGAATAACGAAACAGCAGCACGTCGTCGAGCACGATGCGGCGTTCCCACGCCCATTCGGCGGGTGCGGCCTGCGGCGCCGGCACCACGTCATCCGGTGCAGCCGCGGCGCGGTAGACGATGTTGTGGTGCTCGGTCAGTGCGATAGCCTGGGCGCCGTTGCGACGGATTTCATGGCGCACCCTGACAAAAATCAGGCTGCCGGTGCGCCCCGACTTCTCCTTCACGTCGGCAATTGTCGACGTTCGCCGCAGGTGGTCACCAATCAGCAGTGGCTCGTCGAATGCAAAATCACTGCCCGCCCACATGCGGCGTGGCAATGACACCGGCGGCATGAAACCGCCGCGTTTGGCATGGCCGTCCGCGCCGATGTCGGATTGTGCATAAATGGGTAAAAAATACAGCCAGTGCCACAGCCTGGGCAAGGGCGCGCCAGGTGGCGGACGCTGTATGTCCGGCTGATCGAGTGTGGCGGACAGTGCGGCGTAGGGCGTGGCAGTGGCGATGTCTTCGGCCGTTTCGCTGCGGCCAATCCAGTCTTGCAGGTTCATGGTAATTTGCTCCGGTCAAGGGGTGGGTGTCGGTCATTCGGCCTTGATTTTTGTTGCCACCACCCGTCGCCATCGGGCGCGCCGTGCGCCACGGATTCGTTCGCAATCGTGCCGTTGGCCCCGCCCGGGGCGTTAGGCACGACGGCGGTGAGGGCGTTTTCAGGCCAGGCCTGCGCCATGACGGCGTACTTGTCTCGGCGCAAAGGTGGGCGGCCGATGGTTTCTGCAGCGACGACCGGGGCGGTGTGTTCGAACTTTATGCTTGTCTCCGGTTGAATTGTTTCATGGTGCGTCCCAATTTTGACCTGCTGCAGCTTGAAGCCAGCGTGGCCGTGGCGGAACGCGGCAGTTTTCGGGCGACGGCTGGCCGCATTCACGGACCGGCCTGCTGTTGACGCATGGATACGGTGTGAGTTACATCTTTTCAAGGCATTGGTGTATTGCTTGCATCAATTCACGGTAGCAGTGGAATGATGCGCTTCATCGGCCTGTGGCTTGCCGGGTGGGAACCTGAGCCGATGCAGACCATTGAAAGACCTGCGTGCGGCGCTCAGGGGCAGGCGCTGAAGCCGGCTAGCGGGGCTGCCGCTGGCCTGCCAGTCCGGATTGTTGACAAAAAATGCTTGCGGTCCAGGTTTTATCGGCACAAGTAGCTATTTATTTAATAGCAAAACGGAGGTGTCGGTTGTGATCAGCTCAAGCGGGTAGCGGCTGCCGGCCAGATAGTCTTCAATGCAGGTCAGCAGCAGCGGGCTGCGGTGCATGTCGGCGCAAGCCCTGATTTCGTCGGCGCTCAGCCATACGCTGCGCACAATGCCTTCGTCGAGCGGCTGGCCCGCCACGTGTTCGCCAAGTTCGCCGGAAAACGCGAAGCGCAGGTAGGTGATGTCCAGCGACTCGGCCTGCCCGGCCTGCGCCCGCTCAAACCGCGAAAAATAGATCCCCACGAGGGCCGTCGGCGTGAAATGAAAGGCGGTTTCCTCCAGCGTCTCCCGCGTGCAGCCCTGCGCCGGACTTTCGCCCGGGTCCAGGTGGCCGGCCGGGTTGTTGAGCTTCAGGCCATCACGGGTTTCTTCCTCGACCAGCAGAAATTTCCGGACGCCGTCAAAGTCCCGTTCAATGACCGCAGCGACCGTGACGTTGGGTTTCCATCGATTATTCATGGGCGAGATTATCCGTGCTCTTGATGACGGCGGCTCCAGCCGCTGGCGGACCGGCATGCGGACGGGGAAATCCGCCGGCAAAGCTCTCGCGCAAGTGGTCCACGAAGCAGCCAATCGCCTTGGGCACCTGCGCTGACCACGGGCGCAGGGCATAAATGCGCTCACCAAAAAATCCCTGCACCTGCCAGTCGGGTAAAACCGGGACGAGTGGCGTGCTGTCGTTGCCCATGACGCGCGATGGCATGCTGAAGTCAGGCAGCAGCCCGATGCCGAGGCCGGCCAGCAGGGCGTCGCGCAGCACTTCGCTGTTATTGGCCTTGAGAGAGCCGGCGACATTCACGCCGACCCGCTCCAGAACTGCAGGCGTGGATTGGCGTTTTCCCCGCTGCCCCGCCGGGCGCACAAAGGTCCAGCTGCCGGCGTGGCTGTCACGCAGGTAAAGCAGGCAGTCGTGCACCGCCAGCTCTGCCGGGTGCGCCGGCACGCCGCGCCGCGCCAGGTAGTCCGCGCTGGCCAGCAGACGGGAACGGGTTTCACACAGGACCCAGGCGACATGCGTCTCGGGCGGAGCATTGGTATGCCGGATCGCCAGGTCAAACCCCTCGTTGGCCAAGTTGACAAAGCGGTCGGTCAGCTCCAGCTCAATGTGAATGTCGGGGTAGCGCAACAAAAAGGCAGCAACACACGGCGCCAAGTGCTGGCGCCCCAGCGCGACTGGTGCGGTCACGCGGATCAGGCCGCGCGGCGTCCCAACCAGGTCGCGAGCGGCGGTGTAGCTATCGCTGATGCGCCTGAAGGCTGGCTGCATATCGTTGACGAGCTGCTGCCCCGCTTCGGTCAGCCCGACCGAACGGGTGGTGCGGCGCACCAGCAGGACGCCGGCAGTGCGCTCCAGCTCGCTGATGCGTGTGCTGGCCGAAGCCTTGGACAGGCCCAGCCGGCGGGCGGTCTCGGTAAAGCTGCGGGTGACGGCCAGCACCGTCAAAAGGTGGAGATCGGCCACCAGCGGCGACAACTGGTCAGATGACATGATCGGCATTCATTGTTCAGGAATATGAACAATGTAATCAGTAAACAGGGTCTTATCAAACCCCTTAGCGGCTTTTAGACTGACTGTGTTCCACGGATTCACTTTTCAAAGGATTTCCCATGTTCTCATCGCCTGCCGAAGTTGCCACGCAAATCACCATTGGCCACCATCTGAACGGACGCGCCCGCGTCCCCGACGCCAGTCGCAGCCAGCCAGTCTTCAACCCAGCCACTGGCGCCGTTACAGGCCATGTCGCGCTGGGTAGTGAGGCTGACGTGGCCGCGGCCGTTGCCGCCGCGCAGGCCGCCTTTCCGGCCTGGGCTGACACGCCGCCGCTGCGCCGGGCCAGAGTGATGTTCAAGTTTCTGGAGTTGCTCAACCAGAACAAGGACCAGCTGGCGCACCTGATCACCGCCGAACATGGCAAGGTGTTTACCGACGCGCAGGGCGAGGTCTCGCGCGGCATCGACATCGTGGAATTTGCCTGCGGCATTCCGCAACTGCTCAAGGGGGACTTTACCGATCAGGTGAGTACCGGCCTTGACAACTGGACGCTGCGTCAGCCGCTCGGCGTCGTGGCGGGCATTACGCCCTTCAACTTCCCGGTGATGGTGCCGATGTGGATGTTCCCGGTGGCGATTGCTGCGGGCAACACCTTTGTTTTGAAGCCTAGCCCGATTGACCCGAGCGCCAGCCTGTTCATGGCCGAGTTGCTCAGGCAGGCCGGTTTGCCTGACGGCGTTTTCAACGTGGTGCAGGGCGACAAGGAGGCGGTTGATGCATTGCTGGTGCACCCGGATGTGAAGGCCGTTTCCTTTGTCGGCTCGACGCCGATAGCCAACTACATCTACGAAACCGGCGCGCATCACGGCAAGCGCGTGCAGGCTTTGGGTGGGGCCAAGAATCATATGGTGGTCATGCCCGACGCTGACCTGGAGCAGGCCGTTGATGGCCTGATCGGCGCCGCTTACGGCTCGGCGGGTGAGCGCTGCATGGCGATTTCGGTGGCGGTTCTGGTGGGCGACGTGGCCGACAGGCTCATTCCCATGCTGCAGGCCAGAGCCAAAACGCTGGTGATCAAAAATGGCATCGAGCTGGATGCCGAGATGGGACCCATCGTCACGGCCGCAGCCCATCAGCGCATCACTGGCTATATCGAGCAAGGCGTGAAGGAAGGCGCAACGCTGCTGGTGGATGGGCGCGGCCACACCGTCAAGGGCCACGAAGAAGGCTTCTGGATGGGCGGCACGCTGTTTGATCATGTCACGCCCGATATGCGGATCTACAAGGAAGAGATTTTCGGCCCGGTGCTGGGCTGTGTGCGCGTGAAGGATTTTGCCGAAGCCGTCGAACTGGTCAACGCCCATGAGTTTGGCAATGGGGTGAGCTGCTACACGCGAGACGGCCATGTGGCGCGCGAATTTTCCCGCCGCATCCAGGTCGGCATGGTCGGCATCAACGTGCCGATTCCGGTTCCCATGGCCTGGCACGGCTTTGGCGGCTGGAAGAAAAGCCTTTTTGGCGACATGCACGCTTATGGCGAAGAAGGCGTGCGTTTTTACACCAAACAAAAATCGATCATGCAGCGCTGGCCCGAGAGCATCGGCAAGGGTGCCGAGTTTGTAATGCCGACAGCGAAGTAGCGTCGTTTTCGCGGCGAGGCATCAGGCCGCTTTTATGCTTGGGCGCAGAGCGCGAGACTTTGCCTGCAAACCTCGGCTCACTCCGCGGTCACAAGGCCTGCGCGCGCCTGCTCAATCAGAAAATTCCGAAATTTCTTGAAAACTTCGCTGTTCGAGACTTTCTCGTCGTAGACGAGGTGATAAGCACCTTCGCATTTGATGGCGAGGTCAAACGGACTGACCAGCAAGCCTTCCTGCAGTTGCTCTCGTATCAGCGGAAGCCGCCCCAGTGCAATGCCTTGCAGGTTGAGCGCGGCTTCAATGAGGGTATTGCTGTCGTTGATGATGGGCCCGCGCATGGGAACGGGCTGTGAAACCTCTGCGGCGCGAAACCAGGCTGACCAGTCCTCATAGCTGTCCTCGTGCAGCAAGGCATAGTGCAGCAGATCTTCCGGCTTGCGAAGCGGATGTTCCGGGCGCAGGTATCGGGGCGAGCACACGGGTAGCAACTGGCATTCAAACAAGACCTCCGAGTGCAGGGAGCCCCAGCTCTTGTGGCCCCATTTAATCGCCAGGTCTACGCGGCGCACGTCATACTGCTCATGCGGCAAGGCGTGATAAATGCGCAGGTCAATCTCGGGGTACTCGGCCCAGAACCAGTGCAGGCGGCGCGCCAGCCAGCGTGAACCAAACGACGGTGTTACCTGCACCGTGAGGGTCATCTTGGCCTCGCCTTGCGCCCGTACTTCGCGAAGTGTGCTGTCAATGTCTCGAAACGCGTTGGAAATCGTGCCGTAAACGCGGGTACCGGCATCGGTGAGCGTGACGCGCCGGTGAGCGCGCTCAAACAGGCGGACGCCCAGGACTTCTTCAATCTGACGAACTTGATGACTGACCGCCGCCTGTGTCACGCAAAGTTCTTGAGCGGCAAGGGTGAAGCTGTTCTTGCGAGCGGTGGCTTCGAAGGCGCGTAGGGTATTGAGATTGATCAGGAGGTTGGCCATGGGCAATAAGTCTATTAGATTAACTTATCCCACGCGTAAAAAATGATCATTTGTCGTGCGTTGCTTATCCCGAGACACTTTGCCTATCCCTGTATTTAAAGGGGTGATGGT
Organism: Polaromonas sp.; assembly: GCF_012927415.1. Classification (GTDB taxonomy): domain Bacteria; phylum Pseudomonadota; class Gammaproteobacteria; order Burkholderiales; family Burkholderiaceae_C; genus Polaromonas. Next base: position 23,031 of record NZ_JABBPF010000052.1, on the reverse strand, counting down.
CTTAAAAGGATGAGCCTTAGGCATGACAAATTCGATTCACGTTTACCCATACATACCCAATTCGGTTCCCGAGGTCAAGGCAAGGATGCTTGCGGCGATAGGCGCAAGTTCAATGGACGAACTTTACGCCGAGATTCCTCCAGAATTGCGCATGCAGCGCCCGCTGAACCTGCCCGAACCGTTGCTTTCCGAGCACAGACTCAAGCGCCACGTGCAGTCGCTGTTGGCAAAAAACACCTCCTGTGACCAGGTGCTCAGCTTTCTTGGCGGCGGCTGCTACCAGCACCACGTGCCAGCCGTGTGCGATGAAGTCAACGGTCGCAGCGAGTTTCTTACGGCCTATGCCGGTGAGCCCTACGACGACGCGGGCCGTTTTCAGGCGCTGTTTGAGTACGCCAGCATGATGGGTGAGATGCTGGAGATGGAAGTCGTCAGTATTCCGACGTTCGATGGCCATCAAGCCGCGGCCACGGCCGTGCGGATGGCTGGACGTCATACCGGCCGCCGGGTTGTGCTGGTGGCCGAACATGTGAGCCCCGACCTGTATTCGGTCATGCAAAACTATGGCCGCAGCGACCTCGAGTTCCGCCGCGCACCCTTTGACCTCGCCACCGGCACTCTGGACATGGGTCGACTGGCGAGCCTGCTGAACGAGGAAGTCGCCTGCCTTTTCATTGACAACCCATCGTATCTGGGTGTGATTCAGGACGGACCGGCCATCGCGGCGGCCGTTCATGCCTGCGGTGCCTTGCTGGTGGTCGGCGTGGACCCGACTTCTCTGGGGGTGATTGCGCCACCATCAACCTACGGCGCGGATATTGTGTGCGGCGATATCCAGTCGCTGGGGATGCACATGAGCTATGGCGGCGGGCATGGTGGTTTTATCGGCACGCATGACAACGAGGCCCTGGTGATGCAATACCCTTCGCGGCTGTTCGGTATTGCTCCCACCAAAGTGCCGGGCGAGTACGGTTTCGGTGACGTGGCTTACAGCCGCACATCGTTTGACAAGCGAGAAAATGGCAATGAGTTTGTCGGCACCGCCGCCGCTCTTTGGGGTATCACCGCCGGGGTGTATATGGCCTTGATGGGCCCGCAGGGCATGCTAGACCTGGCCCACACCATCATCTGCCGCAACGCCTATGCCAAACAGCAGCTGGCCAGTGTGCCGGGCATACGCATACCGCATGCCGAACAGGTGCACTTCAAGGAGTTCGTGGTGAACTTCGATGCCAGCGGCAAATCGGTCAAGACGATCAACCGCGCGCTGCTTGAACAGGGCATTTTTGGCGGTCACGACCTTAGCATTGCCTTTCCCGCACTGGGTCAGTGCGCGCTGTACAGCTTTACCGAAGTGCATAGCCAGGAAGACGTCGCCACCTTGTGCGAAGCACTTGCCACCATCCTCGAGAAATGAATCAAGCCATGCACAACATATCCTTGTCCCGATTCACGAATGGTCGCGCCAATCTGCGCCGCTATCACCAGGCGCGCTGGGACGAGCCGGTCATTTTCGAGCTGTCACAGCGCGGCGAGCGCGGCGTGCTGGTTCCCGAACTGGAGCCAGAAGTCGCCGCTGCGACCAGCGAGGCGTTGTCGGGCCTGCCTGCGGGAATGCTGCGTATCGAGGCTCCGCGCCTGCCGGAGATAGCGCAAAACCGCGTTCTGCGTCATTACCTGCGCTTATCACAGCAAACGCTGGGAGCAGACCTGAACGTGGATGTAGGGCAAGGCACCTGCACCATTAAATACAGCCCCAAAGTCAACGAGCAGCTGGCGCGGGATGCCCGGATGTCCGAGCTGCATCCGCTGCAGGATGTGGACACGGTGCAAGGCCTGCTGCACATGTACCATCAGGTTCATGCGCTTCTGATGGAAGTATCCGGCATGGATGCGGTGTCGCTGCAGGCGCGCAGCGGCTCGCAAGCGATTTATGGAAATTTCGCCGTGTTGCGGGCCTATCAGGAAGATGCCGGCACCTACGGCGTTCGCGACGAAGTAATAACGACGATTTTTTCCCATCCGTCGGACGCAGCCTGTGCCCGCTTGCTGGGCTACAAGGTCATTACTCTATATCCGGACGCCGACGGCTTCCCTGATCTGGAGGCTTTGCGTGCGGCCCTGTCTCCTCGCACCGCGGCCCTCATCATCACCAATCCGGAAGACACCGGAATCTTCAACAAGAAAATTCGCCAGTTTACAGACCTGGTTCGCGCCGCGGGGGGATTGAATATCTACGATCAGGCCAATGCGAACGGACTGTTGGGAATCACCCGCGCACGAGAAGCCGGGTTTGACATGTGTCAATTCAATTTGCACAAGACATTCGCGACGCCTCATTCCTGTGGGGGCCCTGCTGTGGGTGCCATGTGCGTCACGCAGGCACTGGAACGCTTTTTACCGTCTCCCAAAATAATGCTCCGGGAAGGTCGCTACAGCGTCGAAGATGCCGGGCCCGATTCAATCGGCAAACTGTCCGCGTTCATGGGCGCTGCCAGCATTGTGTTGCGCGCCTATGCCTGGGTGATGAACCTGGGCGCCAAGGGGTTGCGGGAAGTGTCTGAAATCGCTGTTCTCAACAACAATTACATGATGCATGAATTGTTGAAAATTCCGGGACTCAGCGCACCCTATGCGCCAGGTAAGCGGCGTATCGAACAAGTTCGTTACAGCTGGGAAAAGCTTCACGCCGACACCGGAATTCGCTCTGATCAAATTGGCATCCGGGCCGCCGACTTTGGTGTGCACTACTGGACCAGCCATCATCCGTTCGTGGTGCCTGAGCCCGCCACGGTCGAGCCCACCGAGTCGTTTTCGCAAGCGGATCTGGATGAGTTCGTAGATGTCATGCGGCACATCGCCCATGAGGCCTACACCGATCCCGAGATCGTGCGTTCGGCGCCGCACAACTGCCCGGTGCACGCTATTGATGGTTCAGTCCTCGATGATCCCAAACGATGGGCCATGACGTGGCGCGGCTACCAGCGCAAGCTTCTCGACCAAGAGACGAAGCAGGGCGCATGAGCCTGCGTGTTGGCCTGATTGTCAATGCCCTCGCGGGTGTTGGCGGACCTGCAGCGTTGCGAGGCAGTGACGGCGTGGCTGAACAGGCGCTGGCGCTGGGCGTGGTGCCTCAGGCTGTCACGCGTGCAACTCAAGCGTTGAGCGCGTTAAGGGAACTTGGCGCGGAGCTGACCATCATCACGGGCTCCGGTTCGCTGGGGGCGGACGCCGCCAGTGCCGCGGGCTTGCGCTGCGAGATCGTATATCGCAAACCGGCAAAGGAATCGGCTGAAGACACCGCCGCGCTGGCTCGCCGATTGATGCTCATGCAGGTGGATTTGATCTTGTTCGCCGGCGGTGACGGTACGGCTCGCGACGTTGCCGAGTCTGTCGGCGATGCCTTCCCGGTGCTGGGAATTCCTGCGGGAGTGAAGATGTATTCCGGGGTTTTTGCCACCACACCCGCTGCTGCTGGCACGTTGGCAGTGCGCTTTCTACGCTCCCATGCGCGCCGCGTCCGTCAGTGCGAAGTGATGGATCTTGACGAAAGTGATTTACGTTGCGGCCGCATTGAGCCCAGCCTGTTCGGCTATGTCGCGTCCCCCGAGGATCCCAGGCTACTCCAGGGCAAAAAGGTTCGTTCAGGGGCGGGCGATGCGGTGCAGGCGCAGGCCATGGCGGCCAGCGTTGTGGAGGCGATGGAGCCGGATAAGATGTACTTGATAGGTCCGGGTTCGACGACCTGGGCTGTCAAGCAGGCCCTCAAGGGGCAGGCATCCCTGTTGAGCGTTGACGCCTACATCGCCGGCAAGCTGGTGTTGCATGACGCCACGGCTGCAGCATTGCTCGAACTCACGGCGGACAGGCCGTCGCGCATTCTGGTGACTTGTATTGGCGGGCAGGGGCATATCTTTGGCCGTGGCAACCAGCAATTCAGCGCGGAGATGGTTCGCCGGGTTGGACGCAAGGGCGTGTCGGTCCTGGCGACTCCGTCGAAGTTAATTTCGCTCGCAGGTCGTCCATTTATTGCTGACATGGGCGATACGGCAGCTGCCGCTGAAATGACCGGGTATGTCGAAGTCATCAACGGCTACCGCAGCAAGGCCTTCTACCGTTGTGAAGCTTTTTAGGTGTTCAGGAAACTAGAAATAACAGGAGACAAGTAATGAAGCGAATGATAAATTTTCTGGGTCGAGGTGTGATGTGCATGGCCCTGGTCGCGGCAAGCGCGGTTCCCGCGTTTGCGCAGCAGCGAGGCGGCACGCTCAACATGATTGTCAACCCCGAGCCTCCTACACTGATGCTGGGGCTCAACCAGTTGAGTGGTGTGCAGATGATCGGCGGGAAAATCTACCAGGGCCTGCTGACTTATGACAGCAACCTCAATCCTCAGCCTGGCCTTGCCAAATCCTGGACGTCTTCGGAGGACGGCCTCACCTACACGTTCAAGCTTCAGGAAGGCGTCAAGTGGCATGACGGCAAGCCTTTTACCGCTGCGGACGTGGTTTTCACAACGTCCAAGTTCCTGCCTGAAGTGCATTCCCGCGCGCGTAACAATTTCAGCCATTTGGCATCGGTCACTGCGCCTGACGCCGCTACTGTTGTGTTCAAACTGAAGGAGCCGTTTGCGCCGTTCCTGGGGTCTTTCGAAGTATCCAGCGCGCCCATGGTACCGCGTCATATTTACGAAGGTACCGACTTCAAAACCAACCCGGCTAACCAGACCCCCATTGGAACCGGGCCGTTCAAGTTGAAAGAGTGGAAGAAAGGCGCATACATCCATCTGATTCGCAACGACAACTACTGGAAACCCGGTCTGCCCTATCTTGATGACATCTATTTTCAGGTCATTCCCGATTCGGCCTCGCGGGCCGTGGCGCTTGAAAGCGGAAAAGTGGACGTTTCCAGCTTCAGCGATATCGAGCTGTTCGACGTCAATCGCTTTAAGTCTTTGCCTCAATTCGAGGTCACGAACAAGGGCTACGAGTTTCTCTCTCCGCTGGCGTGGATTGAGTTCAACATCCGCTCCAAGCCCATGGACGACAAGCGTTTTCGGCAGGCTGTGATGTATGCGCTGGATCGCACTTTCATTCGCGACAAAATCTGGTTCGGTCACGCCAAAGTGGCTACAGGCCCGGTGTCAAGCGCCACCCGTTTTTACAGCGCCGATGTGAAACCCTACCCGCTCGACCTGAAGAAGGCAGAAGCGCTGCTGGATGACATGGGGCTGGTAAAGGGCAAGGATGGCGTGCGTGCCACCATCAAGCTGGTCGGCCTTCCTTACGGCGAGACCTGGAACCGCCTGAGCGAATACGTGCGGCAATCCCTGGGTAAAGTAGGACTGCGCGTGGTGATCGAATCGACCGATGCCGCAGGCTGGACCCAGCGGTTGGCGAACTGGGATTTCGAGATGCTGGTGAGCTATTTGACCCAATACGGCGACCCCGCCCTGGGCGTGTCGCGCACCTATCTGTCATCCAACATAAAAAAGGGCATTCCCTACACCAACACCTCTGGCTACAGCAATGAGCATGTTGACGAGCTGTTTACCAAGGCCGCATCGGCTGTGAAGGATGAAGACCGCAAACGTTATTACGCTGATGTTCAAAAGCTTCTGGTGGAAGACGTGCCTCTGGGCTGGCTGATCGAAATTAATTTCCCGACGATTTACAACAAGCGCGTTCGCAACCTGGTGACCACGGCAATCGGCGTGAACGAGAGTTTCGATTCTGTTTATCTCGCCAAGTGAGCGGCCTTTACTCTTTAAAAGTCTTACGGAACGCGCCATGAAAGTTTTTTACAGCGATGTCCATGCGCTGCATCAGCCGCTTATGTTCCTGAAAGCGGGTCAGCTTGTTCCCAATCCAGAAACCGCAGCTCGCGCACACGCCATCGCCCATGCGTTGGGTGGCGCGGGGTTTGAGCTGGTCGCCCCAACCTACCAGGGCCTTGACGCCGTACTGGCGGTGCACGATACAGGATTGGTTCGATTCCTCGAAACGGCTTACCAGGCGTGGGCGCGGCTGCCTGATGCCGGGGCTGAAATTGTGGCCAACACGCATCCGGGAGGGCGATTTCGGCACCGGCCAGAAAGCGTTATCGGGCAGGCCGGCTTCTACACCCAGGACGCGGCTTGCCCCATTGCTGCGGGCACATGGCAGGCTGCTTTGGCCGCAGCTGGCTGCGCGGCCGATGCGGCGCTGGCGGTAATGGGGGGGGCGGCCTCGGCCTATGCTTTGTGTCGCCCGCCAGGGCACCATGCCACGCGCTCCCAGGCCGGTGGCTTTTGTTATCTCAACAATGCAGCCGTCGCTGCCCAGCTGCTTCGTCGTCAATTCAAACGGGTGGCCATTCTTGATGTGGACGTGCATCACGGCAATGGCACACAGGACATCTTTTACGACCGTTCTGATGTGTTCTTCGCGTCCATTCATGGAGACCCCGACGGGTTCTATCCGTTCTTCTCCGGAACGCCTTCCGAATGCGGCGAAGGTGAGGGCTTGGGTTTCAACCTTAATCTGCCTTTTCCGGTGGGCAGTGGAGATGCGGAGGTCATGCGTGCCCTGGCCAGCGCTTTGGCGGCCGTGCGCAGCTATGCGCCGCAAGCCTTGGTGCTATCGCTGGGATTCGATGCCCATGAAAAGGACCCGCATGGGGCACACCGTGTATCCACAGCGGGCTTCATGGCGATGGCGCAGGCTATCTCTGCACTTGGTTTGCCCTGTGTTGCCGTGCAGGAAGGCGGCTATCTGCACGAAGAACTTGGAAGTCTTGCGCGCGACTTCTTGCGCGTCCTCTCGGGGCACTGTTAATCGCAGTATTTATTGTCTTGAATAGCTTGGCGGTAAATCCAGGCAGGAGAAATTTTTAGTGAAAATACGCTCAATGGCGCTCCGATGCGGCAAGGCGGTAGTGGTGATCGCTTTAATCGCCGTTGTCAATTTTTTTCTTGTGCGCATGGCGCCTGGCGATCCGGCCCAAGTAATGGCGGGGCAGTCTGGCGCGTCCGATGAAATTTACCTGGCGCAACTGCGGAAGGAGTTTGGCCTGGATCAGCCACTTTCGACCCAATTGGGTGTGTATGCCAATCACCTTGTGCACCTCGACCTCGGCTACTCGCATCGTCAGCAGCAGCCCGTGTTAACGCTGATCCTGGAGCGGTTGCCGGCCACGTTGCTGCTGACGGGAATTGCCTTTGTGTTGTCTGTGTCTTTGGGGGTTCTGCTCGGAGTGCTGTCGGCGCGGCGGGTCGGTAGTTGGACCGATACTGCCATTTCTGCTGCAGCCCTTCTGTTTTATGCAACCCCCATTTTTTGGTCGGGACTGCTACTGGTGCTGGTCTTTTCTGTCGGACTTAATTGGCTGCCCGCCTATGGCTATTCTTCCATTGGTGCCGACATGACGGGCTTGCAAGCGGTGCTTGACGTTGCCCGCCACGCTATCTTGCCTGTCGCCACACTGTCGCTCTTTTATGTGGCCATCTATGCGCGCCTGGCACGAGCCTCAATGCTGGAGGTAAGTCGGCTCGATTTCGTCAAGACCGCGCGTGCCAAGGGCCTGCCCGAGCGGCAGGTGCTGGTCAGCCACGTGCTTCGCAATGCGCTCTTGCCCATTATTACCTATGCCGGGATTCACGCGGGTGGGCTGGTCGGTGGGTCTATCGTGGTGGAGACCATTTTTGCCTGGCCAGGGGTCGGCCGGCTCGCTTTTGAAGCTGTCAGTCAGCGCGATTACGGCGTTTTGCTGGGGGTCTTCTTTGTGATCTCCGTTATTGTGGTCGGCGTCAATCTGCTAACCGATTTCATCTATGCCTATGTTGACCCGAGGATTGAGCTGTCATGAAAGGTGTTTTTACCCGTTATGCGCAGACCAAGGGCGGCTTGCTGGGCCTGGCAATTCTGCTGGCGGTCATCGGGCTGGCGTTGACCGCGCGTTGGCTGTTTCCCGTCAGCCCATGGGACACCGTGGGGGCTCCATTTGAGCCTCCGTTGACCGAGGGCTTGCTGCTGGGCAGCGACATGCTGGGGCGCGACGTAGCAGCAGGCATTGCGCACGGCGCCTATGTCTCGCTCCTTATCGGTGTTGTATCCACTGTGGCCGCGCTGGCCGTCGGCATTACGCTTGGCGCGGTCGCGGGCTATGTAGGCGGCTGGGTTGACCACTTGCTGGTCGGCTTCATCGAGTTTTTTCAGACGATCCCCAGCTTCGTGCTGGCGGTGGTGCTGGTGGCTATTTTTAATCCGAGGATCGAGGCCATCGTTGGCGCTATCGCGGTGGTATCGTGGCCGCCGATTGCCAGGCTTGTTCGCGCGGAATTCATGAGCATGCGCTCGCGTGAGTATGTACAGGCGGCCTGGCTCACGGGACGATCAGATATCGCCATCATTTTCAAGGAGATCCTGCCCAATACCTTGTCGCCCATTGTCGTGGCAGGCTCCATGATGGTGGCCACCGCCATTCTCCTTGAGTCGGCATTGAGCTTCCTCGGACTGGGCGATCCCAACCTGATGAGCTGGGGCTACATCATCGGGTCGTCGCGTACGGTGATGCGCATGGCGTGGTGGATGAGTGTGTTTCCCGGCCTGGCAATCGTGCTGACCGTTCTGGCGATCAATCTGATTGGGGAGGCACTCAATGATGCGCTCAACCCCCATCTGCAATCCGTGGAGGAAGCACCATGAACGCGCGCGGCATGCCTGTGGCCCGGCTCGAGTCTCTATCGGTTGAAATCACGGGCCAGACGCCGCAGCGCCTGGTTGTCAATAACGTGTCGTTTGAGATTTACCCGGGGGAGACGGTGTGCGTGGTGGGGGAGTCGGGATCCGGCAAGTCGATGATTGCGCACTCCCTGATTGGTCTTCTGCCGGCGCATGGGGTGCGCCATTGCTCGGGCCAAGTGTTTTTGGGCGATACCGAGATCAGCGCCTTGCCCGAAGCGGCACTGCGCAAGTTGCGCGGCGCGGCTGTGGGTATGATTTTTCAGGAGCCGATGACGGCGCTGAATCCGCTCATGACGATTGGTCAGCAGCTTGGAGAGGTCTTTGGCGCCCACCTGTCGATGGGCGCAGTCGCGCGCCGGGACAAGTCCATTGAGTTGCTGACGGACGTGCAACTGCCTGACCCAGCCCGCGTGGTGTCCGCTTATCCTTTTCAGCTGTCCGGGGGGCAGCGTCAGCGCGTGATGATTGCGATGGCACTAGCATTGGAGCCGAGGCTGTTGATTGCCGACGAGCCTACAACGGCGCTGGATGTGACAACCCAAGCGCAAATCCTGACGCTCATTCGAGAATTGCAAACCAGGCGTGGGATCGGCGTTCTGTTCATTACCCACGATTTTGGTGTCGTGGCTGACATTGCCGATCGGGTGCTGGTGATGCAGCAGGGTTGCTGTGTAGAGTCTGGTCCCGTGGGTGATGTGCTGCGTTCTCCGGCGCATCCCTACACGCGCAAGCTGATTGCCGCGGTGCCAGAGCTGAAGGATCGGCCCGACACCGACAGTGTGCCCGTGCAGCGCGCACCGTTGCTTCAGGTCAGCGATCTGTGCAAAAAGTATGCTGGGCGCGGCGGTCGCATGACCACTGCCCTGGACCGCGTCAGCCTTCATGTCGATGCTGGCGAGACTGTCGGTGTCGTGGGTGAGTCCGGTTCCGGCAAGTCCACGTTGGGCAAAGTGGTGGTCGGTCTGCTGCAGCCAGACAGTGGATCCATCATGTTTGACGGAAGGTCTACCGTGGGCTTGAGCAGGCGCCAGCTCGGCGTTACGCGCCAGCAGATCCAGATGGTGTTTCAGGACCCTTATGCCTCGCTTAATCCGAGGCACCGTGTGGGCAACATCATTGCCGCCGGACCGATCAATACCGGGGTCGCGCGTGACGTCGCCCATGCCCGCGCCGCTGAACTAATTCGCATTGTTGGCCTCGCTCCTGGTTCCCTCAGCCGGTTTCCGCATCAATTTTCGGGCGGCCAGCGACAGCGCATCAGTATTGCGCGAGCGCTGGCAATGCAACCCAGGCTGCTGATTGCCGATGAGGCGGTGTCGGCCCTGGATGTATCGGTTCAGGCGCAGGTACTGGCGCTGCTGCGCGAAATCCGGCAAGAGCTTGGGCTGGCCATGCTGTTCATCACCCATGACCTGCGAGTGGCGTCTGGCTTATGCGATCGCATCGTTGTGATGCGTGCGGGCGGCATTGTCGAGCAAGGACCCGCCGCTGCCATTTGCGGTGCGCCCGAGCAGGCCTATACCCGCGAACTCATCGCTGCCATTCCCGGCCGAAGGTTCAGACATGACGCATGTCTGGCGGGCGCAATAACTTGAATGTATATAAAGGAAAGTTTTATGACGATTGAGCGATTCGATGCCAACGAAAGAATGTGCGACATGGTCGCCACCGGAGCGTTGGTGTTTGTATCTGGCCAAGTGCCGGACACGCTGGACGCCACTATCGAACCGCAAACCACTGAAGTGCTTCGCAAACTCGACGTGATGCTGGCGCGCGCCGGAACCAACAAGTCAAGATTGCTGACGACGACGATTTATCTGAGTGATTTTCGGCATTATGCAGGCCTGAATTCCGCTTGGGACCAGTGGGTCGACAAAGGCAGTCCACCCGCTCGCGATTGCTTCAAACTTGAACTGGCCAATCCAGGCTGGAAGGTAGAGATCGTTGCCACCGCAGTCAGGCCTGGTCAGGCACTTTAGCCTTCAGGCGGTCGCCTGAACGGGTTGATACGGATATTTCTTCCGGCCGCATTCGGGCGTAGCGCCGTGAAAACTGTCGCAACACCCATCCCTGTGTTTTCTTCGCGTTATCGATGGCCAGTTTGCGCGGTGTTGCCGGGTTTGGCCGGGAAGTTCGGTATCTTTCCCCACGGCAAGGATTACATCTTTGCCCTGCGCAAGAACTCAAAGTGGAACAAAAACGCGCATTCAATCCCACGCGCAACATGCATGCACGACGACGTGCAGTTCATGTTCGAGCGCCAGTGAAAGAAAGACAACGCCTACTTCAAGATCGCCAGCCTCAATCACTCCCGCTGTAGCGACATGGCCATTCCCGGGTTGATGCAGTCGGTGGCAAAAATCAACGATCAAGCTGCGAGGATCACGCTCAATTAGCCGGAGGCTTCCTTCCTGGCCAACCTGGGCATGCCTCACACGGCGCTGCAGTCGAAGGAAAACGCGGATGTCATGCTCAAAACGGCTCGCCGGAGAAAATTGACCCGCAGCCGATTGGCACCGGCGCCTTGTCTCTGGTGCAGCATCAGGAAAGACGCCATCGATCGCACAAAGCCTTTCTCCAGTACTGGGCCGGGAGGGCCGGGATAGACGACCTCGTGTACGCGGTCACACCTGACGCCTCGATGCGCAGGTCCAAGTTGCACAAGGGTAAGTGCCATATCGTGCCTTGCTGCGTGCGTGAGCGTGAAGCGTGATGGCTTTTGGCGGTTTGCTTCGGGACGGCCAAAAAAATAAAACTACCAATCGCCCTCACAAGAATTTACAAAAAACTCATGTAAGCTTTACGAAAGTTTAATATTTCGTCCGGCCCCCTATGGGGCCTTCCATCAAAACCAAAGTACTGAGGAGACACCCATGCTGATTGGGGTACCTGCCGAACTGACGGCTGCAGAAACACGCGTCGCGATCACGCCAGAAACGGCGAAGAAACTCATCGCCCAGGGTCACACCGTCCGTGTCCAGTCGGGTGCTGGCGTCGCCGCCAGTGTTCCCGATGATGCCTACAGTGCAGTCGGCGTCGAGATTACCGATGCGGCCGGCGCTTACGCTGCCGACATCGTGCTCAAGGTGCGCTGCCCGCTGGACAGCGAAATGGCCTATGCCAGGCCTGGTAGCGTGGTGGTTGGCATGTTGAATCCTTTTGACGCCGCCGGGCTGCAGCGTCGGGCGGCGGCCGAGCTGACCTCGTTTGCGCTCGAAGCCGCGCCGCGCACCAGCCGCGCGCAGAGCATGGACGTACTCTCGTCGCAGGCCAATATCGCTGGGTACAAGGCCGTGATGATGGCCGCTGACCAGTACCAGCGCTTTTTCCCAATGCTGATGACGGCGGCGGGCACCGTCAAGGCCGCCCGCGTGGTGATTCTCGGCGTTGGCGTGGCGGGCCTGCAGGCCATTGCCACGGCCAAGCGCCTGGGTGCGGTGATTGAAGCCAGCGATGTGCGACCCAGCGTGAAAGAGCAGGTCGAATCGCTGGGCGCGAAGTTCATTGACGTGCCCTACGAAACCGATGAAGAGCGTGAAGCGGCGATTGGCGTGGGCGGATATGCCAAGCCCATGCCACCCCGCTGGCTGGAGCGTCAAAAGCTGGAGGTTGCCAAGCGCGTGGCGCAGGCTGATGTGGTGATCACCACGGCCCTGATTCCTGGGCGTGCCGCGCCGGTGCTGGTGACCGAAGACATGGTCAGGTCCATGAAGCCTGGCAGTGTCATTGTCGATCTGGCCGCGCCTCAAGGCGGTAATTGCCCCTTGACCGAACCTGACAAAACCGTGATCAAGCATGGCGTAACACTGATGGGTCAGACCAACGTGCCGGCGCTGGTCGCGGCCGATGCCAGCGCGCTGTACGCGCGCAATCTGCTCGATTTCCTGAAGCTCATCATCACGAAGGAGGGCGCGCTCAACATCGATTTGGCCGACGATATCGTGGCGGCATGCCTGATGACGCAAAACGGCGAAGTCAAACGCAAATAAGCCAGTCCCGATAACCGGAAAAAGCGGAAATTCCCCCGTTAAAGCCTTGCGCAACCCCTCACGGAGAAGACCATGGATGCAGTGTCACCCACCATCATCAACCTGATTATTTTTGTTCTGGCCATTTACGTGGGTTACCACGTGGTGTGGACTGTCACGCCCGCCTTGCACACGCCCCTGATGGCGGTTACCAACGCCATTTCGGCCATCGTGATTGTCGGCGCCATGCTCGCCGCCGCGCTGACCGAAACGCCACTGGGAAAAACCATGGGCGTGCTCGCTGTGGCGCTGGCGTCGGTGAATATCTTCGGCGGTTTCCTGGTCACGCGCCGGATGCTTGAGATGTTCCGGAAAAAGGAAAAGAAGGCGCCAGCCATTTCGGCCGCGGATGCGGGAGTTTCCAAATGAGCATGAACATTGTCACGCTGCTGTATTTGGTGGCTTCCGTATTTTTCATCCAGGCGCTCAAGGGCTTGTCGCATCCGACCACCTCGTTGCGCGGCAACCTTTTCGGTATGGTCGGCATGGCGATTGCCGTTCTGACCACGGCTGCTCTGATCGTTGAGACTTCGGGCGGCAAGGCCTTGGGCATGGCGTGGGTGCTGCTGGGGCTGGTGGTGGGCGGCGGCTACGGTGCATACCGCGCCAAAACCGTTGAAATGACCAAGATGCCGGAACTGGTTGCCTTCTTCCACAGCATGATCGGCCTAGCGGCTGTGTTTATCGCCGTGGCCGCCGTGCTCGAGCCACATGCGTTGCTGCATGGCCTGGATAAGGGTATGCCGATTCCGGCTGGCAACCGGCTCGAACTGTTCTTGGGCGCAGCCATCGGCGCCATCACCTTCAGCGGCTCGGTAATTGCATTCGGCAAGCTCTCCGGCAGCTACAAGTTCCGCTTGTTCCAGGGCGCGCCGGTGCAGTTCGCCGGTCAGCACAAGCTGAACCTCGCGCTTGGCCTACTCACTCTGGCGCTTGGCGTAACTTTCATGCTGACCGGCAACTGGGCGGCATTTTTTGCCATGCTGGCGCTATCTTTTGCAATGGGCGTGCTGATCATCATTCCGATTGGCGGCGCTGACATGCCGGTGGTGGTGTCCATGCTCAACAGCTATTCAGGCTGGGCCGCTGCCGGCATTGGCTTTTCGCTGAACAACGCCATGTTGATCATTGCGGGTTCGCTGGTCGGTTCCTCGGGCGCAATCCTGTCCTACATCATGTGCAAGGCGATGAACCGTTCCTTCTTCAACGTGATTCTGGGTGGCTTTGGCGGCGAGGCAACAACTGCCGCGACCGGTTCCAAGGAACAGCGCCCGGTCAAGTCAGGCTCTGCCGATGACGCCGCTTTCATTCTCGGCAATGCCGAAACCGTCATCATCGTGCCGGGTTACGGCCTGGCGGTGGCCAGAGCCCAGCATGCGGTCAAGGAACTGGCGCAAAAACTGACGGACAAAGGCATCACCGTTAAATACGCCATCCACCCGGTAGCCGGCCGCATGCCCGGCCACATGAATGTGCTGCTTGCGGAGGCTGAAGTGCCTTACGACCAGGTGTTCGAAATGGAAGACATCAATGCCGAATTTGGCCAGGCCGATGTCGCCATCATTCTGGGTGCCAACGACGTGGTTAACCCCGCCGCGCACGTCAAGGGCAGTGCCATTTACGGCATGCCGATTCTGGAGGCTTACAAGGCCAAGACCGTCATCGTCAACAAGCGCTCCATGGCGGCGGGTTATGCCGGTCTGGACAACGAGCTTTTTTACATGGACAAAACCATGATGGTGTTTGGCGATGCCAAAAAAGTGATTGAAGACATGGGCAAGGCGATCGAATAAGCGCTGTTTGCGCGACTGGCGGCCGTCGACATCCAACGTCAATGGCTGGTCGATGCCTAATTAGAGGCATCACCCTTCGGATTCCCTGATTTACTAGGGAAAACGCAATAGCCACGAAGCAGTCGGGCCCCGAGAATTCCGGAAGCAAGTAAAAGTAATGATGGAGACGACTTAATGAATGCTGTGACCAGTGACCGCCCTTGGCTAAAAGCCTACCCGGCAGGCGTGCCCGTCGATATCGACGCTTCTCAGTATCCGTCGCTGGTCGCATTGATGGAGGAAAGTTTCAAAAAATATGCGGGCCGGGTGGCCTACAGCTTCATGGGCAAGGACATTACCTTTGGCGAGACCGACAGCCTGTCGGTAGCCTTTGGTGCTTACCTGCAGGGCTTGGGTTTGAGCAAGGGTGACCGCGTCGCCATCATGATGCCCAATGTGCCACAGTACCCCGTTGCAGTAGCGGCTATCTTGCGCGCCGGTTTTGTTGTGGTCAATGTCAACCCGCTTTACACACCGCGCGAGCTGGAGCACCAGCTCAAGGATTCAGGCGCCAAAGCCATTGTCATCATTGAAAATTTTGCCAATACGCTGGAGCAATGTATTGCCAGCACGCCAATCAAACACGTCGTGCTGTGCGCTATGGGCGACCAGCTCGGGCTTCTCAAAGGCGCGCTCGTCAATTACGTGGTGCGCAATGTCAAGAAGATGGTGCCCGCTTTCAACCTGCCCAATGCAGTACGCTTTACCGATGCGTTGGCGCGGGGCACGCGCGGCACGCTCAAGCGTCCCGACCTCAAGCCGGACGACATAGCCGTGCTTCAATACACCGGCGGCACGACCGGTGTCTCCAAGGGCGCCGTGCTGCTGCATCGCAATGTGATTGCCAACGTGCTGCAGTCCGAAGCCTGGAACGGCCCGGCAATGGCCAGCATGCCGGCGGGCGAGCAACCCAGTTATGTCTGTGCGCTGCCGCTGTATCACATTTTTGCGTTCACCGTGAACATGATGCTGGGCATGCGCACCGGCGGCAAAAACATCCTGATCCCGAACCCGCGCGATCTGCCGGCCGTGCTCAAGGAGCTGACCAAGCACAAGGTGCATAGCTTTCCCGCCGTCAACACGCTGTTCAATGGCCTGGCCAATCACCCCGACTTCAACACCGTGGACTGGTCGCACCTGAAAATCTCGCTGGGTGGCGGCATGGCCGTGCAGGGCGCGGTCGCCAAGCTGTGGCTGGAAAAAACCGGTTGCCCGATCTGCGAAGGTTACGGCCTTTCGGAGACTTCCCCGTCGGCCAGCTGCAACCCGACCAACAGCAAAGCCTTCACGGGCACAATCGGCGTGCCACTTCCCAGCACTTATTTCAAACTGCTGGACGATGAGGGGCAAGAGGTGGCGATGGGCCAGCCTGGCGAGATTGCCATCAAGGGTCCGCAGGTCATGGCCGGTTATTGGCAGCGCCCGGACGAGACGGACAAGGTCATGACGCCAGACGGGTATTTCAAGTCGGGCGACATTGGCATCATTGATGACAACGGCTTTTTCAAGATCATCGACCGCAAGAAAGACATGATTCTGGTCAGCGGCTTCAACGTCTACCCCAACGAAATTGAAGACGTCGTTGCCAGGCTCGAAGGCGTCATGGAATGCGCTTGCGTGGGCGTGGTCGACGACAAGTCCGGCGAGGCCGTGAAGCTGGTCATCGTGAAGAAAAATCCGGAGCTGACGGAAGCGCAGGTGAGGGCGTACTGCAAGGAAAACCTGACCGGTTACAAGCAACCCAAGGTGGTGGAGTTCCGCACCGATCTGCCCAAGACACCGGTCGGAAAAATTCTGCGTCGAGAACTGCGCGACAAGCGTTAAGGCGCATCAGGGTAAAAGGTTGTAGAGCCCGCAAGGGCTTTCCGAGGGCGACGCAAGTCGCCTTTTTTATCTCCACTTGGCTTCACTTGCGTTTTATAGGAAAAATCGGCGCATGTTTCCAGTCACCCCATCTGCTGCCCTTGCTGCTGCAACGCCGGTTGCCATTCTGAGCGCACTTTCCCAGGAGCAGCGCGGCCTTGTCGAGTTGCTGCGGTCGCCGCGAAAAGTCAGCCATGCCGGCCGCGACTTCTGGCTGGGTGAGCTGCACGGTCAGGCGGTGGTGCTGGCTTTGTCAAGAATCGGCAAGGTGGCGGCCGCCATCACCGCGGCCGCGCTGATCGAACGTTTTGGCGTGCGCCGCATCGTGTTCACCGGTGTGGCGGGCGGTCTGGCGGACGGCGTCAATGTCGGTGACATTGTGGTCGCCACGGACTTCTTGCAACACGATCTGGATGCCTCTCCGCTGTTTCCCCGCTACGAGGTACCGCTCTACGGCAAAACCAGACTTGCCAGCGACGTGGACCTGAGCGCCTTGCTGTTCAATGCGAGCTGCGCGGCGCTGGCGCAACAAAGCCTGGCCGCTCACGGCTTTGCCGGGGCTTGCGTTCATCAGGGGCTGATTGCCAGCGGCGATCGCTTTGTTTGTGGCGCTGACGAATCGCGCAAGCTGCGCGACTTGCTGGCGGGCGCTGGCCATGCGGTGCTGGCGGTGGAAATGGAGGGCGCTGCAGTTGCGCAAGTCTGTCTGGACTACGGGGTGCCGTTTGCCGCCGTGCGCACCATTTCTGATCGTGCAGACGACAGCGCCCATAGGGATTTTCCGCGTTTCACGGACGAAGTCGCCAGCCCCTATGCCCGCGCGATTGTCGAACGTCTGCTGAATCTGCTATAAATATAATAGCTACTAAATACCGTATCTATTGGACCTGACGTCTGTTTGGTTAAAAATGGCGGAGCTGGTCAGGTTTTCCGCCGGCCCGACGGCGGTTGGCGCCTGTTTGGCTACTGCAGCCAGCCGCGCTTTCTGAAGTAGTACATCGGCACTACGGCGCTGGCAATCATCAGCCCCAGCGCGTAGGGATAACCCATCGCCCAGTCGAGCTCGGGCATGAGCTTGAAGTTCATGCCGTAAACGCTGGCAATCAAGGTGGGCGGCAACAGTGCGACGCTGGCTACCGAGAAAATCTTGATGATCTTGTTCTGGTTGATGTTGATGAAGCCCACCGTCGCATCCATCAGGAAGTTGATCTTGTCGAACAGGAAGGCGGTGTGCGAGTCAAGCGAGTCGATGTCGCGCAGAATCTGCCGAGCTTCCTCGAACTGCTCGGCGTTCAACATTTTGCTGCGTATCATAAAACTGACGGCGCGGCGCGTGTCCATCATGTTGCGGCGGATGCGGCCGTTCAGGTCTTCATGGCGCGCAATGGCACCCAGCACTTCGCCGGCCAGGGCATCGGTCACATCGCCCGACAACACCTGGCTGCTGACCTTCTCAAGCTCCACATAAACACCTTCAAGCGTGTCCGCCGAATATTCGGCATCGGCATCAAACAGCTTGAGCAGCACTTCCTTGGCATCTTCTATCAGGCC
This sequence comes from Polaromonas sp., assembly GCF_012927415.1. Taxonomy (GTDB): domain Bacteria; phylum Pseudomonadota; class Gammaproteobacteria; order Burkholderiales; family Burkholderiaceae_C; genus Polaromonas. Next base: position 5,034 of record NZ_JABBPF010000052.1, on the reverse strand, counting down.
GGGCGCGCGCCGCGCCCGCATGCGCAGCAGCCTGAAAACCGGCACATCCTCGTCGTGAATGGAAAACAGCACTCCCTTGCTCTTCAGGTCATCATTAACCAGGTTGAGGATGAAAGCCACCCGCACGGTGCGCGGCTCGACGTCATCGGCGATCAGGAAGTCCGAGCGGATGTGCAGTTCGCCGTTATCTTCTTCGTAAAAACGCGCCGACTCCTCGATGTCTTCGTCCATCGCATCTTCCGGAATGGAAAGGCCGTAATATTGCTTGATCCAGCGTTTTTCCTCGACAGTAGGCGACTGCAGGTCGACCCAGATGGGCTGGAATTTGGAGAGTTCTTCCAGGGATTCGATTTCTTCCTGAAAAAGCCGGCCGTTGGCAAGCGTGAAAATATTGAGCATGACTGACGGCTTATCGGTTTCCGGAAGCCCGCGCAAGGCCGAAGGTGGCCTTTGGCGCAAGCAGGTTTTGTGGAGATGAGGGGCATCGCTTTCAACCCCCCAACGTCATTTGGCGTCAGTCTGCGGTGTTGAAAGCGAGCAACTGGGGCTGCTTTCCAAGGATTTCTCCGTAACGAACAATTTGCGATTATGGCATTCGGGCGTGGATTTATCCACCGTGCCAGAGCCCCGGTTTTCTGCCAAAAACCGGCTAGGCAAGCACAGTCATGACGCCGCTGTTTGCCCTGGGTGAATTCGCGCCTGCCCTTTCAGACCGTTTCATTAATGTTGCGTTGAAGGCCTTGCAATTGCCAGGCGGAGGGGCCATAGTGAACGCAAGAGGACAGCCCCGTCTGCCGCACCTTCCCAAGGGCTGGGGCGGTGTTTTCAACCCAGATCCAATTTTGGAAAAGGAGTCTCTTTATGAACTTGACGATTAGCGGTCACCATCTTGAAGTTACCCCCGCATTACGCGGTTACGTCACGAGCAAGCTGGATCGTATTACCCGGCACTTCGACCAAGTAGTGGATGTAAGAGTCTTGTTGACGGTGGACAATATGAAAGAAAAGGAAAGACGTCAGCGAGCCGAGTGCAGCCTTCACGTCAAGGGTCGCGATTTGTTTGCTGAAAGTTCGCACGCCGACCTGTATGCCGCTGTAGATGAATTGACCGACAAGCTGGATCGGCAAGTCGGCCGCTATAAAACCAAGGTCCAGGATCACGGCCACGTGACTGCCAAGCGGGAAGCTTGAAATAGACATTGAGCCCTCCGTTTTGCGTGCAGCCAGGCTCTGGATGTCTGAGTTGCCCAAGCAGTTCAGTATAAAAATGGAGTTTTGTCGCTCCTGTCTATTGCCGTCAAGTGTGTTTTGAAGCCGTTTGCCATGGCAAGCGGCTTTTTCATGTCAATTTTCTTGTTCAACCCGCTGCAAAGTGCATAATCCGGCGACTAAAAGATCGTTATGAACCGTCTTACGCAAATTTTGCCCCCCACCCAAGTCCTGGTCTGCGTTGAAGCGACGAGTAAAAAGCGCGCGTTTGAAGAGGCTGGACTGTTGTTCGAGAATCAGCATGGTCTGAATCGGGCTCTGATCACGGACAGCCTGTTCGCGCGCGAGCGTCTTGGCTCCACCGGGCTCGGGCATGGCGTGGCCATTCCGCATGGCCGCATCAAGGGCCTGAAAGCCCCTATGGCTGCCGTTTTCCAGTTGCAGGCGGCTATCGGTTTCGACGCGCCTGACGAGCAGGCTGTGAATTTGCTGGTTTTTCTGCTGGTACCCGAAGCCGCCACACAAAAACATCTTGAAATCCTTTCGGAAATTGCGGAGTTGCTGAGTGACAGCGTGCTGCGCGAACAGATCAAGACCTGCACTGACGCCGTAGCGCTGCACGCACTGATTGCGTCCTGGCAGTCTGCCCATGAAATCAGCTCCTGAGTTGTCCCGAACTCTGAATCACAGGCCCGCATGAAGCCTACCGTTGTCAGTGCTGACGTTTTATTTGAAGATCACCGTGCTTCCCTGAAATGGCAATGGGTCGCCGGTCTTGGCGCTTCAGAGCGGCGTTTCGACGAGGTCGCCGTGCGCGCAGCGCGTTCCGGTGCCGACCTGGTTGGTTATCTCAACTACATCCATCCTTACCGTGTGCAGATTCTGGGTGAGCGGGAGGTTGCCTACCTCACCAAGGGAAGCCCCGAGGACTGCGCCAGACGCATCTCACGCATCATCACGCTTGAGCCGCCAGTGCTGGTCGTGGCAGACGGCCAGACGGCCCCCGACACGCTGCTGTCGATGTGTGAGCGTGCCCAATTGCCGATGTTTGCCACGCCGGATTCAGCCGCCTTCGTGATTGACGTGTTGCGGGCCTATTTGTCCAGGCATTTTGCCGAGCGCACCTCGATGCACGGCGTCTTCATGGACATTCTGGGCATGGGCGTCATGATCACCGGCGAATCCGGCTTGGGCAAAAGCGAACTGGGGCTGGAGCTGATTTCGCGCGGCCACGGCTTGGTGGCGGATGACGCCGTGGACCTGTACCGAATCAACCAGACCGGAATCGAGGGGCGCTGTCCCGATCTGCTGCAAAACCTGCTGGAAGTTCGCGGCATCGGACTGCTTGACATCAAGGCCATTTTTGGTGAGACGGCAGTACGGCGCAAGATGCGTCTCAAAATGCTGGTGCACCTGGTGCGCCGTGAAACCCTGGAGCGTGATTACGAACGCATTCCCTACGAGCCACTGACGCAAGACGTCCTGGGTGTTCCAGTGCGCAAGGTCATTATTCAGGTGGAAGCCGGCCGCAATATTGCCGTACTGGTCGAAGCGGCGGTGCGCAATGCCATTTTGCAGCTCCGGGGAATCAATACCTACCAGGAATTTGTCGAGCGCCACCGCAGGGCCATGGAACAGGACGATTAGCGCCCTCAGGGGACTAGAACTGCTCGTGGCGGTCCTTACAATTCGTTCACTGCGCCTTCGGTATTCTTTATCAGATATTTTCTAACTTCATCTCGCTATGAAATTAATAGCTGATAGTGCCCGTTTATATTGGACTTCGGCTGATTTTTTCAGGAATCAAGCGTGATGGTGGCGAACCGGCAAGCCATTGCGGTTGGGGCAGTTGTCCTTGGTGCAATTGGCATAGATTGACAGCGAATGGTCGGCGATGGCAAAGCCCTTGGATTTGGCCACGGCATGCTGGCGCTTTTCAATTTCGGCGTCGTAAAACTCCTCGACCTTGCCGCAATCCAGGCACACCAGATGGTCGTGGTGTTGCCCTTCATTAATTTCGTAAACCGCCTTGCCGGACTCGAAATTGCTGCGGTTGAGCAGGCCGGCCTGCTCGAACTGGGTAAGCACCCGATAGACCGTTGCCAAGCCAATATCCGAGCGATCTTCGAGCAGCACGCGAAACACGTCTTCGGCCGTCATGTGGCGCTGTTTGCCCACCTGAAAAATCTCGAGAATCTTGAGCCGGGGCAAGGTGGCCTTGAGGCCGGTATTTTTCAACTCGTCAATGTTGCTCATGGGAATCTCTCTGGGGAAAGGGGAGTGGCCCCGCACGGCGCGGGAGGGTGTCGGGAAGCATCCAGCCGCTACAATGATCGATCATATCGCTACACCCCCTACTATGCCCGTCATGTCTGCAAACCATCGTTACTGCGTCCAAACAGCTTTCATCGTCATGGCCTGTGCGGTATTGGGGGCTTGCAGCAGCATGAGCAGCAGCTCCATCAATCCCGTGAACTGGATAACCCCCTACAAGGTAGACGTTATCCAGGGCAATTTCGTGTCTAAAGAACAGGTTGAGCAACTGCGGCCCGGTTTGAGCCGCGATGAGGTCAAGGCTTTGCTCGGCACTCCCCTGATGACGAGCCTGTTTCACGTTGACCGGTGGGACTATGTGTTCACCATGAAACGGCAGGGCGTTGAGCCACAATCCTTCAAGTACACCGTGTTCTTCAAGGGCGACCAGCTGGAACGTTTCGAGGGTGATGCCATGCCCAGCGAGGCAGAGTTTGTTTCCAAACTGTCCAACCAGCGCAAGCTCGGCAAGATACCACCGCTGGAGGCCAGCGAAGCCCAGCTCAAGGCGGCTGAAAAGGTTTCGGCGGCCAGGGCAGACGCAAAACCTGCTGTGGCCAGCGAGTCGACGAGTCCGCAAACCACGGTCTATCCTCCGCTTGAAAGTCCGAGACAGTGAGTGTCAATATCTTGAGTGACGCTCGCCAGCTCCGGATTGCGGTAGCTGGCTCCAGTGGCCGCATGGGTCAAATGCTAATCGAGGCGTTGAACGCCAGCACTGACTGTCTGCTGACCGGCGCGCTTGATGTGGCGGGCAGTCCCGCGACAGGCACCGACGCTGCAGCATTCGCTGGCCGCAGCAGTGGCGTTCTCATTCAGGCTGACATTCAGGAAGGACTGCGGAACTCCGATGTGTTGATTGACTTCACGCGGCCCGAGGGCACGATGGCCCACCTGGCCGTCTGCTGCGAGCTGGGTGTCAAGCTGGTGATTGGAACCACCGGTTTTTCAGAGGCTCAGAAAGTCGGAATCGCCGCTGCCGCTAAAGATATCGCCATCGTCATGGCCCCCAACATGAGTGTCGGCGTCAATGTCACGCTCAAGCTGCTGGAAATGGCGGCCAGGGCGCTGTCCACCGGCTACGACATTGAAATTATTGAAGCCCACCACCGTCACAAGGTCGATGCGCCTTCGGGCACCGCGCTGAAGATGGGCGAAGTGATTGCTGGTGCACTGGGCCGCGATCTGAAGGATTGCGCTGTCTATTCACGCGAAGGCGTGACGGGCGAGCGAGATCCTTCCAGCATCGGTTTTGCCACCATACGCGGCGGCGATATCGTCGGCGACCACACCGTGCTGTTCGCCGGTATTGGCGAACGTATTGAAATCAGCCACAAGTCCTCCAGCCGCACCACTTACGCCCAGGGCAGCCTGCGCGCCGCACGTTTTCTGGCGGGTCACAAGACCGGCCTTTTTGACATGTTTGATGTACTTAATCTGAAATGAGTGCCACAGTGCGCCGCGCCGGGCCGCCCCAAGCCAGGCCAGCCCCCTCGGGGGGCAGCGCAGTAC
>NZ_JABBPF010000049.1 GCF_012927415.1 Polaromonas sp. | reverse complement strand
GGCAGCCACCAGCTGGACAGTTTCAACCCGGCGCTTGACGGGCTGCTCGACTGTCCTCACTACACCCGACCCGAAATCTGGCGCGGCAAAGCTGTTACGCCCATTTTGATGTCCGGCAACCATGCTCATATAGAGCGTTGGCGACGTGAGCAGCGGCTCGCATTGACTCAACGCCAGCGCCCTGAACTGGTGCAAAAAGCACGTGTTGCTGGTTATTTGAGCGAAAGCGACCAGGTTTTTCTGGCTGATTTGATCGAAAATCCTGACCAGGATGCTTGAATTGCTATAATACGAGGCTTTTTCGATCCTCTGGCGGCCACTGCAACCATCTGTGCTTTCTCCGAAACACATCATGGATTTGCGGTCTTTAGCGTAGCGCGTGAATGAGCGAAAAAAGTTAGATGGATAAATCATGAATCTGATCGAAACCCTTGAGCAGGAAGAAATTGCCCGATTGAATAAAACCATTCCTGTGTACGCTCCTGGCGACACCGTTATCGTGAGCGTCAACGTGGTTGAAGGTACGCGCAAGCGTTTACAGGCCTTCGAAGGTGTCGTGATTGCCAAACGCAATCGCGGCCTCAATTCGAGCTTCATCGTTAGAAAGATCTCCAACGGAGAAGGCGTCGAGCGTACCTTCCAGGTTTACAGCCCACTGATCGCCAAGATCGAAGTGAAACGTCGCGGTGATGTGCGTCGCGCCAAGCTGTATTACCTTCGTAGCCGTAGTGGCAAGTCTGCGCGCATTAAGGAAAAACTGGGCGTCAAAGCTGCATAAAAACAGTTTTGCCTAAAAAAGCCGCTCTTCGGAGCGGTTTTTTTTGCCTGTTAGGCTGTGCCCTGTATGACTTTTTTCAAGCCTGTACCGCCATTTGACCCGCGCAGCATCCCGGTGCTCGGCATTGACAATCACCTTTCGGGTGTGGCACTGGATCGACTTACGCCGCAGGCCCTGCGCACACGTTTCAGGCAACCGCCTTATTGGGCTCCCGAGCATAGTGTGGAAAAAATGTTTTCCGACCGGCAACCGGCGCTTGCCGCGGTGCTGCTGCCGCTCGTGATGCGCGACGAACTCACGCTGTTGTTGACCGAGCGCTCCACCAACCTGTCAACCCATTCGGGCCAGATCGCCTTTCCGGGAGGCCGTACCGACGAGACCGACCAGGACGCGGTGGATACCGCCTTGCGTGAAGCACAGGAAGAAATTGGCTTGCAGCGGAATTTCGTGGAAGTGTTGGGAACCCTGCCAACTTATGTCACAGGAACGGGGTTCATCATCACGCCTGTGGTGGCACTTGTAAGGCCCGGCTTTGAGTTGCAGCCCAATTCTGCCGAGGTGGCGGACGTTTTTGAAGTTCCACTCGGCTACCTGATGAATCCCGCGCACCATCGCCGGCATGAAATTGAATTCGATGGAGTGCTACGCCAGTGGCTTTCCATGCCCTACACCGAACTGGGGGTCGAGGCGGGTGGTTCGGGAGCGAGAGAGCGTTACATCTGGGGCGCGACTGCCGGCATGCTGCGCAACTTCTACCGTTTCCTCAGCGCGTAGGCGACACCTAATCCGTTTTTGGCTTGGCAGGCTGAAGGCAACAAAGCCGCCGTGCCGGCATCAGACGCCGTTATGATTTGACATGAGCTTTTTTGCCGTTTTGTTTGCACTCATTCTCGAACAGGCCCGCCCTTTAGCCCGTGGCAACTGGGTTCATGCCGGCTTTCTGGGGTGGGCGCGCTGGGCTCATCGCAGCCTGGATGCCGGCAAGACTCACCATGGATGGATTACCTGGATCTTCGCTGTGATGGTTCCGACGCTGCTCACCGTCTTGATCCACTGGTTGCTATGGCGGGTCAATGTGTTGCTGGCCTTTGCCTGGAGCGTGGCGATTTTGTATGTCACGCTGGGTTTTCGTCAGTTCAGCCACTACTTTACCGACATACGTGATGCGCTGGATGATGGAGACGAGGCCACGGCGCGTGAAATGCTTGCGCAATGGCGGCAGGTTGATGCCAGTGAACTGCCGCGTAGCGAGATCGTCCGCCATGTCATTGAATACTCCGTGCTCGCTGCTCACCGTCATGTGTTTGGCGTGCTGGGCTGGTTTTCGGTGCTTGCTGCACTCGGTCTGGGGCCTGCGGGGGCTGTGCTGTACCGCATGAGTGAATTTGTGGCGCGGTACTGGTCCCACAAGAGCAAAATGCCTGGCGAAGGTGCCAGCCTGGCCCTGCAGCAAGTCGCTACGCGCGCCTGGGGCATTATCGATTTCGTACCTTCTCGTGTCACCTCCCTGGGGTTTGCGGTGGTGGGAAGTTTCGAGGACGCTATCGATGCGTGGCGTCATTACACCCAGCGTTTTCCTGCCGATGGTGCTTCGGCCACGGCGAACCGCAACGACGGGCTGATTCTGGCGGCAACATCCGGCGCGGTGAATGTGCGGCTGGGTGGTCAAGCGCTCAAGGCTGTCGTTTCGCCCAACAGCGCGCAGGAGTTCCAGGCGGGAGGCCTCTATGGCGAAGACGTCGCCGCCACGGAATCGACGCCCGGCCGGGAGCCTGAAGTGGCGCACCTGCGCAGCGTAGTGGGTCTGGTCTGGCGTTCTGTGGTGCTCTGGATGGTGCTGCTTGCGCTGCTCACGCTGGCGCGGCTACTGGGCTGAAATTAGTTACTTTCCGCGGTATTTTCAGTATCGGGTCTGGGATAACTCGGCAAATAATTCGCTATACAAACGATAGCGGCTGGTACTGATATTGCCTGGACTTTTCGGCGAATTGACCTTTGAAATCACACCACAACCCGGTTCATGCAGATGCGTGCAGTTGTAGAACTTGCAGTCCTGCGCATGGGCCTTGAAATCTGGCATGTAGTTGGCCAGCTGCATCGGGTCGATATGGTGCAGGCCAAACTCCTGAAAACCGGGTGAGTCAATGAGCGCCGTGGTCCGCGCTTCGTCTACCCAATAAAGCGTGGTGCTGGTGGTGGTGTGTTTGCCCGAGTTCAGTGCCTGGGATATTTCGGCGGTCAGGACCCGTGCACCCGGAACCAGAAGATTCGTCAGGCTGCTTTTTCCTGCGCCTGAAGGCCCCAGCACCAGTGTCTTTTTACCGTGCAGCAAGCCCATCAGCTCGGCAGTCTGCACAGGGTCAGGAAGTGCGTCGGCCGCTTTGGGCTTGATTGCCAGCGGCAGCATCCGGTAGTCCATGGCGCGGTAGGGTGCGAGTTTGGCCCAGGCGCGCGTAAAAGGTTCGACCAAATCACTTTTGTTCAATGCAATGATGGGGGCGATGTGTTCGGCTTCAGCCGCTATCAGGGCGCGCGTCAGCTGGCTTTCCGAAAACTCGGGTTCTGCGGCGATCAGGATCAGGACCTGGTCGAGATTGGCGGCAAACGATTTGGTCCGCATCTCGTCCTGCCGGTAAAACAGGTTGCTGCGCTCCTCGATTTTCTCGATGGTTCCTTCGTCCTGGGAAGGCAGCCAGCGGATACGGTCGCCCACGACGACCTGGCTTTTTTTGCCGCGCGGGTGGCAGATCACGCGCTGTCCCGATTCCGTTTCGACCAGCACGTGTCGGCCAAAACCGGCCACCACCAAGCCGGGCAGGGTGCCCGCGATCGGTCCGGCGCCAACTCGCGCGGCACGCGAGGGCTTGCTCAAACCAGCAAGGCGTCAACCTTTGACGCGCAGAAAAAATCACTGACAGAAATGCCTTTTACATCATGCGTGTTGAAGCGCACCGTGCACCGGCTGTAAGTCAAGGCAAGGTCGGGATGGTGGTTTTCTGCATTGGCGATGAAGGCGACAGCGTTGACGAAACCGATGGTCTCGTGGTAATTTTTAAAGTCAAATGTTTTCTCCAGCGCGCCATCCAGCAGGCGCCAACCTAGGGCCTGCTCACCATTGAGCTTGCTTAGCTGGGTGACGATTTCCGTGGCGCTCAGGGCGCGGCGGTTTTGATGACTTAGCTGCGTCATGGTGTGGTGTTTTCGAGCGGAATCATCCTGCCCAGGCGCTCGGAGGCGGGTGGGTGTGAATAGTAAAACTTCACGAACAGCGGGTCTGGTGTGAGGGTACTGGCATTGTCCTGGTAGAGTTTGAGCAAGGCACTTTGCAAGTTCCTTCCATCGGTTTGCGAGATCGCATAGGCGTCGGCTTCGAACTCATGCTTGCGCGAAAACTGCGCCATGATCGGTGAGATAAAAAAACTGAACATCGGCACCACCATCAAAAACAGCAGCAGCGCCAGCGCGTCATTGGCGGCGGTCAAATTCGGCCGAACGCCCAGCCCTATGTAAAACCAGAGCTGTGATGACAGCCAGCCCAGCAATGCAAAACCAGCCAGGCTCATGGCAAACATCAGCACAATACGTTTGATGATGTGTTTGTGCTTGAAGTGCCCCAGCTCGTGCGCCAGCACCGCATCGACTTCACCCGGGCTGAGCTGCTTGAGCAGGGTATCGTAAAAGACCACCCGCTTGGCCGCGCCAAATCCGGTGAAATAGGCGTTGGCGTGGGCCGAGCGCTTGCTGCCATCCATCACATACAGGCCTTTGGCGGCAAAGCCGCAACGCTGCATCAGCGCGGTGACTCGAGCCTTCAGGGCTTCGTCTTCCAGCGGCCTGAACTTGTTGAACAGCGGCGCGATCACGGTGGGAAAAAGCACCAGCGCCAACAGGTTGAATCCCGCCCAGACGGCCCAGGCCCAAAGCCACCACCACATGCCCGCGCTATCCATCAACCAGAGAATCAGCGCCGCGATGGGCAGGCCAACGACCAAGCCGACCAGCGTGGACTTCAGCAGATCCGTCAGCCAGAGTTTGAAGGTCATTTTGTTGAAACCGAAGCGATCTTCAAGCCTGAAGGTGGTGTAGAGGGTAAAAGGCAGGTCGAGCAAGCCGCTGATGAAGCCAAAGGCTGCCAGCAAGGCGAGTTGTGGGACCAGACTGCCGTAGTCGGCCAAAGCCGAATTTGTCAATGCCCGGTTCAGTGCGTCTATGCCGCCAAGCAGCGTCCAGCCCAGCAATACCGCAGCGCCGAAGGCCATTTCAAGTATGCCAAACCGCGACTTGGCAATGGTGTAATCGGCGGCTTTTTGATGGGACGCGAGCGAAATGCTCGATGCAAATGCGGCCGGCACTTCGTCGCGGCGCCGCGCCACATGGCGGATTTGCCGGGACGCCAGGTAGAACCGGATGAGCAGTCCCAGCGCCAGGACGGCAGCAAACAGCAGGGTAAACACAAGAGAGATAGGGGTCATCGCCGAAGTTTAGGCTATCGGCGAGAATCGGGTGATGATAGATACCGAAGCCGCCCTAAAAAAATCCGACCAGAACCTTGTCTGGCTGGACTGCGAAATGACCGGACTGGACCCGGATAAAGAGCGCATCATTGAAATTGCCGTGATTGTCACCGGCCCGCAACTCACGCCGCGTATTGAAGGCCCCGTTTTGGCTGTTTATCAGTCTGATGATTTGCTCGACAAGATGGATAAGTGGAACAAGGGCACCCACGGGCGGACCGGCTTGATTGACAAGGTTAAAGCCAGCACCGTGACCGAGGAAGAGGCGCAGGCGCAGTTGCTGGCATTTCTGGCAAACTACGTCCCCAAAGGCACGGCACCGATGTGCGGCAACTCCATAGGCCAGGACCGTCGCTTTCTCGCCAAATACATGCCGAAGCTTGAAGCTTTTTTTCATTACCGCAATGTGGATGTGAGCACTTTCAAGGAGTTGGCAAAGCGCTGGCGACCTGATGTTTATGCAGGGTTCAAGAAGCGCGGAAGCCACACGGCGCTGGCGGATGTGAACGAGTCGATTGACGAGTTGCAACACTACCGCGACCATTTTTTGAAGTAATCTTTGGCAGTTTTGCCCTCATGTCCAGGATTTACGGTGATGGTCAGCTATTAAAATCATAGTGAACCAAGGCGCTGGAAGACTGGTTTCATGCCGCGCAACGCATGGCTTTACTGCCGGTATTGAAGGGTACTGGTGGCCGCCCGAAAATCGTGCCATAATATGCGACTTGCAGTTGCACGCCGTGCTGATTGCATTTGTACATCTACCTCACACTTTTGGACTCTATTTTCAGAGTCACTGCATCAAGGCAATCCTGTTCTTGATCCGTATATTCGTTTGATGGTTGATGTTTTATTAACCATGAACGAAGCCTTTCGCATCGCGGGAGGTGGAGTTTCCTGTTCTTCGCCAAAAACGAAGCGTGCAGGGGATTAGTGAGAAAAAACACATGACTGACTCTTTTGAGACTCGTGGCGATTCTGCGCCCGAAACTACTGAAACCATTTCCGACCTGGAAATCAACATCATTCCGGACTTTTCTTCGGACGAGCCCCTGATTGCCGCCACGTCGCTTGAAGCGATCGCGCCCGCGCCTAACGGCTTCGTGAAACTGGGCCTTGCCAAGGAACTGCTGCAAGCGGTTGCCGACATGGGTTTTACCCAGCCGACTGCCGTGCAGATGGCTACCATTCCCAAGGCCATGCAAGCCCTGGATGCTGACCCGAAAGCGCCAAAATTTACCGACCTGCTCGTTTCCAGCCAGACCGGTAGCGGCAAAACTGCAGCTTTTTTGCTGCCCGTGCTGCACACTCTGCTTAAACAGCAGGAAGAAGCCGAGCGCAGCGAACGCGCCGAATTCGAGCGCCTGAGCGCGGAAGCTATCGCCCGTGGCGAAGCACCGCTGAAAAAGCCAAAGCGCAAAGACCCGACCAACATGCGCAACTTCAAGGCCGCCACCCCCGGCGCACTGATCCTGTGCCCAACCCGTGAACTGGCCCAGCAGGTTTGCGCCGATGCGATTGATCTGGTTCGTCATTGCCGTGGTTTGCGCATTGCCAACGTTGTTGGCGGCATTCCTTACCAGTTGCAAATCGCCAAGTTGCAGAATGCCGACCTCGTCGTGGCGACACCTGGCCGTCTGCTCGACTTGCAACGCAGCATGCAGATCAAGCTTGACCAGGTGCAATTCCTGGTAGTTGATGAAGCTGACCGCATGCTGGATCTCGGCTTCGCCGACGACCTGACCGAAGTCAACCAGCTCACCATTGAGCGCAAGCAGACCATGATGTTCAGCGCTACTTTTGCGCCGCGCATCATGCAACTCGCTACCCGCGTCATGCGTCAACCGCAGCGTGTGGAGATTGACTCCCCTCATGAAAAGCATGCGTCGATCACGCAGTCGCTGCTGTGGGCCGACAACATGACCCACAAGCGCAAGCTGCTGGACCACTGGTTGCGCGACACCACCATCAACCAGGCCATCGTCTTTGCCTGCACGCAGGTGGAATGTGACGGCCTGGCCAATGATCTGGTGCAGGAAGGCTTCAGCGCTGTGGCGCTGCATGGCGCTTTGGGCCAGGGCCTGCGCAACCGCCGCCTGATGGCTTTCCGCGACGGCCGGGTGCAGATTCTGGTGGCTACCGATGTGGCTGCCCGTGGGCTGGACGTTCCGACCATCACCCACGTCATCAACTACGGCCTGCCGATGAAAGCGGAGGATTATGTGCACCGCATTGGCCGTACCGGCCGTGCCGGCCGCGAAGGGCAGGCGATCACGATTGCCGAATTCCGCGATCGTCGCAAGATCCAGGACATCGAACACTACACGCAGCAAAACCTCAAGGCCAGCGTGATTGCCGGTCTGGAGCCGCAGCAGCGTTTTGCACCGACCTCCGAGCGCCCACGCGGTAATTTTGGTGGTGACCGTGGTGGCCGCAGCTTCGGCGGTGGTGACCGTGGCGGCTTTGCTGGCCGCAAGCCAGCGGGCGGTGGCTTTGGTGGAAATTCGGGCGGTGGCTTCAACGGCAACCGTGATTCCGGTACCGGCTTTGGCGGCAATCGTGATGACCGTGGCGGTTCCTTCCAGGGTCGCCCTTCGGCGCCACAGGGCAATGCCTATGCTGACCGTTCGGGTTTCAATGACCGTAATGCCCGCCGACCGGATGACCGTGGTTTCGGCAACAGCAACGCCGGTTTTGCACCGCGTGAAGAGCGCAATTTTGGCGGCGGCAACGAAAGTTTCGCGCCCCGTGCTGATTTCGCCAACCGCAAACCCGCATTCGCCAAGCCTGCAGGCAAGGTGTTTGTGCCGCGCGATGCTGCCAAAAAGCCGAGCGGCAAGTTCACCAAACCCTTTCGCGACTGAGCACGACACAACTCACTGATTATATTTAATCAGCCATCAAGCCACAGGGCCGCTGTGAACCGGAAGGTTTGCAGCGGCCTTTTTCGTGGCGGTTCAAAAAAGGAGATTGTGCCAAGATACGGTTCTGCCAAAAGCCGGAGGAGAAATTGATGAACAGCGCCGCAACACAGTGGGACCCGCAGTGGCTGGACCGCATGTACAACAACCGCCTGCTGGTGCCGGACCATGCCGTCCACCTCGCTCGCTGGGCGGAAGAATCCCGCAATGCGCGAGAACAGCTGTCTTGCCAGCTGGACCTGACCTACGGCAACAGTCCCGGAGAGACGCTGGATATTTTTCCGGCTGCTGGATCGATTGGTGAAAAAGCGGCGCCCGTGCTGGTATTTATCCACGGCGGTTATTGGCGCGCGCTGGACAAGGCCGATCATTCCTTTATTGCGCCGGTCTTTACCGGGGCTGGCGCCTGCGTCGTGGTGCTCAACTACGCCTTGTGCCCTGCGGTGACGATTGAAGACATCGTGGGGCAGATGATCAACGCGCTGACGTGGACGTGGCGGCATATCGCGGCCTATGGGGGTGATCCTGGGCGCATCACCTTGGCCGGCCATTCCGCGGGTGGGCATCTGGCCGCCATGATGCTGGCCTATAACTGGAAATCCCATGCATCCGATTTGCCGCAGGGCCTGGTGAGCAACGCGCTGTCGATTTCAGGTCTGTACGATCTCGAGCCGATTCGCCGCACGCCTTTTCTCAAGGATTTGAAGCTGACGCCGGAGCAGGTTCGCCAAGCCAGTCCGGTTCTGCTGCCGCATCCGCCGCAAGGCACGCTTTACAGCGTGGCCGGAGCTGATGAAAGTGAAGAATTCCTGCGGCAGAACCGCCTGATCCAACAGACATGGGGCAGTGACACCGTACCCGTCTGCGAATCCCTGCCCGGGCTCAATCATTTCAGCGTGCTGGAAGCCTTGATTGAGCCTTGTCACCGCCTGAATCGGCTGGCGCTTGAACTGCTCGGATTTGCCGAAGTGCCGAGCCGCTAAAGAGCCGTGGCACCGTGCGGCCTCACATCATCAGGTCTTCATTCGAATTCTTGCCGCCCAGCACCACGTAGTTGACCTTGCGGATGTCCATGAGCCGGGTGCCGCCAGAGTAGCTGATGGCACTTTGCACATCTTCTTCCATTTCGCGCAGCGTATCGACCAGCTTGCCCTTGATTGGCTCCAGGATGCGTTTGCCTTCGACATGCTTGTACTCGCCCTTGTTGAAGTCAGAAGCGCTGCCGTAGTATTCCTTGAACAGCTTGCCGTCGACCTCGACGGTCTGGCCGGGGCTTTCTTCCAGGCCCGCCAGCATCGAGCCGATCATCACCATGGTCGCGCCAAAACGGATGGATTTGGCAATGTCGCCATGTTCGCGAATGCCGCCGTCAGCAATGATCGGTTTGGTCGCCACGCGGGCGCACCATTTGAGCGCCGAAAGCTGCCAGCCGCCAGTGCCAAAGCCAGTCTTCATCTTGGTGATGCAGACCTTGCCCGGGCCAATGCCGACCTTGGAGGCGTCGGCGCCCCAGTTTTCCAGGTCAATCACCGCTTCGGGCGTGGCCACGTTTCCGGCGATCACAAACGATTCCGGCAATTTTTTCTTCAGGTAGCCGATCATTTTCTGCACCGTATCGGCGTGGCCGTGGGCAATGTCGATCGTGATGTATTCAGGCGCCAAGCCCTCGGCAACCAGCTGATCCACCGTGGCGTAGTCGGGTTGCTTGACGCCCAGCGAGATCGAGGCATACACGCCCTGGGTTTTCATTTCGCGGACAAACCGCAGGTTGTCCAGGTCAAAGCGGTGCATGACGTAAAAGTAGCCGTTTTTTGCTAACCAGACGCATATGTCTTTATTGACCACTGTCTTCATGTTGGCTGGCACCACCGGGATGCGAAAGCTGCGGCTGCCCAGCGTGACACTGGCGTCGCACTCCGAGCGGCTTTCCACGCGGCACTTGCGCGGCAACAGCAGGATGTTGTCGTAGTCGAAAATTTCCATGATGTTCCCCAAGCTGCAGAAAAACCGTTGATGTACAGGAGGCGCTTGAACTAGCCGGTTTTTGTCAGCAGGTTTTCCCGCGCGGCTGAAACTGCCAAAAAAAACCGGGCGCAATTACTTGGGCCCGGCAAATGATTCTAAACGCTCGCTGCGTGGCTTGAAGATGGCGCTGGCATGCCCTTTGAAATCCCGCAAGCCCTTGGCCTCAAGGTGCGGCGCAGCGAGATTGTGCGGCCGCCATGACCTGGCCCTTCTCATCCTCTACCCAGCCGATTACCCGCAAACGATTCGGATTGGCGGCCGGGATGATATTCATCGAACGCGATTCAAAAAAGCGATTTTGCTCTTTTTTAGATAGCGGTCTATCACCGTCCCAATTGGACTTGATCAAGTTTCTGACCAGATTTCTCTCTATTGGGGAACCTTCGGTGCCAACCGGCAGAGTTTCGACCAGCGCCAGCCAGGAAGTCCAGCGCTGCCTCCTGGCGGTCAAGGGAATCGGTTTGAGTTCAATCGATGCCCCCAGATAGTCGGCCAGCGGCAAGCCGTGCGCTACCCGGAGTGTGGAGTCCTGGAATCCCCTTACCGGGCGAGTGCGCGTTGCGGATGCGGCAGGAACGGCTTCGCCTAGCGCTTGCAGCCGCAGCTGCGCATCGCGACTGGCCACGGGAGACAGCGGCGCGTCGTCACCCTTGCTGCCGGGAACTATCCAGTCCAGTGCGAGTACACCGGCGCCCGCCGCAGGCGTTGCGGGGTCGGTCCAGCAAGTGTCGCAATCGGCATTGATAAATCGTTCGATGAACTGCCTGGGCCGGGGCTGGCCGTCGCTGGCGCAAAACGACTGCGCGTGAACAGTGGGCATGCCCACCAGCAGGACTGCGGCGCAAAGCATGACGTTAAATTTGAAGGGTGACTTAGGGGTTCTGAATGCTTTCATCGGGTCTTTCTACAATGAGGGATGTTCTCAGAAGTCGTTTCGCCATCCCCACTCTTACAAAATCTTAATCCGGAGCAGCTGAGCGCGGTGACCTTGCCGGCCACCCATGCGCTGATTCTTGCGGGAGCCGGTTCGGGCAAGACCCGGGTGCTCACCACCCGCATTGCCTGGCTGCTGCAAACCGGTCAGGTGTCGCCCGGCGGCGTTTTGGCGGTGACCTTCACCAACAAGGCCGCCAAGGAAATGTTAACCCGCCTTTCCGCCATGTTGCCAGTTAACGTGCGCGGCATGTGGATTGGCACTTTTCATGGCTTGTGCAACCGCTTTTTGCGCGCCCACTACAAGCTGGCCAACCTGCCGCAAGGGTTCCAGATTCTGGACACGCAAGACCAGCTGTCGGCCATCAAGCGCCTGTGCAAGCAGTTCAAAGTGGACGACGAACGTTTTCCCCCGAAGCAGCTGATGTACTTTATCGCCGGCTGCAAGGAAGATGGCCAACGCGCCAGGGATGTGCCGGTGCGTGACGAAGATGGCCGAAAAAAAGTCGAAATATATGCGCTTTACGAGGAGCAGTGCCAGCGGGAAGGCGTGGTGGATTTCGGGGAACTGATGCTTCGCAGCTATGAGCTGTTGCGGGACAATGCCCCTGTGCGCGAGCACTACCAACGGCGCTTTCGCCACATCCTGATCGATGAATTTCAGGATACCAACAAGCTTCAATACGCGTGGATCAAGATGCTGGCGGGGCAGGGCGAAAATGGGGCCCTCGGCGAGCATGCAATGCCGGGCGGCTCTGTGGTCGCGGTCGGCGATGATGACCAGAGCATTTATGCCTTTCGCGGCGCGCGCGTGGGGAACATGACCGATTTTGTACGCGAGTTCCATGTCACTCACCAGATCAAGCTGGAGCGCAACTACCGCAGTTTTGGCAACATCCTCGATTCGGCCAACGAGCTGATCAGCCACAACAGCAAACGTCTGGGCAAAAACTTGACGACTGAGGCCGGTCCGGGTGAGTTGGTTCGGGTGTATGAATCCACCAGCGACTTTGCCGAGGCGCAATGGTTTGTCGATGAAGTCGAGCAACTGGTTCGAGACGGCACCGAGCGCAAGGAAATTGCTCTGCTCTACCGCAGCAACGCTCAAAGCCGGGTTATGGAAACGGCGCTTTTCAATGCTGGCGTGCCGTATCGGGTCTACGGCGGCCTGCGTTTTTTCGAGCGTGCTGAAATCAAGCACGCGCTGGCGTATCTGCGCTTATTGGATAACCCGCACGACGACACCAGCTTCATGCGCGTGGTCAACTTTCCGCCGCGCGGCATCGGTGCGCGCAGCATCGAACAATTGCAGGATATCGCCCGGGCTTCAGGCTGCTCGCTGCACGATGGGGTGAGCGCGGTGGCCGGCAAGGCCGGTGCCAATCTCGGCGCTTTTGTCGCCAGGCTGGATGTCATGCGTGAGCAGACCACGGGTCTCACATTGCGCGAAATCATTGAGCTGGTGCTGCAGCAAAGCGGGCTTGAAGGGCATTACAAAACCGAGAAAGAAGGCCAGGATCGACTGGAGAATCTGGCTGAGCTGGTGAATGCCGCTGAATCCTTTGTCAGCCAGGAAGGCTTTGGCCGCGATGCCGTAGCCATGCCGGTCGATGAGTTGGGTGGGCGTCTCGCGCCGTCTCTTACGCAATCACCGGCCAGCCAGGGACTGGCTATTTCCACGGCGTCCGCGCCGTTGCTCGACGAGCTTTTGCCGGAACTGCTGGCGCCTGATAGCGACACCGGTGAAACGCTTTCGCCGCTGGTGGCTTTTTTGACGCACGCCGCCCTGGAGTCTGGCGACAATCAGGCCCAGGCAGGCCAGGATGCCGTGCAACTCATGACTGTGCATTCATCCAAAGGGCTGGAGTTTGACTGTGTGTTTATCACCGGTCTTGAGGACGGCATCTTTCCGCACGAAAACTCCATGAGCGACCAAGGCGGGCTTGAGGAAGAGCGCCGCCTGATGTATGTGGCCATCACGCGCGCGCGCAAACGGCTGTACCTTAGCCATTCGCAAACCCGCATGTTGCATGGCCAGACACGTTACAACCTGAAAAGCCGGTTTTTTGATGAGTTGCCTGAGTCGGCACTCAAATGGATCACTCCGAAAAATCAGGGCTTTGCTTCCGGTTTGGGGTCGGGCAGCTGGGGCGGTGCTGGCAATTCGGGCACTGGAGGAGGCCGCAGTGATTGGGCCAGCAGTGTATTTTCTTCAAAATCCGGCAGCGCGGAGCACTTTGCCAGCCCGCCAGTTCCCCCGCAGCGCAATACGCCTTCGCACGGGCTTAAAAGCGGCATGCAAGTGTTTCATGCCAAGTTTGGTGAAGGCAAGGTGTTGATGCTTGAAGGCAGCGGCGACGATGCCCGTGCGCAAATCAATTTCACGCGGCATGGCGTGAAGTGGCTGGCGCTGAGTGTTGCCAAGCTGACGCCGGTGAATTGACTTGCATCCCGTGGTTCGATCACGGGGCGTGGCCCTTTTTGCACCGAAGAAACCAATTTTCCCGCGTGGCGCCCGATTGCTGGTTCGTGGCCGCCAGGCGCGTGCTACCTGAGCAGTTTGCCGTCCCGCCCAACACGGTCACTTCGACAAACTTTGAGCCCGCATGATTTTGCGGCGAGAAGCTCACCTTGAAGCCGCCGACGTCATAGCTGTTCATTTTATCGAGCTGGATCATGATTTTCTGGCGTGTCGGATCTGCGCCGGAACGGCGAATCGCCTCAACCAGAATTTTTGCTGCAATGAAGGACTCCATGCTGGCATACGACACCACCTTTTCAGGCTGGTATTCTTTCATCAGGGTCTGGAATTCCCGCGCCTCAGGCACCAGGGCGGAGTAGGGGTAGGAGCCGCTTACGCCGCGTATGCCGGCCGTCAGCGTCAGCATGGCGTTGGCGCGGATGAGACCCCCTAGCCCCTGACGCTGGCCACTGCGCCACTGATCAGACGCAACAGGCTGAAAGCATTAGGCGTGGTACCCCGTTCGACCGGCAGTCTTGTGTTCTGTCACTCCTGGAACGCGGAATTACCATTCAAAAACAGCGGATCCGCATCCGGCGCGGTGTGTAGACCGTCACCGGTCTGAATCGTTTGCCGGGGGCTCAGGCGGCTGCCATTGTCGGTGGCATTCCCTGACAGTTGTATAATTTTGCTACGCTGCTACGCCACCGTTGCAGGCAGTCCCCCCATCGCCAGCCATGCGGCAGCGGTTTCGAGCATGTCACGCGTTTTGGACGCAAAAAATCTCTCTTTTTTTGCCGGTCTTGCAACAGGTGCCGGGTCATGGCGTATTTTCTGGATTGAGGGTTTCGTCGGTCGGGGAGGCTTCAAAACTGTCGCGAAACGTGAAATAGATCGACGTAAAAAACATCGCCACGATTACCAGGGCTACGGGAAACATGACGACCGTGGCTATCATCGGATTACCCAACAAGCTGGCGATCAGAGAGACTACGACTGCGGCCAGAATGAAGACGCCCGTCCAGGCGAGGCCGAACACTGTAAACGCGCCGAAGTTTTTGTAGCAGGCCATGAAGCTGAAAAACAGGCTCTTGACCGGCGTCACTCCATGCCAATGAACCAGCGCCGGCGCATGCCAGAACAGCAGTGACAGAGGCAGATACAGTCCCATTGCCACCCACATGGCCATCTGAAAGCCGCTTTGCAGCACCATTTCTTCAGTGATTTTGCCACCTACGAGGTAAAGCCTGGCAAACTGCCCGCCGTCGAATAAAGCCGATACCCCCATCAGTGCCAGAAAGCCTGCTGCGTACAAGGCGCCGAGCACCATCATCGCCCGTTTGCGCTGCTGGCCAGCCCGAAAAGCGCTGATCAGAATGGAAGGCATCGGGAACTTGCCTTTGGTGGCTTCCTGAGTGGCGGCCATAAGGCCCAGCGTGGCGGCTGGTAGCAGCGCCAGCGCCAGCGCCGCACCGATAAAGGGCACCAGCGTTGCGACCGATAGTATGGCCATGAACATGAAAAACAGGCCGGACATCGCCAGCGGCTGCTGCAAAAAAGTCTTCATGCCCAGCTTGACCCAAGTCAGGCCGGTGCGGGCGGGAACGATATTGAGTTTCATGAGGCAAGAGCGGGTTGATGACCCCGATTTTCGGTTGTATTACAGGGTGTAGGGGTGTGCAAGCCGTTCGCGCAACACGCGTTCAAAATGGCCGGGGTCGTGTGCCGTCAGCACGGCCGCCTCGCGCGGCAAATGAAAGTCCCACAGGCGAGAAATCCAGAAACGCAATGCTCCCGCGCGTTGCTGCGACGGAAGCAGGCTGCGTTCCTGCGTTGTCAACGGGCGCACGCCCTGGTAGGCGGCCATGAAGACATCGGCACGCGCCGCGTCAAGCGCGCCGCTTGCAAGGTCAATACACCAGTCATTGAGGCAAATCCCAATGTCAAACAAAAAAATGTCGCAGCCGGCAAAGTAAAAATCAAAAAAACCGGTGAGCTGGCTGTTTTCGAACATCACGTTGTCGCGGAACAAATCAGCGTGGATGGCACCGCGCGGCAGACTGCGGTAAGCCGCTGATTCCGCAACATGGTTCTGGTAAGCCAGTTCGCCCAGAATCAAGCTGCGTGGAGAGTCTCCCAATTGCGGCAGCACCAGGGGAACCGTGTCGTTCCACCAGTTCAGACCTCGCAGATTGGGCTGTCGGCGGGGATAGTCCAGCCCGGCCAGATGCATGCGGGCCAGCATTTCACCGACGCTCGCGCAATGCGCTGCTGTCGGAGCGAGTTCGCTGTGACCGCGCAACTTGTTGACCACGGCGGCTGGCTTGCCCTTGACACGATGCAGGATGTTGCCGCTGGCGTCCGCAACCGGGTTGGGTACAGGAATGCCGTGCGTCGCCAGGTGCTTCATCAGGTACAGGTAAAACGGCAATTGCTCGAAGGTCAGGCGTTCGAACAGTGTCAGCACAAACTGGCCCTGATCAGTATCTACAAAATAGTTGGTGTTTTCGATGCCGCCTGCAGCGCCCTTGATGCTCTGCAGTTGCCCCAAATCAAGAGAGCTCAAAAGAGCTCCAGCCTCGTCAAACGAGACTTCGGTAAATACGGCCATGCCTGAAACTGAACCCTGTACTAAAGAGCGAAAAAATTAAAACTTCAGCACGTTCCAGACGCGCGAGCCGTTGGTATCGGTGCTGGTGGCGGCTGGCGCTGTGCCGCGGGCACCTTCAGCGGGTTTGACCTCATAAGCTGCCCCGCCGGTTTTTGGTTGCACCGTGATTTTTTCAGTTTCGCCGCCTACCCGCAGCTCGTCAATGCGAGTGCCGGCGTCTTCCGTGCGTATGCGCTGGATTTTCTTGTCCGAGCGCGCAGCACCTTCCGGCTTCTTTTCCATTGCCGAAGCTGCGTTTTGCGAAGGCTCCTGCGTTTGGGCCACGACCGCAGCCAGCGGCAGCGCTACAAGGGCAGCGGCAATTAAAGGGCGAAGCGCGGTTTTCATCCTCATATTGTAGGCTTGGGAGCTTGGCATTCCCAGGAAAAATGGAGCCGGGCAGACCAGCCGGGAAGTCCGGGATTTCAGGCTGAGATCAGCACAGGGCGTTGCCCGCAAAACCTGCGGTCAGGGCTCGTTTGCCCGGTTTGGTTGCCTGACGGATATCCCCGACAATCTGGCCTTATGAGTCTTGAGAAAAAAACCCTGCTGCTGGTCGATGGTTCCAGCTATCTGTACCGCGCCTTTCATGCCATGCCCGACCTGCGAGTCAATCCGGGTGATCCGCAAAGCCCGGCCACCGGGGCGATTCGCGGCATGATCAACATGATGCAAAAGCTGCGCAAGGATGTGCGGGCCGATTACGCGGTTTGCGTATTTGACGCCAGGGGCCCGACCTTTCGAGATGCGCTGTATCCCCAGTACAAGGCTCAGCGCTCCCCAATGCCGGACGACCTGCGCAGCCAGGTCGAGCCGATTCACGAAGTGGTTCATCTGCTCGGCTGGAAAGTGCTGGCCGTGCCCGGCGTTGAAGCCGATGACGTGATCGGCACGCTGGCCTGCATGGCTTCGCAGCAGCGCGTCGAAGTCATCATTTCCAGCGGGGACAAGGACCTGAGCCAGCTGGTCGATGAACACATTACCGTCATCGACACCATGAACGATCGCCGTCGCGACCTGGCTGGTGTCGAGGCTGAATTTGGCGTGCCGCCACGCCTGATGGTGGATTACCAGACGCTGGTCGGCGACGCCGTCGATAACGTCCCGGGCGTGCCCAAGGTCGGACCCAAGACTGCGGTGAAGTGGCTGCTTGAATACGGCTCGCTGGATGCATTGGTGGCCAGAGCCGGCGAGATCAAGGGCGTTGTTGGCGACAACCTGCGCAATTCGCTGGACTGGTTGCCCAGGGGCCGTGAGTTGTTGACGATCAAGAAAGACTGCGATCTGGCCGAGTACATAGAAGGCCTGCCTGCTCTGGAATCAATAGCAATTGGTGCCCAGCAGACAGAGCCCTTGAAGGTTTTTTATGAAAAATATGGTTTTAAGGGGCTGGTCAGGCAAATCGATATCGAAAGCACCCCGCCAGAACTGATCGGCGGTGCCGAACGCCGGCATCCCAGAACGCCGGCAGCTTCAACGGATTCGGCTGGGCTGTTTGACGAGCCTTCGCTGCTTGACAAGCCACCGGTGGCGAGGACGACCAACCTGCTGTACGACACGATTTTTTCGTGGGAAGCGTTTGACCGCTGGCTCGCCAAAATCGAAGCTGCCGGGCTGGTCGCCGTCGATACCGAAACCACCTCGCTCGATGAAATGCTGGCCAAGATTGTCGGCCTCAGTTTTAGTGTCACACCGGGCGAGGCTGCGTACATTCCGCTGACGCATGACTACCCCGATGCGCCCGCGCAACTGCCGCGTGACGAGGTGCTGGCCAGACTCAAGCCGTGGCTGGAAAATCCGGCCAGGGCCAAGCTTGGCCAGCATGTCAAATATGACCGCCATGTGTTTGCCAACCACGGCATAGAAGTGCAGGGCTACGCTCACGACACCATGCTGCAAAGCTATGTGCTCGAAGTAACCAAACCTCACGGGCTGGCCAGCCTGGCCGAGCGGCATGTCGGACGCAGCGGCATCAACTACGAAGACCTGTGCGGCAAGGGGGCCAGCCAGATCAAGTTCAGCCAGGTCGACATTGCCAAGGCGGCCGAATATTCGTGCGAAGACTCCGATCAGACGCTGGATGTTCACCGGGTACTCTGGCCGCAACTGCAGGCCAATGACAGGCTGCTGTTCATCTATGGGCTTGAGATGAAAAGCAGCGAGACGCTTTACCGTATCGAGCGCAACGGGGTACTGATTGACGGACCCATGCTGGCCAAGCAGAGTGGCGAGCTGGGAGCGCGTATTTTGCAGCTCGAAGCCGAAGCCTACGAGATTGCCGGCCAGCCCTTCAACCTGGGAAGTCCGAAGCAACTGGGTGAGATCTTTTTCGACAAGCTGGGCATGCCGGTGATCAAGAAGACGCCAAGCGGCGCGCGCAGCACCGTCGAGGAAGTGCTGGAAAAACTGGCCGAAGACTATCCGCTGCCCGCCAAGCTGCTGGAGCACCGGAGTTTGTCAAAACTCAAGGGCACGTATACCGACAAGCTGGCGTTGCTGGCCAATCCCAAAACGGGCCGGGTGCACACGCACTATGCGCAGGCCGTGGCCGTCACCGGCCGGCTGTCGAGTAACGATCCCAACCTGCAGAACATCCCGGTCAGGACCCCGGAGGGCCGGCGGGTGAGGGAGGCATTTGTAGCGCCGCCGGGTAGCAGGATTGCCAGTGCCGACTACTCCCAGATCGAGTTGCGCATAATGGCCCACATCAGTGGAGACGAGGCTTTGCTGAGCGCCTTCACCGAAGGTCTGGACGTGCACCGCGCCACCGCTGCCGAAGTCTTTTGCGTGTCGGTCGATCAGGTCAGCAGCGAGCAGCGCCGCTATGCCAAGGTCATCAACTTCGGCCTGATCTACGGCATGAGTAGTTTTGGCCTGGCGAAAAATCTGGGCATCGAGACCAAGGCCGCCGCCGCCTACATCGACCGGTATTTTCAGCGCTATCCTGGCGTGAAGAGTTACATGGATGAAACGCGGTTGTCCGCCAAAAGCAGGGGTTATGTTGAAACCGTGTTCGGCCGGCGCCTTTACCTGCCCGAGATCAATTCGCCCAACGGCCCGCGCCGCGCCGGTGCCGAGCGCGCCGCCATCAACGCTCCCATGCAGGGTACGGCTGCAGATTTGATCAAGCTCAGCATGAACAAGGTGCAGAAGGTGCTCGACGACGAAAAGCGGGCTACACGCATGATCATGCAGGTGCATGACGAGTTGGTGTTTGAAGTGCCGGAGGCGGAAGTCGAATGGCTCAGGCTCGAAATTCCCCGCCTCATGGCCGGCGTGGCCGATCTCAAGGTGCCGTTACTGGCCGAAATCGGCATTGGTGACAACTGGGAAAAGGCGCATTGAGGGCGCTGACGGTGTCTCCATTTGGCGGTGGCGCCGCGCGGTGCGTGCGATGCCCCGACGGCGCCTTGCGGTAGGGGCTAACCGCAACGCGCCTGTGTCACCGAATTACCTGCATCAATATCCAGATTCAATCGCTGCGAGCTGAATTCCAGGGTGACCGCCTGCCCCGGCCTGATGACGCGCGCCGTACGCGCCCCTGAGCGCTGGCGCGCCTCTTCCACCAGAGTAGCGTCCGCGCTTCGGCCTATTGCGAACTGTGCACCGGATGCGTTGCATTCGCCGGAGCCGGATGCAGCAGGTGTTGTCATGGAAGGAGCCGGTTGTGCGCAGGCAACGAGCATGCACAACATCAAAAGCGAGGCGGTGGGACGCAGGTGGTTGCAGTTCATGGTTTGGTCGACTCTCAGTGCACAAGCTAAAAGTTTAATGCGTATCTTTCCTGCAGACTGTAGGGAAATGTAGACAAGATCCGCGCGGCGCTGCACGGATTCGTGGGCAAATGCTGGATTCCGCGCCCGGGATACTGCGTTATTCCTGTTGCCTACAGCGACAATGACGGAGCCAAACACGAGCACTCCGGCTGATTCGAAGGTATCGAAGGTATCGAAGGTATCGAAGGTAAATTTAGCCAAGCGCGGGATTCCGCAATCCGGCGCACTGATGACGGCCCTTTCCGTTCGCGGTTGCGCCACACCCGGAACGGCGGCCAACGCGCCGGCCACTCCTTGTACGGTGTCCGACACCTGCATACCCCATTTTCGGCAGCGTAGAGGTGTTACCGGTACGCCGGACTTATTGATAGGCCGTAACTAGGACCCCCACGCGATTGAAATGGTGGGTCAGACCCCAGCCGCGAGGGCCCTTTCTTTTTTCCAGCAACCGACTGGCGCGATTCAGGTTGTGGCACCGGGCAGGGCGACCGATCATTCCTGTCCAGCGATCAGTAAAAAAATCACTACAAAGTCGACCTGGTCGCTGCGCTGTTTAAGGGCGCGCGCCCTGTCGGCAAGCCGCTGTCAGAAAAAGCGGTACCCGTCCCAAGGGTAAACACTCGTCGGTAGTTTCCCGTGCTGGCAAGAACTTTCGTTTTCGCGCACACTCCGAAAATTTACTTCAAGCCCCATCAACGCCCACTTTTTGAGAAACACAGATGCTGAACAACGACCTTCAAAACGAATTTTATGCCTTGCTGCCCGGCCAGTCCACCGAAGCTGGCGCCAGCCGTCGAAGCGCGCTGAAGGCTGCGCTTGGTGTGGGTTACGCTGCTGTCGCACAGCCCATCATGGCGCAGACCGCCATCAAAACCTCGTCAGAAGGTCTCAGGACCGGCGAAACCAGCTACGAAGTCAATGGTTTCAAGGTGCCCGCTTTTTACGCGGCGCCGGCTGGCAAAAGCAATTTGCCCGTGATTCTGGTGATTCAAGAGATTTTCGGCGTACACGAATACATTGCCGACACCGCCCGCCGCTTTGCGCAGGCGGGCTACCTCGTCATTGCCCCCGAGCTGTATGCCCGGCAGGGCGACCCGACCGCCTACAGCGAAATAGCCAAGCTCATGTCCGAAGTGGTTTCCAAGGTGCCGGATGCGCAGGTCATGGCGGATCTGGACGGTGCCGTTCTATGGGCCGGCGCCAACGGCGGCAATGTGAAAAAAGTCGGTATCACCGGTTTTTGCTGGGGTGGCCGTATTACCTGGCTGTATGCCGGGCAGAGCAAAAACGTCAAAGCCGGCGTCGCCTGGTATGGCCGGCTGGTCGGCACGCCGTCGCCGCTGATGCCGAAAAACCCAATTGACCTAGCTGCCAGCATGAAGGCGCCGGTGCTGGGCCTTTATGGCGCGCAGGACAGCGGTATTGCGCTGAGCACCATCAATGAGATGAAAGATGCGCTGGCAGCGGGCGGTCGCAGCGGCAACGCCGCAGCCCGGGCAAGCGAGTTTGTCGTTTATCCCGGCGCCCCCCACGCCTTTCACGCGGATTACCGGCCAAGCTATCGCAAGGAGGCGGCGCAAGACGGTTTCAAGCGCGCGCTGGCCTGGTTTGAGACCCACGGCGTCGGCTGAAACCGCTTTCGTTCGCAACCACCTCAAAGCGGCGGAGATGCACGGTATTTTTTGATCCGTCCCATTGACCGCTTGATAAGATGGAACAGAGCCGGCCCCCGGTCCATGTCGAGACCGGGGTTTCACCATTGGTGGAGCGCCTGAAGGGCCGCCTTCACAGGTTTTGGATTATTAAGGGCTGTTGTCCAGGTAATACGGGTGTTTATAGCTATGGTATTAATAGCAATACTAGTGGGAACTTTGACTGCCGGCATTGGCAGCGTCTGGCTTGCGGCGCTGCTCAGCTTTGGAATGCTGACGCGCTATACCAGGCACATGCTCAGCCTGGCCGCAGGCGCTTTGTTGGCGACCGCGTTCATGCATCTGCTACCGGAGGCCTTTGAAAGCCAGATTGCTCCGAAAAAACTTTTCGCCACGCTGCTGGTCGGCCTGGTGTTTTTTTTCTTGCTCGACAAGGCCGAGTTGTGGCACCACAGCCACGAGCATCGCGACGCAGAACGAACCGTCACGCCTGAGCTGAGCGACGCCAGCCAGGGGCAGGGCCCGCGCCACCAGCATCACGACTACGACCACGGTCACGACCACCAATCGGGCGGCTGGGCGGTGTTGGCCGGCGACAGCGTTCACGCTTTTGGCGATGGAATTCTCATTGCCTCTGCCTTCGTGGCCGACCTGCGCCTCGGCGCGGTGGCCACGCTGGCAGTACTGGTGCATGAAGTGCCGCACCACATGGGCGATCTGATCGTGCTGCGCCAAAGTACCGGCAACCGGCGCGCCGCCCTCATCAAGGTGTCACTTGCCGGCGCGGTGACTTCCCTGGGCGGCGTCATCGGCTTCGCGCTGGTGGACCGGCTCTACGACTACCTGCCGTTTTTCCTGATCATCGCCTCCAGCAGCTTCGTCTATGTCGCGCTGGCAGATCTGATACCCCAGCTGCAGAAACGTGCGACCGCCAGGGAGACTGCCGCGCAGATTGCCTGGCTGGCGATCGGCATAGGGCTGGTCACGCTGATCAGCGGGCTGGTTCATGCGCAGTGACGCCGCCCGGAGCGCCCGCGCATTGGGGGCGGCGGCTTGCCGCTGTCACAGCACCGAAAAGCCGCCTTTTATCCGCGTTCATAAGTGAAATGAGCTTCATGTCCAGCTATTACGGCTTTAGCTAGCTATTAAAATAATAGCGCGGTCTCTCAGAACGCAGCGTGATCAGTTTTGCCAGAATAGCCATGGGTCAGGCCGCCGCTGACTCAAACACCGTCGCAGGCTGCTCGCCCGCCAGCGCCTGCAGCAAGTTGGTAGTGGCCAGAACCGCCATGGCATGGCGCGTTTCAAAAGTGGCCGATCCGATGTGCGGCAAGGCGGTGACTTTGGGGTGGCGGCGCAGGGCTGAATTCATTGGCAGCGGTTCGGTGGCAAACACGTCCAGTCCAGCGGCGCGCAGGCTGCCGTAATCCAGCGCATTGAGCAGCGCATCTTCCTGCACGATCGCGCCGCGCGCGCCGTTGATAAAGATGGCGCCGGGTTTCATCAGGCCAAACTCGCGCGCGCCCATGAGGCCGCGCGTCTCCATCGACAAAGGCAGCACGGCGGCGACGATGTCGGCGCGCTGCAGCAGTTCATCGAACGGCGTGTGCGTCGCTTTGCCGGCGAGTTCGGGCATCTTTTTGGCCAGGTCGACCGCCCGCCGGCTGTGGTACAGCACCGGCATGCCAAAGCCCAGGGCAGCACGCCGCGCCAGCGCCTGGCCGATGCGGCCGAAACCGAGGATGCCCAGCGTCTTGCCGTGCACGTCCCAGCCAAACCGGTCCTCGCCGATGTTGCGCGTCCAGTGGCCTTCGCGCACATGGTTGGCAAGCTCGACCAGGCGGCGGCTGCTGGCCATGATCAGGGCAAAAATCGTGTCGGCGGTGGTTTCGGTCAGCACGCCGGGGGTGTGGCACAGCAGGATGCCGCGCGCGGCCAGGGCGCTCAGGGCGTAATTGTCGACGCCGACGGACACGCTGGAAATCACCTTGAGCTGCGGTGCCTGGGCCAGCAACGCTTCGTTGATGGCGTAACTGGAGCCGATCATGCCTTCGGCGCTAGCCAGGGCGGCATGAAAGGTGGGCAACTGCGCCGCAAGCCGCGGGTTGGCGACGGTGACGTCGTGCAGTGCCTGCAGGCGCGCCAGCTGGTCGGGCGGCAGTTCACGAAAAACCAGGATTTTTTTGCGCGCCACGGTGCCCGGCTTTTTTAAAGTCCGGCAGCGTTCAATTCGACACGCGTCGGCAGGCCTTCGCTGTCGCCCAGCACCTGCACGGCGCGCGCGCCAATCCAGCTGCCGCGCTTGACGGCGTCCGGCACGCTCAGGCCGTCAAGCAGCGCGCTGATCACGCCCACTGCAAAGCCGTCGCCGGCACCCACTGTGTCGACGACTTCGGCCACCGCAAAGCCAGCCACATGTCCGCTGCCGGCGCTGTCGCTGTCAAACCAGGCGCCTTGCGCACCCAGCTTGACGACCACCAGTTTGGCGCCGCGCTCGCGGTAAAAGCGGGCAACGCCTTGCGGCGTGAAGGCGCCGGTCAAAAACGTGCCTTCTTCCAGGCCGGGCAGCACCCAGTCGGCGCGCCTGGCCAGTTCGTTGATGGACTCGCGCATCATCCCGGGCGTGGCCCACAGCGTGGGGCGCAGGTTGGGGTCAAACGACACTGTGCGGCCGGCCGCGCGCATCAGGTCCATGGTTTTTCGGGCGGCGGGCAGGGTGCTGGCCGAAATCGCGGCAAACACGCCCGTGGCATGCAGATGGCGGGCCGAGAGTAGCCAGGCTTCGTCGATATCGGCCACACCCATGTGGCTGGCGGCCGAGTCTTTGCGGTGGTATTCGACCGGCGGGTCACTGCCATCAAGCACCTTGCCTTTGAACTGAAAGCCGGTTTTTTGAGCCCCATCGCAGACCACATGCGAGCAGTCGATGCCTTCGCCCGACATGGCGGCGAGCAGATAGCGGCCCATCGAATCCGTGCCCAGGCGGCTTGCCCAGCCCACCTTCAGGCCCAGCCGCGCCAGGC
The DNA here is from genome assembly GCF_012927415.1 of Polaromonas sp. Classification (GTDB taxonomy): domain Bacteria; phylum Pseudomonadota; class Gammaproteobacteria; order Burkholderiales; family Burkholderiaceae_C; genus Polaromonas. Next base: position 14,705 of record NZ_JABBPF010000049.1, on the reverse strand, counting down.
CAATGGCCACGTTGGTTTCGGCGCCTGCCGTGCGTTTGTAAAAGGCCTGAGCCTGTTCCAGCGGACCGGGGCGGTCGGCCACCAGCAGCATCATGGCTTCGCCAAAGGCGATGACGTCCAGTGCGCTTGTCATGGCGGGTTCTCGTGATTCATGCGTTTTGGCGGGACGCCATGCGGGTCGCCAGCGTGCGCAGCATGGCAACTTCCCTGCGCGTGACGCTCAGCAGGTCATCGCCCGCCAGCGGATACTCAATCGCCCAGGGCACGCTGGCGGGCAGGGCGCGCAGCACGGCGCGCCAGGGAGCGCTCGATTCCGCCACCGGCACGGCGACCCAGCGCTGCGGCTGTCGTTGCACGCCCTTGCAATGCACATAGCGCACTTGCGGCGCCAGCGCGCCAGCGGCTTGCAGCGGGCACTCACCGGTCCAGTGCCAGTTGCCCATGTCAAAGGTCATGCCCCAAAAAAATCCCTGGGCATTGGCCGTGTCAAAAAAGTCCTGCAGCGCTGCCAGCGTGCCAGCTTGCGGGGTCTGGTCGTTCTCGATGACAAGCTCGATGCCGGTCACATGCAGGCGTTCGTGCAGCGCGGCAAGCGTGCTGTGCGAAGCGTCGCCAAAGCCGCCAATCGACATTTTGAGACGTGGTGCTCCCAGGGTTTGGGCGGCGGCCAGCGCGCGATTCAGCGCAGCGCTGTCGAGCGAGCCACCAGCGGTCCAAAGGTTGTCGGCACAGGAATAGACCACGCGCATACCGGCAGTTTGAACGGCTTGGGCGATGGCGGGCAGTTCGGTTGCGGCATCCACCAGCAGTTCGCTGCGTACTTCAATGCCATCAGCGCCGGCGTCATGGCTGAGTCTGGTAAACCACAGTTGCCCGTGGCGCCGCACTTCGGCAGCGCCAAAAGCAGCGAGTGAAATCAGGATGGGATTCGTGCCATTTGCGACCAGGGCCGGGCCAGAAATGTTAGTGGGCATGTTGCGAGTTCAGGATCTGGCCGAGGAAATTGCGGGTTTTTTCGTTCTGCGGGTTGCTGAAGAACTGCTGTGGCGGCGCCTGCTCGATGATCTTGCCGTCAGCCATAAAGATGACCCGGTCAGCCACGCTGCGGGCAAAGCCCATTTCGTGAGTGACGCAGAGCATGGTCATGCCCTCGTCGGCCAGGCTGATCATGGTGTCCAGCACTTCCTTGACCATTTCCGGGTCAAGGGCCGAAGTGGGCTCGTCGAACAGCATGATCTTGGGGGTCATGCACAGCGCGCGGGCAATCGCCACGCGCTGCTGCTGGCCGCCCGACAACTGGCTCGGGTATTTGCGGGCCTGCTCGGGTATGCGCACTCGCGTGAGGTATTTCATGGCGATGGCTTCAGCTTCCACTTTGCTCAGGCCGCGTGAGCGCATCGGGGCCAGCATGCAGTTCTGCAGGATGGTCAAGTGCGGAAACAGGTTGAACTGCTGAAACACCATGCCGACCTCCTGACGCACCGAGTCGACGTTTTTGCCACCGGCTGTCAGATCGATGCCATCGACCACGATGCGGCCTTTCTGTACGGTTTCAAGCCGGTTGATGCAGCGGATCAGGGTGGACTTGCCGGAGCCTGAAGGCCCGCAGACCACAATGCGCTCCCCAGCCGCCACCTCCAGGTTAATGTTGGTCAGCACCTGGAACTGGCCAAACCATTTGTCCACCGCTTCGATGCGGATGATGGGCTCAGCGCCGGTGGCTGCCGACGTATTGGCAGGGTCAGGGGATTGCATTGTGTCTGTCATCGAGAAGCACCGTGGTCAGCAAAGGGGTAGTGTTACTGAAGCTTTGGAAGATCGGTTTCCAGCCATTTGCGGTACAGCTTGTTGAGCTCGCCGTTGGCCGTGTTGCGGGCGACAAAGTCGTCCACCGTTTTCAGCAGCTCGGCCTGGCCGGGGCGCATGGCGACGGCCATGACCTGCTGGCGCAGCAAAAACTTGTTTTCAAAAGTATTGGCTGGCGCGCGCTTGTCGATCTGCGCGGCCACCGTAGTCGAGCAGCCAATCGCATCAACCTGGCCCGACAGCAGCGCCTGCATCGCCGATGCATCGTCGTCGAAGCGGCGGATCTCGGTGCCTTCAGGGGCTATGGCGGTCAGTGCCACGTCTTGCGTGCTGGCGCGTGCCACACCAACGCGCTTGCCTTTAAGGTCAGCTGCTGCTTTGATGCTGGCCTTTTTGTCGCCGTACACAATCACGCTGGCGGCGGCGTAAGGCTGGGAGAACTGAACCTGCTTGGCGCGCTCAGGCGTGATGGCCAGCGAAGCCACCAGCAGGTCGACCTTGTTGGTCAGTAAAAACGGAATGCGATTAGGGCCGGTCACCGGAACCAGCTTGAGCTTCAGCCCCAAGTCCTTGGCCAGCAGGCGTGCCACATCGGCGTCGTAGCCGTCAGGCTGGTTGCTGCTGTTCATGGTGCCGTAGGGCGGAAAGTCAACCAGCATGCCGATGGTCAACTCGCCTTTTGTTTTTAGTTCAGCCGGCGTTTGGGCGCCGGCGGCGGGCGCCCATGCGGACAGGGTGAAGGCCAGGCTCAGAGCCAGGGCGGTGCCCGTGAATACACGACGTGGCAAATGTTTGATCATGAAAAGTCTCCGGTTTGTAGTGAAAAAAACAACGAGAAAATGAAGGTGAAAGAGCCAACGTTGCTCAGCGGGCCAGCGCCGCGGCCTGCCGGCGTTCCATGCGCGAGGCCAGCAAAGACAGCGGCCAGCACAGTACAAAATAAATGGCTGCCACGACGCTGAACACAATCAGTGGCTGAAACGTCGCGTTGTTGATGATCTGGCCGGCGCGGGTGACTTCCGCAAAGCCAATGATGGCGGCCAGCGAGGTTCCTTTAATGATCTGCACCATATAGCCGACGGTGGGTGCCAACGCTATCTTGAAAGCCTGGGGCAGTACGACATCACGCATACGGGACAGGTAGGACAGGCTGAGGGCGTGCGCCGCTTCAATCTGGCCAGCTGGAACGGCCTGTATGCAGCCGCGCCATATCTCGCCGAGAAAAGCGCTGCTGTTCAAAATCAGCGCCACACCGGCCGCCACCCAGGGGTTAATCTCAAAGCCTAGTATCGGTGCGCCAAAGAAGACCAGAAACAGCTGAAGCAGCAGCGGCGTGCCTTGAAAAATCTGGATAAAGCCGGCTGACAGCCATTGCGCCATGCGGCTGTCGGAAGTGCGGCCCAGCGCAACCAGCAGTCCGCCTATCGCCCCGCCAATAAAGGCGATCAGCGACAGAGCCACAGTCCATTTGGCAGCTTCCAGAATGAACAGAAGCTCAGAAGGTCCGAAAGTGCGCATTACCGACGATCCGGGTAGTTAAGGCTGACCTTGTAAATAAGGCGGAATAGCGCCGAAAAAGACAGCGCCAGCAGCAGGTAAATCACAGCCACGACGATGTAAATCTCGAAGCTGCGAAAGGTTTGGGATTGCAGGTTGGCCGCGACTGAGGTCAGATCGTCGGCTGAAATGGCCGATACCACCGCCGAGCTCAGCATCAGCAGAATGAACTGGCTGGTCAGCGCCGGGTAAATCGCCTTAAGCGCCGGCTTCAGAATGACGAAGCGGAAAATTTCGTGGCGCTTCAGGTTCAGCGCCAGCCCCGCTTCAATCTGTCCTTTGGGAATGGACTCGATGCCGGCGCGAATGATCTCAGTGGCGTAGGCGCCCAGGTTGATAACCATCGCGGTCAGCGCCGCGGTGTAGGCCGACCAGCGCAGGCCCAGCGCCGGCAGCGCAAAAAAGAAAAAGAAAAGCTGTACCAGAAACGGCGTATTGCGGATCAGCTCGATGTAGGCGTTGATCAGGAAACGCAGCGGCTTGGCCCCGGCGGTTTTGCCCCAGGCACACAGGATGGCCAGCACCAAGCCCAGCAGCATGGCCAGCACCGACAGCTCGATGGTGTTCCAGGTACCTTTGAGCAGCAGCGGCCAAGCCGCGAAAACGGGTTCGAACTGAAACGTGTAGTTCATGAAGCAATTAACGGCAAGTTCACATGACACCGAATGTATGGAAGGCCTCGACCGTACTCATTCCGTTCTGGATGGCGGTGCGTACCGTGTTTTCGGTGCCGGCCTTTTCCAGAGCCTTGCGGATCGCCTCTTCCTCAGCCTCCCTGGGAATGACGAGCACGCCGTCGCGATCGCCGAAAACGATGTCGCCAGGATTCACGCGCACGCCGTTGATTTCCACGCCGACGCGGTAGTCTACGACTTTGCCGCGTGGCCCCTGGTCCTGAGCATAGCCGCCGTATGAAAACACCGGCAGGCCGAGCTCCAGCACTTCGGAGGTATCGCGGGAGTAGCCATCAAGCACGGCGCCGGCGGCTTTGAGGTGCAGGGCGCGTGTGGTCATGAGCCCCCCCCACAGTGCGAACTGCGGAGCGCAGCCGGTCGCCACGTAAACCTCATTCGGGCGCAGATCGTCCAGCGCCTCAAACAGCAGGCCGAAAGGCTGACGCGACAGCGGCAATTTGCCTTGTTCCTCAACCGCGGAGAAGCAAAGTGTTTCAAGTACCGGCATGGCGCGTCCCGCAATCACCATATTGCTGGCGACGGGCCGAATCTGGGGATGCAGGAACTGCCGGAGGTAACCGAGAGTGTCCAGGATGTCGCCGACCACAGCGGGAAAAAGACGCTGGCGCATCAGCTTGAACAGTTCGTCGTCACTTTTCCACATGGAGGTGTTCCTTACAGTTGAGGCAATAAGTTTGAGCTTGATTGAAACCGGTTTCAGTAAATTATAGAAGAGTTGATGCTAAAGCTGTAATGCAGGAAAACCCCAGGGTCCGTCAGGTGGGCGTGGAGACGGACGAGCCGCGCGGCAACAAACGACCGGACAGCAAAATCTGGCGCGGCGGCAAGTCCATGCCTTTAATGCGTTCAATCAGGCAGCCAGCCGCGAGGCGGCCCAGCTCATCAGTCGGCTGGGCAATGCTGCTCAGCCCTGGGCCTATATAGGGTGACCACTCGGTGTCGTCAACGCCCACCAGACCGACATCGGCGCCAAAACGCCAGCCCAGTCGCGCCATCGCCGCAGCTACCCGCAGGGTGACGACAGCGTTGCTGGAAAACACACCGGGCAGGCGTTCACCGGCACGCTGGCGCAAGCCGCGCAAGGCTTTGTCCAGTCCTTCGGTATCGCCCGCCGTGCTTTCAAAAGTGCTCCCCCGCAGGCCTGGTACGTCGACGGCCGAGTCGCTGATAAAGCTGCGAAACGCCGCTTCGCGCTCCAGCCGTGAACTCACGTCGTTGATGGGTTCCGAAACGAAGAGCAGCTCGCGGTAGCCGGCCTCAACCAGATGGCGAGCGCCCAGACGCACGGCACCAGCATTGTCGAGCGAGACGAAGTCGGCTTGCATATCGTGGTGGCGCCGGTCTACCAGTACCACCGGTTTGCCGTAGCGAGCCGCATCGGCTGCCGCACCGGCATCGCGCCCCAACGTGTTCAGGATGAAGCCTTCCACCTGGTAAGCCGTGAGTGCCTTGATGGCCTCGCTTTCACGGCTGCTGTCGTTGCCGAGGTTGAACAGCATCAGCAGGTAGCCGGCTTGCTGGCAGACTTTTTCTGCGCCGCGCAAAACGGCCACCGAGAAAGGATTCGTCACGTCGGCCACCACCAGACCGATCAGCCGCGAGCGGCCCCGTTTCAAGGCGCGTGCCATCGGGTTGGGGCTGTACGCGAGCGCGGCGATGGCGACCTCAACCCGGCTTGCGATGTCTGTCGTGAGCAATGTTTCACGGTGGTTCAGAAAGCGCGATACGGTGGCCTTGGAGACGCCCGCCTGCCGCGCCACATCCGCAATGGTGGCGCGCTCAAAGGGAACGGCGGGGGATTGCTTGGGGTTTTTGGTGGGCATGGACCAATGCAGAAATGAAACAGGTTAGTCGCTTTTAGCGTGTTCGATTGAAACCAGTTTCAGGGAATGGTAGCACCACTTGTTTCTGATGGGAATTTATCCCTAGCTATTATTTTGATAGCTGCTTAAACCTTTCGTTAAAGCAGTGAGAACTGTCTTTATAGAACTTGCTATCGGAAATGCTTAGCAGCACAGTGAAGTTCGCTGTCAGTTGAGGGCTTACAGCGACAGGGCTTGGCGGCCTATAAACGCCTCGTCGATCTCGCAGCAAAATTACGATAGTTTCACAAGCTGTCAAACGGCACTAAAGGAAGGACAGGAATGAATTCAGAATTCTCACGCTCTCTGGCCTATGGGTCGCTGCCCAACGAAATGTCTTGTGATATGGCGGTTAGGGACAGCGACTTTACGGCCCGGACTGCATTCAAACCCAAATTCACCTATATGAGCTGTAGCGCTTCGTCCCGTCGCTTTCTGCACCCGCGACTAATAGCGTGTTCGGCCTTCCTTGCTACAGTGTTTGCGTCAATGGCTGCAGCCGCTTCCGTGGCAATCCAGGATGTCTCATTGTTGTTGGGAGGGTTTTGAGCATGACGAGCTCCATTTCTTCTCCCGTCCATGACGCACCCATTTGCGAAGCTTTTCTCGATGAGCCTGACCTGCCCTCGGACGGACGCGACGAAAAGGGCGAAGCCATGATCCGGGATTTGCCTCAGCGGTCTGAACTGTCAGATACGCCTGGCAAGTCCGGTCCGACCAACACCCAACCCTGAAAGAATGCCATGGCAACCAATCCCAACGTGCCTCCACCCGAGCCCGTAACTCCCTTGTCAACGCCACCGGAGCCGGGCGAAGTGCAGACCACGCCGATGCCCATGGTGGCGTCAAACCAGTTCCTTTAATGGAGAACCTTCATGGCGATTGATTCGTTACCGGAAGGCAATGAAGCATTGCACCAAGCAATGGTGAAATCTTTCCTTCCCAGCACAGACAAAAACAAGGTCAACCCGCTTGGTGCCAGAACTCCGGAAGGAGAGACAGCGCGTGATGTGGATACCGAGGATTCCTGCCAAGGCCTATCGCATGGCTCGCTCAATGAAGCCTCGCTGGTCAAACCACCACTTGGAAATTAGAGCATCTGGCGGCGGTCATGACGTCTGGTGGGGGCATCTGCGCTTCTGTAAGGTCCCGGGTCCACGGAAGACACTAGGGGCGGTTTATTGTCGGACGTGAGCTTAGCGGGTTCCCCATCTAGAAGCAGTGTTCCAGTTATTGTCAGCAACGGTGCCCAGCGCAACCCAGGCCACCGAAGCGCCGAGTGCGCATCGCAATAGCGATTTCTGAATTTGTTTTCAGGGCTCAACGAACGAAATCTCCCAGATCCCGAAATTAGAAGAAGCAGGTAGATTGGGGTTACCACGTTGCAGTACACCATCAGCTTTTGCTATCGCGATTGTTGGCTCGCCCGGGCGCGTTGGGCCGCTGTATCTTCAGAAATACCTTTTTTCTCACAGCCTTCTTCAATATGTTCAGTTTGTCGTTTTTTTGCTTGCCAGTGCAGCTTGATTAGTCTTGGCGTGGCCTACGTTTCTCGGAAAATCAAAGACAAAAGGTTGTCTGCAATGTCAATTAATCAGGGGTTAAATTAGCGGCTCTCTAAAGAGTTTTTAGAGCACGAGTAGGCTATTTCTTACATCAAACGCAAAAACTTCCTACAAAAGTTGAGTGCTCATGTGGGTAGAGTTAAGCGAAGTTCTTAATCTGCGCCGTTGCCAGCTTGTCAGGTTCAGGCATCTGTCACGCTTGTCAAGGAAAGTGCCATGAAAGACATCAAGCCCGAATGCAATCATGAGATTAGTCCTTCCAGATACAAGGCGGGTGAGCGGCCGGATAACGGCTCAAGAAGCAGCAAGGGTTTCGGACCGAGTTCCGGGTCTCACAAGGACAATCCGCACAAACGGCTCAAGCTGGCGCGCCACGCCACGCCCGGCTGAACGCCGGGTTCCTGCATTTGTTCATAAATAAACTATGCCGGCGTTTCAGTAGTTTCTTCCTTCTTTTTGGTTGTTTCAGTTGCCTGAACCAACCAGGCTGTTCAGTGCTGCCGGCTGCTTTTTCATCTCCAAGTTATTTAAAGGCGAAAAAAGGGGCGTTTCCTGCGCCCCTTTGGTGGTTCCGGTGGCTAATCAGCGCTTGCCGCCGTGCTTGCCCCCGCTGGCCTTGCCGCCTTTGCGGCCGACCTCACGAGCTTCCTCAGAACTGAACTCATGGGCATTTCCGCTCTGGTGAGCAGCCTTGCCGCCTTCGCTGGCGATTTCCCGTTGACGATTCGGATCCATGGCTGCAAAACCGCGTGCAGATTTATCGCCCGTGTTCCCGCTTTGTCCGCCGTCTTTGCTACCCTGATTGCTGCCGTGGCTGCCGCCTCGGTTGCCTTGATTGCTAGAAGCCATTTTTGACTATCTCCTTCAGGAAAACGCGTGGAATGGATCGCTCCCGTTGCGCGTTGTTGGTTGAAAGTGGCTGGCCTTATTGCCTTCCACTTGTTGAATTTAGGGCTGGCCCTTACCGCCTTTTGTCAGTCTTAGCTCGGCATTTCATGTAGGACAAATGCAAGAGCAGGTTTGAGGGCGTCAACAATCCCCTGATGGCGTTGCCCTTTAAGTCAATGAGACCGGTAAATGAGATCAGGTGCTCAGCGAACCGTACACAACGAGCGATCTGTGTGCAGAAGGCGAAAAATCCTTACATGCGCTTGAGCGTGTGCCTCAAAGGGTAAACCGTGCGCAGAGCTAAATTTGTATTGGACTGACATCCAGCCATTCCAATTTTTTTAAAGGAACCTGATATGTACGCTCATACACTCAAATCTGCCGCCGCTGTGGCAGTTGCGTTAACTGCTGCCCTGGCGTTAGGCGGCTGTAATAAAAAAACGGACAACACCGTCACATCACCGGGCCCGTCTTCAACGACCACGCCTTCCACCACCAGTCCTTCAACAGGTTCGACTGGCTCGACTGGTTCTACCGGCTCTTCTGGAACCTCCGGAACTACCGGCTCCGGCATGGGTTCCTCCAGCGGAACAATGGGTTCGGCCAGCGGAGCAGGCACCAGCAACAGCCCCGATATGATGCCTCCCGCAAGCGCTGCCAGTGGCGGCCGGAATTAGCCACGCCTGATTTGTGACAGACACGACCCACAAATGCAATGGCGCGTTGCGCGCATGCATTTTTGGGAAATGATTGACTGCTGACCGATCAGCCTTGCGCAACCGGCCGAGTCGAATCGCTGCACCAATCGCTCCAGCTTCCGGCATAAAGGGCTGTCCGGCCAAAGCCAGCAACTTCCATGGCGATGAGATTGGGAAGGGCACTTACGCCGCTGCCGCAGTGATGCACCACCGTAGCCGGATCGCGTCCGCCCAGCAGGGCTGCAAACTCGGTTTTGAGTTGTTCGGCGGGCTTGAATAGCCCCTCGGGGGTGAGGTTCTGGTTGAAAGGCCTGTTCAACGCACCCGGGATGTGGCCGGCGACCGGGTCCATGGGTTCAACGTCGCCCTTGAAGCGCGAGGTGGCTCGCGCGTCAATCAGGGTCTGGGTCGGGCGTCCGAGCTGGCCGGCCACGGTTTGACCATCCACCAAAGTCACCAGCGCGGGCGCCAGCATGAAATTGGTTTGAAAATGGGCCGGTTCCTCGCCGCTATTGATCGCACCGCTGGCCGCCTGCCAAGCCTGCAGCCCGCCGTCGAGCAAGGCCACCTCGTTGTGACCCGCCCACTTGAGCATCCACCACAGGCTGCCGCAATAGTTGGAGCCGTTGCGGTCATAGACGACGGCCTGCATGTCGTTGGCAAAGCCGACGCTGGAAAGCCAGGTGGCAAACCTTTCGCGGTTGGGTAACGGGTGACGGCCGCCAGAGGCAGGGGTGTCGGCGCCACTGGCGGTCATCACGCCGTGAGCGCCAGGCACGCCGTGTCTGGCGCTGAGCGCCGTATCCAGATGGGCGTAGATTGCGCCGGGAATGTGCGATGAAAGGTATTGCTCCTGGCCGGCGTGGGGCTGCATCAGGTCAAAGCTGCAGTCAAACACACGCAGCGGCTGGCCGCTGGAAATCAGCGCCTGCAATTGATCAACCGAAATCAGGGTGGTGTAGTTCATGTCGCGCTCCTTGGAAATTGGTAGTCAATGTTCTTCAGCCGGTGCGTTGGGCGCGGCACGCGCCCGCAGTACGGTTGCGGCAACGGCGCTGACGATGATCAGCGCCATGCCGGCCCAGCCTGTCAGGGGAATATCGTCGCCAAAGAGTATCAGGCTGTAGAGGGCGGCAAACACAATGCCCGAGTATTGCAGGTTGGCCACCATCAAAGTGCCGCCATGGTTTGCCGACATGGAGTAGGCCTTGGTCATGGCCAGCTGACCGAGCGAAGCCAGAATGCCTATCGGCGGCAACCAGAGCGCCTGCTGCCAGCTCCAGGTTGAGACCCCCGCCACCAGCAAACTGAGCGCCCCTGCCACCGTCGTGCCGACGGCAAAATAAAAAACGGTGCGTATTTCGGGCTCGCCCATGCGCCCGATTGCCATCACCTGCATGTACGCAAAGGCTGCGCCCAGGCCGGACATCAGCCCGATCAGGCCGGCAAAGGTCTGGTTCTGGCCCATCGCGGGCCGCAGCAGCATCACCACGCCGGCAAAGCTGGCCAGAATCGCCAGCACCAGCGGTCCCTGATTCGGCCCCTTTTTACCGGGTTTTCCGAGCATCAGCGCGCCGCCGACCAGGAAAGCGGCGATCCACACGCCGCTCATGTAGTTGAGTGTCATGGCAGTCGCAAGTGGCAAATGGGCTATCGCGTAAAACCAGGCCGATAGCGACATGACGCCGATGACGCTACGCCAAGCATGCATGGCCGGAAAACGGGTGCGCAAAGAGGTGCCGCTTGCGCGCGCATAGGCCGCCATGAAGACAATACCCAGTACGCCCCGATAAAACACCAGCTCGGCGCTGTTGAAATGGGCGGAAGCGTATTTGACGCACACCCCCATGGATGCAAACATGAACGAGGAAAAGAGCATCCAGACAGCTTGCATCGCGTATTTTTGGCTTTTATGGGTTAAAACAGGCTGTGGTCCACAGATTACGGTCATACTACGCTATCAAATACATAGCGTTTAAAGTAAGTACGGTTGCTGCCTCAAATCATCTGAGTGGTTTTGCTCGCGCCCATTTTGCGGCGGTACCACTCGTGAAAGTGTTGCATGCCGTCTTCCATGGGGCTTTGGTAGGGGCCAAACTCGTTGTCGCCGCGCAGCATCAGCGCCTTGCGGCCGGCGTCCATGCGCAAGGCAAGTTCGTCGTCCTCCACGCAGGTTTCCATGTAGGCAGCCTGCTGGGCTTCAATGAATTCACGCTCGAAGGCGCAGATTTCCTCAGGGTAGAAAAATTCCACTACGTTGAGGGTCTTGTCAGGCCCCTGCGGGTGCAGCGAACTGACCACCAGCGTGTGCGGGTACCACTCCACCATGATGTGCGGGTAGCAGGTGAGCCAGATGGCGCCGTATTTGGGGGGCACGCCATCCCTGTACTGCAACACCACGTCGTGCCATTTTTTATACACGTCGGTGCCGGGTTTGCCCAGCTTGTCGGAAACGCCGACAGTTTGCACCGAGTAGCTGGGGGCGAGTTCCCAGCGCAGGTCATCGGTGGTGACAAAGCCGCCCAGCCCGGGGTGAAAGGGGCCGACGTGGTAATCCTCAAGGTAGACCTCGATAAAGGTTTTCCAGTTGTAGTTGCACTCGTGCAGATGCACCTTGTCAAGCTGGTAGCCCGAAAAACCAAGGTCTGCCATGTGGCCCAGCGCGGCCATGTCGGCCGCAATGTCGCGCCCGTTGTCTTCAAACACCAGACCGTTCCAGGTCGCGGTCTGGTAGCGGTTCAGGTTCAGGCAGGGGTCGACTTCGAAGTGCGGCGCGCCGATGAGCTCGCCCGAGGTGTTGTAGGTCCAGCGGTGCAAGGGGCAAACGATGTTGCTGCCGGTGTTGCCGCGGCCGGCGAGCATGGTGGACTGGCGATGCCGGCAGACGTTGGAGATCAACTCGATACCCGAGCTATTCCTCACTAGCGCGCGGCCTTCGCCCTCGTGTGGCAGGGCGTAATAATCGCCCAGATTTGGGACAGACAACTCGTGGCCGAGATAGCGTGGTCCACGCGCAAATAGTTTTTGCTGCTCGCGCTGGTAAAGACCGACATCGAAGTAGCTGGAAATCGGGAGTTGGCTGGTGGCCTGCAACAGGCGAAGGCTTTTATCAGGCATGCAATATTTCTCTGGCTGGCGCCACGGTCAGGCCGGGAAGGAAGCTGCAAAGCCAGTCTGGGCAACTGCCCACGGGTTGAAAAAGCGGGCGGTTTTATCATGGAGCATGGCGGCCACCGGCATCGAAAACGGTACTTAATTGTACCTGTGAGGGGCTTTCAAAATGTCGCCGCGCCGCTCACGGGATAATGAACTCCCTCTTGCGCGCGGCCACCCTGTCCCCAACTTCCAGGCAACGGCCTAAAATCAGCAGTTATCCCAAATACCATGGCCAAAAGCTCAACCTCCGCTTCGTCCGCTTCGACCGCTTCGTCTGCTGCTCGCGCATCCGGGGCCAGCGCAGAGCAGATTTCCACAATGCCCCCCAGCTACGAGGCTGCGCTGCAGGAGCTCGAAGAGCTGGTCAGCAGTCTGGAGTCCGGCAAGTTGCCGCTGGACCAGTTGCTCGGCGGCTATCAACGCGGTGCGCAGCTGCTGAAGTTTTGCCGGGACAAACTCGAAGCCGTGGAAACCCAGATCAAGGTGCTTGAAGGCGCCGAACTCAAGCCCTGGGTGCAAGAGTAAATCACTCGTCGTCAACGCCATCACTTTCCCTTAACCGCCCTAGCGCAAGAGATCCACGATTGAACGCCCCTGAAATTCTGCCTTCGCCCGCCTCCAATTTTTCGCTGGACGTCTGGAGCGCCCGGCAGCTTGACGTCATCGAGCAGGCCTTGTCGCGCTGGGTGGCCTGTCCGGGCGATGCGCCGGCGCTTGCCGGTCTGGACAATGCAATGCGTTATGCGGTGCTCAACGGCGGCAAACGTCTGCGCCCATTGCTGGTGATGGCGGCCTGTGCAGCAGTGAACGGCAACGAACAGGCGGCGCTGCGCTCGGCCTGCGCGGTCGAACTGATTCACGCCTACTCGCTGGTCCACGACGACATGCCCTGCATGGACAACGACGTGCTGCGTCGCGGCAAGCCGACGGTCCACGTCAGGTTTGGCGAAGCCCAGGCGTTGCTGGCCGGCGATGCCTTGCAGGCACTGGCCTTTGAGCTGCTCACGCCCGATGACGATTCGGTCAACAGCCAGACGCAGGCGCGCCTTTGCCGTATGTTGGCGCAGGCAGCAGGGTTTCAGGGTATGGCGGGCGGTCAGGCGATTGATTTGGCAAGCGTTGGCGTGCCGCTGACGTCCAGCCAGCTGCACGAGATGCACCGGCTTAAAACAGGCGCCTTGCTGCAAGCCAGTGTGATGATGGGCGCAGCTTGCGGCGCGGCTTCGCTGCAGGCACAGAATGCCCTTCGCGACTATGGCGCGGCAGTGGGTCTGGCGTTTCAGGTCGTTGACGACATTCTCGATGTCACGGCCGATGCGGCCACACTGGGTAAAACCGCTGGCAAGGATGCTGCCCAGGACAAGCCCACCTTTGTTTCCCTGATGGGGCTGCAAGCGTCAAGGCAGTACGCGCAGAAGTTGCTGGCGCAAGCGCTGGCAAGCATTCGGGCCAGCGGGCTCGAGAATACCCGGATTTTGCAGGCACTCGCCGACATGCTGGTCAATCGCCAGCACTAGCCCTGCCCGGGCCTGGCTATTACAAAATACACCACGATGTACTCATTGCTCGAAACCATCAACAGTCCCGCCGACCTGCGGCGGCTTCCGCGCAACCAGCTCAGGGCGCTGGCCGATGAGTTGCGTGCCTACGTGCTCGACAGCGTGTCCCAAACCGGTGGGCATTTGAGCTCCAACCTGGGCACGGTGGAGCTGACGGTGGCACTGCACTATGTCTTCAACACCCCGGATGACCGGCTGGTATGGGATGTGGGCCACCAGACCTATCCGCACAAAATCCTCACCGGCCGGCGCGAGCGTATGGCTACCTTGCGCCAGTTCGGCGGGCTATCGGGCTTCCCGCGCCGTGACGAGAGCGAATACGACACTTTTGGCACGGCGCATTCATCGACTTCGATATCGGCCGCGCTCGGCATGGCGCTGGCGGCCCAGCTCAAGGGCGAAAATCGCAACGCGGTCGCCATCATTGGCGACGGCTCCATGAGCGCCGGCATGGCGTTTGAGGCGCTGAACAACGCCGGCGTGCATGACGACTGCAAGCTGCTGGTGGTGCTAAATGACAATGACATGAGCATCAGCCCGCCGGTGGGCGCGCTGAACCGGCATTTGGCCCAGCTGATGAGCGGGCGCTTTTATGCCTCGGCCAAAAGCGTCGGCAAACAGGTGCTACGGGTGGCGCCGCCGCTATTGGAACTGGCCAGGCGGTTGGAATCGCATGCCAAGGGCATGGTGGTGCCGGCCACCCTGTTTGAAAATTTTGGCTTTAACTACATCGGCCCGATTGACGGCCATGACCTGGAGTCGCTGGTTCCCACGCTGGAAAACATCCGGCATTTGATGGCCAGTGGCGGAGGCCCGCAGTTTTTGCACGTCGTGACCAAAAAAGGCCAGGGCTACAAGCTGGCCGAGGCCGACCCGATTGCCTATCACGGCCCCGGCAAGTTTGATCCGTCGCTGGGCC
>NZ_JABBPF010000046.1 GCF_012927415.1 Polaromonas sp. | reverse complement strand
GCCGATGAAGGCGACGCACCGCCGCCAACGCGTCTGGCCGACCTGGCGGCCTACCGCGCCGACCTGATGGCGACGGCCAGCGGCCTGACACCTTCGCGGCGCTGGGCCGGCGTATTCGAACGTCTCGGTCCGGTTATCGCGCAATTCGATCTCCCGGTGAGTTTGCTCGCGGACCTGCTCAGCGCCTTCGAGCAGGACGTGGTCAAGCAGCGCTATGCCAGCCAGGCCGAGTTGCTGGATTACTGCCGACGTTCGGCCAACCCGGTCGGTCGCCTGCTGCTGCACCTGTACGGCGTCAGTGACGCGCAGGCACTGGAGCAAAGCGACTGCATCTGCAGCGCACTGCAGCTCATCAACTTCTGGCAGGACCTGAGCGTGGACATTCCGCGCGGACGCATCTACCTGCCGGCCGATGCCTGGGGCCCGCATGGCGTCGATGAAGCGCAGCTGCTAAGCCTGAAAAGCAAGCCGGGCACTATTAATTTAATAGCTGAAAGTGCCGGATTCGCAAGGACCTACATGCTAAAAGGCTCAAAATTGGTGAAAAGGCTGCCGGGCCGGGGTGGCTGGGAGCTGCGGCTGATGGTGCAAGGAGGCCTGCGAATTCTCGACAAAATCGAGGCGCTGAATTTCGACACCCTGCGACAGCGGCCAAAGCTAGGGACCTGGGATGTGGCGGTGATGAGCTGGCGCGCATTGTGGATGTAAATGTGGCCCCCCACGCTGGCCACTTCGTGTGCTGCGCTGCCCCCCCGAGGGGGCCGCTGCGCCTGCGACCCGGGAAGCCGGTTCCGCGGCCCTGTCTGGCACGTGCCTTTGCTCCCACGCTTTTAACTTCGCACCCCGCACTGCAGCAAATCCGCCATTTCAGCATGCAACAATCCCCGCATGACGCCCGAGCACTATGTCCAGCAAAAAGCCGCTGCCTCCGGCAGCAGTTTTTACTACGCCTTCCTGTTCCTGCCCAAAGAGCGGCGTGCCGCCATCACTGCGTTTTACGCCTTCTGCCGTGAAATTGACGATGTGGTCGATGAAGTCACCGACCCCGGCGTGGCGCACACCAAGCTGGCCTGGTGGCAGGGCGAGGTCGCCAAATCGTTTGCCGGCAGCCCTAGCCATCCGGTCATGAAAGCACTGATGCCGCTGACGGCCACTTATGGCATCGAAGCGCGGCATCTGCAGGCGGTCATCGAAGGCTGCCAGATGGACCTGGCGCAAAACCGCTACCTCGATTTTCCGGCCTTGCAGCGCTACTGCCATCTGGTCGCAGGCATCGTCGGCGAAGTGGCGGCGCGCATCTTTGGCCAGACCGACGACGCCACGACGGCTTACGCGCACAAGCTGGGGCTGGCGTTCCAGCTCACCAACATCATTCGCGACGTGGGTGAGGACGCGATACGCGGCCGCATCTACCTGCCGCTCAATGAGCTGCAGCGGTTCGACGTCAAGGCCCACGAAGTTCTCAAGCGACAGTATTCGGAGCGCTTCAGCGCGCTGATGGCTTTTCAGACCGAACGCGCGCTGGCGCTTTACGACGAAGCGCTTGCGCTGCTGCCCGCCACTGACCGCCGCGCGCAGAAACCCGGCCTGATGATGGCCAGCATTTACCGCACGCTGCTGCGCGAAATCGCCGCCGACAACTACCAAGTGCTGCACCAACGCGTCAGCCTGACGCCGCTGCGCAAGTTCTGGCTGGCCTGGAAAACGCAGGCGTTCGGCAAGGTGGTATGACCCCCACGCCTGTCGCTTCGCGTACGGCGCTGCCACCCCGGGATGCCGCTGGGCTTGCGGCCGGGCGGAGCCGTTTCTGCGGCCCCTGCCGGTTCGGTGCGGCTACGCCCGGGTCCAGGCCTCTGGACCCATGAAAGTCGCGATCATCGGCGCGGGCTGGGCCGGGTGCGCCGCCGCCGTCGAGGCGACGCGCCTGGGCCACCAGGTCACGCTGTTTGACGCCTCCCGTACGGCTGGAGGGCGCGCCCGGCGCGTCATGGCGACCGTGGCTGGCGAGCAGCTGGCACTCGACAATGGCCAGCACATCCTGATTGGTGCGTACTCCGAAACCCTGCGGCTGATGAGGGATGTCGGCGTTGACGAGCAAGCGGCCCTGCTGCGCCTGCCGCTGACACTGCAGTTTCCCGATGGCAGCGGCCTTGAATTGCCACGCTGGCCGGCGCCGCTCGATGCTTTTGCCGGCATTCTCGGGGCGCGCGGCTGGTCGTGGGCCGCCAGGCTGTCGCTGCTTAAAGTGGCGATCGGCTGGCAATCGGCGGGTTTCAAGTGCCGGCCGGAGCAATCCGTCCTCGATTTGTGTCAAGGCCTTTCCGCGCGCGCGATGACAGCGCTGATTGAGCCGCTGTGCGTGTCGGCGCTGAACACGCCGCCCGAGCGCGCCAGCGGCCAGGTGTTTTTGCGCGTGATGCACGACTCGCTGTTTGCGCTCAGCGGCGGCTCCAACCTGCTGCTGCCGCGCGTCGACCTGAGCGCGCTACTGCCTGACGCCGCGCTGGCCTGGCTCGCGGCACACGGCGGCGCGGCCCGACTGGGTGTCCGGGTGCAAACTATCATGCCCACTGCCCCCGGCTGGACGCTTGACGGCCAGGTGTTTGACCGCATCGTCCTGGCCTGTCCGCCCAGCGAAGCGGCGCGACTCGTTGAAGGCAGCGGCGTAGCCGCCGAGGCATGGCTGAAGCTGGCGCGCGGCCTGCAGTATGAGGCCTTGAGCACGGTGTATCTGCATGCGCCGGGCGCCGGTCTGCATCGACCCATGCTGGCTTTGGTGTCGAGCGCGGAAGAGCCGGCACAATTTGCTTTCGACCGCGCCCGGCTCGGCGGACCGCAGGGCTTGCTAGCTTTTGTCATCAGTGCCAGCATCAGCGACAGTGCCACGCTGACGCGGCAGGCGCAGGCGCAGGCAGCGCGCCAACTGGGGCTGACCGCTTTGCAGCCGGTGCTGACGATCGTGGAAAAACGCGCCACCTTTGCCTGTACGCCGGGCTTGCAGCGGCCCGGCGCCCGCATTGCCCGTGGCTTGCTGGCGTGCGGTGACTACATCGCCGGACCTTATCCGGCCACGCTGGAAGGCGCCGTGCGCTCAGGACTCGCGGCAGTTCGCTGCCTCGACTGAGGTGCCGGATTTTTTATTGCTATTATATGAATAGCAATTAATGACCGTAGAACCTGGACATCAGGCGTTTTTTGCCATCAGGCTAACCGCCCGAAACGCGGGCCGAGCCAGACATGAACCCAGCCACGCTTGCGTGCGGGGGGTCTGCGCGATCAATTCAACCGCACTCTCGACCCACGCCATCACGGATGCGACGCAAACATCCGCAACGGTAAAACGCTCACCCGCCAAATAAGGGCGCGTCTGCAAATGCTGCTCAAGCACACGAAGCGGCCCCGCTAGACGGCGCTGGGCCTCTTCGGCCAGCTGGGGCTTGCGACGGTCTGGCGGCATCAAACGCTGGTGCATCAGGAATGCCAGCGCATTTTTTTCGCACTCGGTGACGACCCAAAAACTCCAGCGAAAAATCTCGGCCTGCTCGGCATGCGTCCGGGCCGCCAACGACGATGCGTCAGCCTGCCTGAAACGTTCGGCCAGATAAAGCGCGCAAGCCATGGATTCCCAGACCAGCACGCCGTCATCGTCAACGACCGGAATATGGCCGTTCGGATTGATCGCCAAAAACGCCGGCGTCCGCGTGGCACCGCCCAGGTAAGACAGCGGAATATGTTCGTAGACCAGTCCCATCTCCTGGGCCACCCAGAGGGGACGTGCGGTTCGCGATGCCGCAGTGCCATAAATTTTGAGCGTCATGCGAAGCTCTGAGAAAGGAGAGACGGCCCGCGCTCAGGCGGGGAACAGCGCGCACAGCTCGGTCAGCGTCGTCACCGTCTCATGTGGCTCGACGGCGTGCGTCCACGGGTGGTCAGCGCGATTGACCCACACCGCCTGCATGCCGCAATTGAGCGCGGCCAGCACATCAAGCGCGGCATCGTCACCCACATGGAGTACCTCGCCCGGCTGCACCTCGGCAGCACCGGCAGCCGCGTGGAAAATGCGCGGGTCGGGCTTGCCCACGCCAAACTGCTGGGCACTGATGCAGGCCTTGAAATACGAGCCAATGCCGATGCTGTGAATATCGGCGTTTCCGTTTGACAGCGCCACCAGCGGAAACCGGCTTGATAAAAACGCCAGCGCATGAAGCGTGTCGTCAAACAGCGTGACCCGGTTGCGCTCGGCAAAAAACACATCAAAGGCCCGTTCAGCCAGTAACGGATCCTCGCTGGACCGGTACAGGGCGAGCCGGATGGCTTCGCGGCGAATGGCACTCAGGTTGTGCTTCAACTCTGGCCGTGAACGCGTCACATGCTGACGAATGTCATGGCGCGCCGTCGGGTTTGAGAAAAGTGCTGCGGTCATCGGCGCGTTGCAGCCGAGCCAGTCATCGAGCGCCTTTTCTGCCCGCTCTATCGCGGGCCAGATCGGCCACAGTGTGTCGTCAAGATCCAGGGTAATGGCTTTGATGGTTGTGAGCTCAAGCATAGGTAGGCGAGAATAACCCATGTCTTTTGCTCCTGAACCCATCTTTACCCATGGCAAGCCGCCCGCAGCGTCTTCCACGACAGCCATCCTGCTCTGCAACCTGGGTACGCCGGACGAGCCCACGGCCCCGGCATTACGCCGCTACCTCGCCGAATTTTTGAGCGACGCACGGGTGGTCGAAATTCCCAGGCTACTCTGGTGGCTGATTTTGCACGGCATCATCCTGCGCTTCCGGCCGAAAAAGTCGGCCGCCAAATATGCCAGCGTCTGGATGAGCGAGGGCTCGCCACTCAAGGTCTGGACGCAAAAACAGGCCCTCATGCTGCGCGGCTATCTGGGTGCGCGTGGCCACACGGTGGAAGTGCGCTACGCCATGCGCTACGGCAATCCGTCAATCGCCTCGCAGCTGGACCAGCTCAAGCTTGACGGCGTGACCCGCGTCCTCATCCTGCCCGCCTATCCGCAATACAGCGGCACCACCACGGCCAGCGTGTTTGACGCGGTATACAGCTGGGCGGCCAAAGTACGCCGGATTCCGGAATTTCGCTTCATCAACAATTACCACGACGATCCGGGCTACATCGCCGCACTGGCCAACAGGATTCGTGCAAACTGGCTGCAAAACGGCCAAGCCCAGCAGTTGGTGATGAGCTTTCACGGGGTGCCGGAGCGAACGCTCAAGCTGGGCGACCCCTATCACTGCGAATGCCACAAAACCGCGCGTCTACTGGCCGAACAGCTGGGACTTTCCAGGGACCGTTACAAGGTTACTTTTCAGTCACGCTTTGGCAAGGCCAAATGGCTGGAGCCGTATACCGAACCCACGCTCATCAAACTGGCGCAAGCGGGCGTGAAAAGCGTCGATGTGGTGTGCCCCGGCTTTAGCGGGGACTGCCTAGAAACACTGGAAGAAATTGCGATGGAAGCGCGCCACGCCTTTCTGGAGGCAGGCGGCAAGGAATTCAACTACATCGAATGCCTGAATGACAGCCCGCAGTGGCTGGCCGCGCTGAGCGAGCTGAGCATTCAGCACATGGGAGGCTGGCCCACACAGCCCCGGCCGGCCGAGGCCACGCTCGCGGCCTCACGCGCGGCCGCGCTGGCGATGGGGGCCACGCAGTAGGCTAACGCCAATTTACTGGCGCTCTGTTTTTTTTAGCTACTTTCGCCCTTGCCCTGTGGGTGAGAGCTGAATTACAGCGAAATAGCGCAGGAGTTGCGGGCGGCATCACCGCGGTATCCGGGCCCGGCCGATCAGGCAAGGTTCAGCTCGCCCCGGTCAGGCGCGCTGCGAGTCAGGCTGCGATGCAAGCGATGCGTTGCATACCCATTCGGGTTAGGAATTTCGCGCCCCGCCACAGGTCTGACGGCGGGGGCGCGAATTACATGAGGTGCAGGCTTTGCGCGACAAATTTTTCTGCTTGCGCCGCGACGCCTATTTAAGGAGCTTGCCGGTACTGCCGATCACGGTCACCTCGACATACCGGGAACCGATCCGGTTGCTCGGCGAGTAGTTGACAGTAATGCCGCCGGTGTCATAACTGCCCATGGACTCCAGTGCCTTCACCACCTTGGCCCGCGTGGGGTTGGGACCGGCGCGCCGCAAAGCCTCGACCAGCACTTTAGCGCCGACAAATTCCTCAAAGCTGGTGTAGTTGACCAGTTCTTTGGGTGCGTATTTTTTCAGCAATTCCTGATATTCGCGCACTACCGGCATATTCGCCATGTAGGGATATGGCACGACCTGGCTGATACCCAGCCCGTGGGCGTTCTTCAGACCCGCCAACTTGACCAGCTCGGTCGGGTCAACAACCGAGATGTTGTAGAGCTGCGCACCTCCGCCACCCTCGCGGTAGCGCTTGACGAAAGCCGCCGTGGATTTGTTGACGGAAATCATGATGATGGCCTGCGCGTCGGATGCCTTGATCTTTGCAACGGCCTCTTCGACCTTGTCGGTATTGCGTTCGTAAGCCGCTGCAGCGGTCAGCTTCAACTTGCGTTTGGCCAATGCGTTCTCGACGCCCAACAAACCGGCCTTGCCAAAACCGTCGTCCTGGTACATCACGGCGACACGGTTCATGCCCAGCGTGGTTACCTGCTGCACCATGTGTTCGGTTTCGTCGGCATAACCGGCGCGCACATGGAAAATCCAGGGATTGAAAGGGTTGCGCAAGGACTCGCCGCCGGTGTAAGGCGCTACCAGCGCAGCACCGCCCACATCGAGCACGCCATCGGTCAACAGTTGCGTCACGTTGGCCGTGCCGGCAAAACCGAACAGCGCCACCACTTCGGGTTTGGCCAGCATTTCCCGCGTCAGACGAACCGTTTCCGCAACCTTGTAGCCGTCGTCCACCACCTCGTGGCGAATCATCGCGCCATTCACGCCGCCCTGGGCGTTGATCGAATCGAAATAGATCTTTCCGCCGACCACCATCTGGTGCCCGGTGCTGGCCAGCACGCCAGACAACGGAGCGACCTGGCCTATCACTAGCTCTGCCGCCGTGGAAGCCTCGCTCAGACATCCCAGGCCAAGCAGGGCCAGCGCGGCCACCGTCCGCCGGCCCCAAGTTTTAAATACTTTCATGATGTGTCTCCTGACAGCTCAAAACAATTCCTGATGGCAAGCGGCACGCGGCCGTCTCGCTGAGTTGGCGGGATGGACCGCATGACAAACGACTGGCGCACCCGCCCTGCGGCCGGTGCGCCAGAACCGAAATCGCCTACCTAGTTAGGAACGGCGAGCGAGCTACCCGAAAAGCCGATCTGGTTGCCCGCGGCTGGCGCTGCACTGATGGCCGGCAGATTGGCAGCCGTGATGGCCGGAGCCGCACCGGGAACACCGCCGCGCGGCGTGGCACGCACAACCTGGCTTGGTGGCAGGGCGGTCCCGTTCTTCAGGTTGGCATACATCGCATCCATGGCCTGGTTGAAGTAGGGATGCAGGGGCACGAAACGCGTGTCAAAACCGCTGAGCGGCAGGAAGGCGTCGAAATGCTGACCATTCGTCACTTCAATGTAGCTGAGCTTGCTGGCCGAACCGTCCACCGTGCGGTTAAATGCCGTGTAAGCGCGACCATTGTTGTTCACTGGAATAAGCGCATCACTGCGACCCGCAACAATGATCACGGGCTTGCTGCGCAGGTTCCCGCTCACAAACACTTCGGCTATGCCGGCGCGCACCGCTGCGCTCTGGGCCGCCGTAGGCTTGCTGGTGCTGGTCAGCGCCGCGCCAGTTACAGGGTCCGTACCGGCGACCAGGGCGCGCTGGCACAGCGCGTTGTCCAGACCAAAATCCGCCACGCCGGTTGAAGGCGAGGTAGCGAGTTGCCAGGAACGTGCGCCGCCCACCGAGTCGTTGTAGACGACGTTTGCGGGAACGCCGTTGGCCGTTCCGTTGCCGGTGGCAAAACTTTGTGCCTTGGCCGTCGCACTGGCGGCCACTGGTGCGCCAGTCGCGTCAACCGCCGCAAAGCTGGTGTTGCAGACATTGTCGAGCACCGAGAAACGTCCATACATCACCGGGTACATGGCCGACAGGACGGGGCCGTTGCCGAGCGCGTAATGCGCGTTGTGCATCTGGTCATTGTCGGGCGTCCAGCCGTAGGCGCGCAATTTATTCAGCGCATCCAGCGCCTGCGTGGCCGTGTCTGCGCCGTTGACCAGGCCCTTGGAAGCCAGGCTGGTACAACGTGCCGTGGCGCGTGCCGTCATGCCAGCTGTCTGGATAAGATTGAAGTTCGATGCCTCCGTCATTGCGGCGCCCACTGCGAGAGCGGCACACGGCTGGTACACATTGCCGTAGGTCGTGAAATCGCCCAGCGTCTTGCCATAGCCGGCAACCGCTGCACCACCAAACAGAATGCCATAACCTGCGGTGGTTGGCATTTCGGTCACAGGTTCGGACGCGACGACTCCGCGGATCAGGCCGCTGCTGTCCAGCTCGGCTGCGCGCAGCACTGCCGCGCCGCCGTTGGAGGCTGAACCGGCAATGATGATGGTGTTGCTTGCATCGAAGCGCACGGGGTTGAAAGCCGTGCCATAACGGTCGTTCAGCACGTACAGCGTGTAGCGGGCAGCGGCGAGCGTGTCATTGCCCCAGTCTTTTTCCGGATTCAACTGGGAATGCACCTGTTTGAGGGCCAGGCGGTTCGGGAACAACGCGTTGTAAGCCGTGCGGGCAGCGTCCGTAATATTGGCGGCAAAGAAGCTCAGCACGCCCGCGTCGCCACGCGTAGCGCGCGTGCCATCGATGCGGTTGACGCTATCGTCCGTCAGGTCGTAGAGGCCGACACCTTTGCCGGCGTCGGTCAGCGCCACCGCGCAGCCGTGCTTCAGACCCCATTCGCCGGCCGTACCGATAGCGCCATAAACACCGCGTGACCCGGATGAAGGGCCCAGGACGACACACGGAGCCGCCGTGTCAAAACTGTCTGGAACCTGAACCGCAATCGCGACTTTCTTGCGGCCACTGCCGTCGTCCAGTGCCGCCAGGTACTCACGCCCGGGAATCAGGCCTTCACTAGCCGTCACACTTCCGGCAACGGTGACGTTGGGTCCGTACAGGGAACCGTAGCCACCGTTGGCGCTCGGATCAAGGATGGCGCGGTAATTGGCCCACAAGGAATTGCGACGCAGTTCAAACGCCGTGGGCGCGGCCGGGTTGGCATAGGCCGGTGCTGCTGCGCTGCCGAAGCCGGTGCGGCCGATGCCGCCAGTCAGCAGATCTTGCGAGGCTGCGGTGTCGCCAGTTCCCACGGTGGTAGCCGTGTAGGCCATGACACTGAGTTGAGAGATACCTGCGGGGAGATTGTTTGCCGCTGGGCTGCTTCCGTCGCCCCCGCCGCAGCCTGCGAGTGCGAGCGCACTGGCAACCGTTGCAAGCGCAACGCCGGTCTTCTTATCAGACTTCTTACGCAAATTCATACTTGTCTCTTTCGGATTATTGTTGAACAAGAAAGGCGTGGTCACGGCTGCGCACTTCCTATGCGTAACCTTCCCACCACGCAGGTAGGGAAGCAGTAAACCGCTACAGCCAGCTTCAACATGCGTTGGTCCTTGAATGGCCACTCATGCGCCCTCAGTGCAGTTACGTGCGCAACGGGTAATTCACTGGTCTGTCAGTTTTTTGAAATTGCTGCTGGACCATATCGTCAAACCAGAGCGTTTCGCAGGGGGTCCATACCAATAGCTCAACAGCACAATTTCTGATAGCTGCTGACGCTTTGTTTTTCAGCAGCAAGAAAACGCGAGCGGGGACTGGCACACGTCGCGATGGCAGTCGCTTGCGGCCGAGATAAAGCTGCGGCGAAAAATCCCGGGGCGCCGGGAATGTCATTCCATGCGGCCTCGGCCAAGGCGACAACAAATTCAAGCAGGCTTGCTCCCGGATGACACGGTCCAGGCATGAAGGCGGCCTTGCCGATTTACACCAGCTAAAGCCATCGCCAATGCCAATGCCAGCGCGGATCGCCAGCACCGTCGCAAGCGTTCAGGCACACCGGCGCTTGCGTCAACGCGTGGACCCTACGATCATGAGCAGGCAGCCGCTGGTTAAAAGCATTGCCGGCTGAATGCGGCATGACAACGGCAGATTTTGCGGTTTGAGCCTACAGCAGCGCTGCGGCCAAAGCCAACGTAGCCACTCAGGCCACCCTGAACGATGCGTCGATGTTGCGCATCTGTTCCACCGCTGTTCCTCGTGATTTAAAAAGACCAGTTCAGGAAGCGAATCTCCGGCCGGACCAGTGCCTGGCCAGACGCGGAAGCAATAGCACCGCCACCACAACCACGATCAAAATCAGTGAGACCGGACGCTGCACGAACACCAACGCACTGCCCTCGCCGATCGACATGGCATTACGCAGCTGCGCTTCGGCCAGCGGGCCCAGGATCATGCCTACAACGACGGGTGCGGTCGGAAAATCAAAGCGGCGCATGACGACACCGAGCACGCCAATGCCGTAAAGCAGAAACAGGTCAAAAGCGCTTTGCCGCATGCCGTAAACACCGACCGTGGCAAACATCAGGATGCCGGCATAAAGATAAGGCTTGGGAATTTTCAGCAGCTTGACCCACAGGCCCACCATCGGCAGGTTGAGCACCAGCAGCATCACGTTGCCGATGTAGAGCGAGGCAATCAGCGCCCACACCAGGCTGGACGAGCTGCTGAATAGCTGAGGGCCGGGCTGGATGCCATAGTTCTGAAAAGCGCCCAGCAAAATCGCGGTGGTGTTGGAGGTCGGAATGCCCAGCGTCAGCAAGGGAATCATCGCGGCAGTCACCGTGGCGTTATTTGACGCCTCGGGACCGGCCACGCCTTCAATTGCCCCTACCGTACCAAATTCGTCGAGGATATCTTTCTTGGCCAGCTTTTTCTCGGTGGCGTAACTCAGGAAAGTCGGGATTTCCGTGCCGCCGGCAGGAATGCAGCCAAACGGAACGCCAATCGCCGTGCCACGCAGCCACGCCGGCCATGAGCGGCGCCAGTCCCGCGCGGTCATGTGAACCTTGCTCATCCTGTTCTGCTCGTCAACCACGCGGCCCTCATAGAGCACCGCATATAACGCTTCGGCCACGGCAAACAAGCCAACGGCCACCAGCACGATTTCAATGCCATCCAGCAATTCAGGCACGCCACCGGTGTAACGCGCCTGGCCCGAAATCTGGTCCAGTCCCACCAGGCCCGCAGCCAGGCCGACGAATAGCGCCGTCATGCCGCGTACCGTGCTTTTGCCCAGCACCGCGCTCACGGTGGTGAAGGCCAGCAGCATCAGCATGAAGTACTCGGGCGGGCCAAGCTTGATGGCCAGATCGGCGACGATGGGCGCAAACAGCGTCACCAGCACCGTGGCAATCGTGCCCGCCACAAACGAGCCGACGGCGGCCGTGGCAAGCGCAGCGCCCGCCCGCCCGCTCTTGGCCATCTTGTTGCCCTCCATCGCCGTCACCATGCTCGCGGTTTCCCCCGGTGTGTTGAGCAAAATGGACGTTGTCGAGCCGCCGTACATGGCCCCGTAATAAATACCGGCGAAGAAAATCATCGATGCGGTCGCCTCGACCTTGACCGTGATGGGCAGTAGCATCGCCACCGCCACGGCCGGGCCTATGCCCGGCAACACACCAATCGCCGTGCCCAGCGCGCAGCCGACAAAACACCACAACAGGTTGACGGGCGTGGCTGCCGTGGCAAAGCCCTGCATCAGCTGATTGAAGATTTCCATTTAAAGCCACCCGCTTGAAGTGATGCCCGGCAGGTTGATGGCCAGGAATTTTGTGAACATCCAGTAGACCGGCGCCGAGATGGCCAGGCCGATCGAAATATCTTTCAGCCAGCCTGCGGGGCCACGGCCGGCCTTGCCTTCCGCGCCACGCAGGCCTTGCACCGACAGCACAAAACACAAGGTGCAACTCAAGATAAAGCCGATCGTGGTGATCAGTGCGGCATTGGCGAGCAGACCTGCAGACACCCAGACAAAGCCGGGCCAGTAAGCCTGCGCTGCGCCAGTGGGCTCCTCCATGGAACGGAAACCACCGCTGCGCGCTTCCCAGACAATAAAACCGCCGCATACCAGCAGCGACAGGGCAACCAGCCAGGGTAAAAAATTGGGACCAACGCCGCCGTAGCCGGCGTTCGATGAAATGCTGAGAGCGCCCGCGGCCAGGCCCAGGCCGGTCAATACGACGCCCGCGCCGATCAGCGTCTGCACCAGCGAATCAGACGGTTGTGTCATGGTTTGTAACCCTTGTTGGTGGGTGAGCCGGCTGAGAAAGAGCCGGTGGCAAAAGTCAGCCGCCCTGTCCTGATGAAAACAGTGCGGCTTGAAAAAACTCAGAAACCCCCGGCTTTTCCGCCGCGCGCGGCGGTCAGGGATAGTGGCGTCAAATCATGCCGGACTTGACCATGGTGGCGCGCAGCGCGGCAAAGTCGTCATCGACAAATTTATCGAACGCCGGACCGGTCAGCAAGGCAGCCGTCCAGTTATTTTTCTCGGACGCTTCCACCCACGTTTTGGATTTGACCGCCTTGAGAATCATCTCGGTGAGCGCCTTGCGCTGCTCGGCCGAAATGCCGGGCGCGCCATAGACGCCGCGCCAGTTGCCAATCACGACGTTGATGCCCTGCTCCTTGAGCGTGGGAATGTTCACGCCCTGCAGGCGGCTGTCCGATGTCACCGCGATAGCTTTCATTTTTCCGGTGGTGATGTATTCGGAGAACTCGCTGTAACCGCTGCCACCCACGGTGACGTTCGCGCCCAGAATCGCCGCAGTAGCCTCCCCACCGCCACGGAAAGCGACGTAGTTGATTTTGGCCGGGTCAACGCCGACTTCGCGGGCAATCATCGCCGCGGCAATATGCTCGGTGGAGCCGCGCGAACCGCCACCCCATTTCACGCTGCCAGGGTCCTTCTTGAGCTGGTCAATCACTTCCTTCATGGACTTGAAGGGCGAATTGGCGGGCAGCACAAACACGTTGTATTCGCTGGACAGGCGCGCAATCGGCGTGGCTTGACTCAGACTGACCGGCGGCTTGCCGGTAATCAGCCCGCCCAGCATCACGGCGCCCATCACCATCATGGCGTTGCCGTCGCCCTTGCTGCCATTGACAAACTTCGCCAGGCCCAAGGCGCCGGCCGCGCCACCCTTGTTGTCATAACTCACGGTGGACGCCGCGCCCGAATCCATCAGGGCCTTGCCCAGGGCACGGCCGGTGGTGTCCCAGCCCCCGCCCGGATTGGCCGGGATCATCATCTTGACGTTGGTTCCGGCAGCCAGGGCCGTCAGGGGAAAAGCACCCGTGGCGGCCAGAGCCGCCAGGGATTTCAAAAAAGTATCGCGGCGCATGAGTGTCTCCCGATGGAAATAGTAATGCCATGAATCATGCCCTCCGATGCTGTCAAACGGCTGTCCGCAAGGCTAGGTGAAAGTGCTAATGTCCTGCCCATGACTGCCATGCTCAAACTGCTGTTGATCGAAGACGATGCCTCGATGCAGGCCGCCCTGCAACGCGCGCTGAGGCGGCGCGGCATGGACGTCGTGCCCTGCATCGACGGCAGGCTGGCTATTGAGCAATGGACGGCGAGCCAGCCGGATGTGGTGGTGCTGGACCTCAGCCTGCCCGGCCTCGACGGCCTGCAGGTGCTGGAGCAGGCGCGCCACCAGGGTTTGACCACGCCGGTGCTGATCCTGACCGCGCGCGGCACCGTGGGCGACCGCATCATGGGGCTGAACCTGGGGGCCGACGACTACCTGCCCAAACCGTTCGACCTTGACGAACTCGAGGCCAGGCTACGCGCCCTGGGGCGGCGCTCAACAGGCACCGAATCAGCCTCTGCTCCAGCGTTTACCGGCCAGCTTCGCTATGAAAAAGAGAGTGGCGCGATTTATCACCTGGGCCAGGTGATGGAACTCACGCCGCGCGAACTGGCCCTGCTGCAGGCGCTGATCGTCAAGCCCGGCCACGCGGTGTCAAAAGAACGATTGTTCGAACTGGTTTTTCCCGGGGAAGCCGACGTGCAATACGAAGCCGTGGAAGTGGTGGTGTACCGCCTGCGTAAAAAACTGGTCGCGACCGGCGTCAAGCTGGTCACGCTGCGCGGTCTGGGTTATCTTCTGAAGGTCAATCCATGAACTTCAATAGGGAACAGGCCGGCGCGGCGCGCGAAGCAGGCAGCGCGGGGACAGCGAGCGAAGCGCAGGGCCGCCCCAAGCAAAGTTCAGCCCCTGCAGAGGACAGCGCAGTACGCGAAGCGACAAGCGTGGCGGCCATCTCGCTCAGGCGCTACCTGCTGCTGGGCATCCTGCTGCCCGTGGGCCTGCTCGTCATCATCAACACCATCAGCCTCTACCAGCAAGCGCTTGGTGCCGTCAACACCGCCTACGACCGTACCTTGCTGGCCTCGGCCAAATCGATCGGTGAGGAGCTCGACGTGAGCGGCTACGACGAACAGGCAACATTGAGTGTCACCGTGCCCTATGCCGCACTGGAAGCGTTCGAGGCTGACAACCAGAGCCGCCTTTTTTACCGGGTGTCCAGCCTCAGGGGTGAAACGGTTTCGGGTTTTGCGCAACTGCCTTTCTGGCACGGCCGCATCCCCGCCAAGCCGCCTTACTCGGCACTGGTGGATTTTTACGACGACGTCTTTCAGGATGACGATGTGCGCGTGGCGGTGCTGCTGCAGCCTGTGGCCAGCGCGCAGGGCCGCGGCATGGCCGTTATCCAGGTGGCGGAAACGCTGGAACTGCGCAAAACCCTTGCCCGCAAAATTCTGTTCGACACGCTGTGGCGCCAGGCCCTGTTGCTGGCCGTGATCGCCTTGGTGGTGATCATGGTGGTGCAGCGCGCCACACGCCCTGTGCGACGGCTCAGCGCCGAACTGCAGGCCAGGCCCGAAGGCGACCTCACGGCCATTACCGCACCCGACGCGCCGAGCGAGCTACAGCCGCTGGTTGACGCCACCAATGAAGTGATGGGCCGGCTCAATCACCTGCTGGAAAACCAGAAGCGCTTTGTGCGCGATGCCGCGCATCAACTGCGCACGCCGCTGGCGGTGTTAAAGGTGCAGGTGCAGTCGGCCCTGCACGGTGACATGGACGCGCGCGAAGCCCTCGGCGATATCAACCAGACGGTGGACCGCGCCACCCTGCTGGCCAACCAGATGCTGGCGCTGGCCAAAGTGGAGCAGCTGCGCCAGCAACCCGAGCTCAGGGCCATTGATCTCGCTTCAGTGGTGCGCCAAGTGGCGCTGGAGCTGTCTCCGCTGATTGGCGAAAAGGACATCGACTTCGAAATTGAAACCGTGCCGGCCCGGGTGCTGGCGCATGAATGGATGCTGGGCGAACTGGCGCGCAACCTTTTGCACAACGCGCTCAAACACACCCCCGCCGGTGGCATCTTGGCGGTCCACATCGTCTGCGATGCCAGCCATGTGGCCCTGACCATCAGTGATGGCGGCCCCGGTATTTCAGCCGAACTGGCCGCGCGCCTGTACCAGCCATTCTCAGCCGGCAATGTCAGGCAGGGTTCAGGCCTGGGGCTGGCCATTTGTCTGGAAATTGCCAGAACGCTGGCTGGCAGCATTTCACTGGAAAATCGGGTGCTGCATGGCCATGTGACAGGCCTTGATGCGACAGTGCTATTGCCGCTGGTTCAAAATAGCGGCTGATGGATAAATTACGAATCGACAAATGGTTGTGGGCTGCCCGTTTCTACAAGACGCGTTCCCTCGCGGTTGAAGAAATCAGCAAGGGGCGCGTGCGCGTCAATGACGTGGAAGCCAAACCTTCGCGCGAGGTCAAGGCCGGCGACACGGTGGCTCTGCGGCAGGGACCGGTCATACGCACGCTGGTGGTGCGCGGCATCAGCAGCCAGCGCGGTTCGGCCCCGGTGGCTCAGCAGCTTTACGAGGAAACAGAAGAAAGCCTGGCACTCAGGGCACAGGCCGCCGACCTGCACCGGCTGGCCAGCGACCCGGCCAGCAGCGTGGAGCATGGGCGGCCCACCAAGCGTGACCGCCGCAGCCTAGACAAGGCACAGGGAAAAAACTGGAATAACCGCTGGAGTGCCTCAAGCGATGCCTGATTTGCTATTATTTATATAGCTAACAAACACCATACTTGCTGGACACAAGGCCGAGTTGATCCTATTTCTTGAATCTGACACCCCCGTCTCGCAAAAAAACCAGCGTTGCCGCCGGGCCGGACCTACAGTGCCGGCTTGTCGCTCAACGCTTTGAGGTTGGCCTTGAGCGGCTCGCTCATGGGCAGGTTCAGGTTGACACCTTTGGGAGGAATTGGTGACATGAACCACTTGGTGTACATCTTGCTGAACTCGCCGGACTTCATCAGGCGCGCCAGGGTGCCGTCGACCAGCTTCTTGAACTCCGGATCGTCTTTGCGCAGCATGCAGGCATAGGGCTCGACCTGCAGCGAGTCGCCCACAACTTCCAGTGCAGCCGGATTTTTGGAGTTGGCCATCAGGCCGAACAGCAAAATGTCGTCCATCGCAAACGCCATGGCCCGGTCGTTTTCCACCAGCAACAGCGAATCATCATGGTCCTTGCCCAGGATCAGCTGCATGTCGAGGTTTTTGTCGGTGTTGTATTTGCGAATGACCTGGGCGTTGGTGGTGCCGGTGGTGCTGGCAACGGTTTTTTTGGCAAGGTCTTCGTAGTTTTTGATGCCGGAACTCTTCTTGGTCAGCAAGCGCGTGCCGGTGTAAAAGTGGTTGACAGCGAAGGTCACATCTTTTGCGCGGGCGGTGTTGTTGGTGGTCGAGCCGCATTCGAGATCGTAAGTGCCGTTGACCAGCAACGGAATGCGGTTTTGCGAGGTCACCGACATGTAGGCCACTTCGAGACCCGGCTTTTTGAGCTTCTTGCGCACATCGTCAATGATGGCTTCGGTCAGTTCGACCGAAAACCCCACGGCCTTGGTGGAGCCGATCAGGTAGCTGAATGGCACCGAGGCCTCGCGGTAAGACACGGTGATCTTGTTGCTGTCTGCTACTTTTTTCAACGTCTGGGCGCTGGCTGTACTGGCCAGGGCAAGGCCCATGGTGATCAGGGCGGCAGTCTTGATGGTCAGGAATTTCATGCAGGTTCTTTCAGAAAAGTAAGGGGCTCAGTGTGAATAAATAGTGTTTGGGCACCGCAATCGCCGCTCGTGGTCTTGATTTTCGCCATAAACCTCCGGCACAGGCTCATGGTTTACCCAACTGGATGGGCGAACCGCCCATCTGGCACGAGTGACAAGGTGCCATGCAATTTTTCTGCCCGCTTTTCATTGACCCTTTCAAGTGGCGCCTTGCCGCACCTTGCGGCGCAGGGTCGCAGGCTCTGGCTTATAGTGCTTTGTCATTCACTTTCACTCTAGGCGCAAGTCTCCATCCTCATGAAAACAAAAGCCGCCGTTGCCTGGAAAGCAGGCCAGCCCCTGACCATCGAAACCGTTGACCTGGAAGGTCCGAAATTCGGCGAAGTGCTGGTGGAAATCAAGGCCTCCGGAATCTGCCACACCGACTACTACACGCTTTCGGGCGCCGACCCGGAAGGCATTTTCCCGGCCATCCTGGGCCATGAGGGCGCTGGCATCGTGGTCGATGTCGGTCCCGGGGTCACTACGCTCAAAAAGGGCGATCACGTCATTCCGCTCTACACGCCCGAATGCCGCCATTGCAAGTTCTGCCTGTCGCGCAAGACCAATTTGTGCCAGCTGATTCGCGGGACCCAGGGCAAGGGCCTGATGCCCGACGCCACCAGCCGATTTAGCCTGGACGGCCAGCCGATCTTTCACTACATGGGTACCTCGACCTTCAGCAACTACACCGTGGTACCCGAGATTTCACTGGCAAAAATCCGCGAAGACGCACCGTTCGACAAGGTTTGTTACATCGGTTGCGGCGTGACCACCGGCATCGGCGCGGTGATCTTCACCGCCAAGGTTGAAGTCGGCGCCAACGTGGTGGTGTTCGGGCTGGGCGGCATCGGCCTGAACGTGATCCAGGGCGCCAAAATGGTGGGCGCCGACAAGATCATCGGCGTCGACCTGAACCCGGAGCGCGAAGCGATGGCTCGCAAGTTTGGCATGACGCACTTCATTAACCCTAAAAATGTCGAGAACGTGGTCGATGCTGTCCAGCAGCTGACCGATGGTGGGGCCGATTACAGCTTTGAGTGCATCGGCAACACCCAGGTGATGCGCCAGGCGCTGGAATGTACGCACAAGGGCTGGGGCCGCAGCATCATCATTGGCGTGGCCGAAGCCGGCGCTGAAATCTCCACCCGCCCGTTTCAACTGGTCACGGGCCGCAAGTGGGAGGGCTCGGCCTTTGGCGGCGCACGCGGCCGCACCGACGTGCCGAAAATTGTCGACTGGTATATGGAGGGCAAGATCAACATCGACGACCTGATCACCCATACCATGCCGCTCGAAGACATCAACAAGGGTTTTGATTTGATGAAGAGCGGCGAGTCGATTCGCGGCGTGGTCTTGTATTGAATGGCCCGCACGGTCGCTCACTGCGTGTAGCTCCCTGCCCCCCGAGGGGGCCGCTGCGCCTGCGGTCTGGCAAAGCCAGTCCCGCGGCCCCTGCTGGAGAAGATATGGCCCCACGGTCCTCACTGCGTGTAGTTCCCGGCCCCCCGAGGGGGCCGCTGCGCCTGCGGTCTGGCAAAGCCAGTCCCGCGGCCCCTGCTAGAAAAGATATTGCACCCACGGTCGCTCACTGCGTGTAACTCCCTGCCCCCCGAGGGGGCGGCTGCGCCCCGGCGAAGCCGGTTCTGCTGCCCCCGGCTGAACTGAAAAGCGCCATGAAAACACCACCCGAACTTCTCAACGAACACGCTTGCTTTGGCGGCATACAGCGCTTTTACCAGCACGACTCTCGCGAAATTGGCCTGCCCATGCGCTTTTCGGTGTTCTTGCCGCCGCAGGCAGCACAGGGCCCGGTGCCGGCCCTGGTTTACCTGGCTGGGCTGACCTGCAACGAGGAAACCTTCATGATGAAGGCCGGCGCGCAGCGCCTGGCAGCCGAACTGGGCCTGGCGCTGATTGCGCCCGACACCAGCCCGCGCGGCGCGAATCTGCACGGTGAGTCTGACAGCTGGGACTTTGGTTTGGCGGCCGGTTTTTATCTGGATGCGACCGAGGCACCCTGGTCCACCCACTACCGCATGGAAAGCTACATCACGGCTGAATTGCTGCCCCTCGTGACGGCTGCCCTGCCCATGGATTCGAGCCGCATCGGCATTTTCGGCCATTCGATGGGCGGCCATGGCGCACTTACGCTGGCGCTGCGCCACCCGGGTCTTTTCAGGTCCGTGTCAGCCTTTGCTCCCATTTGCAGCCCCAGCCAGTGCGACTGGGGCCGCAAGGCGTTTGGCGGCTACCTCGGCGCGGACGAGTCTGGCTGGCGGGCCCACGATGCGACGGTTTTGATGGGCGACATGGCCCGTGCGCCCTACCCTGGCGGCATCCTGATCGACCAGGGCCTTGCCGACAAATTTCTGGCCGGCCAGTTGCATCCGGCCCTGTTTGAGGCGGCCTGTGCGTCAGCGCGGCAGCCGCTGCTGCTACGCCGCCATGCAGGCTATGACCACGGCTATTACTTCATCGCCACTTTCATGGCTGATCATCTGGCGCACCACTGGCGCGAACTCGGGGCTTAAGGCGGCTTTCGAAGGGCTTCATGGCCCTGAGCTTAAGCAGGTCTTAATCCCTGGCAAATACAATCCGGGGTTATGCCCTTGAACCCCACCGCCTCTTCCCCCGCGTCCGTTTCAAAGCGCCGAACCCCGAAGACTGACACGGGACGCGCCGGCATGCGGCCGATCTGGGTCGTGGTGCTCGCCAGCTTCTGGATCGCCACCATCTGCAATGTGGCATTGTGGCGCGCACTGGCCCGCCTGCCCGACCTGAGCAGCGGCCAGGTCATCACCATCAGCGTGGCGCTGGCACTGGTGATCGGGCTTGCCACGGCGGGCTTGTTCAGCGTACTGGCCTGGCGCTGGACGCTCAAGCCCATCATCATGCTTTTCTGCGTGTCAGCGGCTTTCGGCGCCTACTTCATGCTGGCCTATGGCATCGTCATCGACAAGTCCATGATGATCAACACGCTGCAAACCGACGTGCGTGAAACCCGCGATCTGCTGAACTGGCGCCTGCTTGTCACCGTGCTCGTGCTGGCGGTATTGCCCTGCGTTTTGCTGTGGCGCCAGCACATCCGGCTGCAAAGCGCGACGCGGCAGGTGCTGTCCAACGTCGCAGCTTTGGTGGCAACTTCTGTCCTGCTGGTGCTGGTGGTGATGCTTTTCTTTCAAAGCATTGCTTCGGTGATGCGAAACTATCCCCATGTGCGCTACCTGATCAATCCGCTCAATTCCTTTTACGCATTGGGCTCGGTGGCCTCCAAACCCTTCCAGCGCGACGAATCCGTCGTTCTACCACTGGGCCAGGATGCCAGGCTCGGCGCCAACTACGCCGCCCAGACCAAACCGCCGCTGCTGTTACTGGTGCTGGGCGAAACCGGGCGCAGCGGCAACTTCGCCATCAATGGTTACAGCCGCCCCACCACGCCTGAACTGGCGCGGGAAAACATCGCCAGCCAGCGCAACGCCTGGTCTTGCGGCACCAGCACCGCAGCCTCCGTGCCCTGCATGTTTTCCAACTTCGGCCGTCAGGCTTACGACTCGCGCCCGGCCAATTACGAAGGCCTGCTTGACGTGTTGCAACACTCGGGGCTTGCCGTGCTGTGGCTGGACAACCAGTCGGGCTGCAAAGGCGTGTGCGACCGCGTTCCCAATGTGGATACCAGCCAGTTGAAGGTGCCGGGCCTGTGCGATGGTGGCGAATGTTTCGATGAAGTGATGCTGCAAGGCCTGGACCAGCGTATTGCAGCCTTGAGCGCCGAGCGCCGTGCCAAAGGCGTGGTGGTGGTGATGCACCAGATGGGCAGCCACGGCCCTGCGTACTACAAACGCTCACCGCCCACATTCAAGAAATTTTTACCCGAATGCACCGACAACGCCTTGCAAAGCTGCGCTCAGGAAGGGCTAATCAATGCCTACGACAACAGCATTGTGTATACCGACCACATTCTGGGCTCTGCCATCCAGTGGCTCAAGGGGCGCGAATCGGACAATGCGCCGGCCATGCTGTACCTGTCCGACCATGGCGAATCGCTGGGAGAAAACAATCTGTACCTGCACGGCATGCCCTACAGCATTGCGCCCGATGTGCAGAAGCACGTTCCCTGGATCACCTGGCTGTCACCTGAATTCGAGCAGCGCAGCAAGATCACCACCCGCTGCCTCAAGGAGCAGCTCGATGCACCGGTCAGCCACGACAACTACTTTCACTCCGTACTGGGCTTGATGAATGTGCAGACCCGTGTGTACAAACCAGAACTGGACCTGTACGCCCGCTGCGCGAGGCCGGCGGGTGCGTGAGGCGCCCACCCGATAGTCTGCGGGGGTCTTTGGCCATGCCACTTCCCTTTTTTTCAACGCCATTATTATTCTTGCCTGGTCTCAACTTCCCAACTTTTAGACAAGGAATAAATATGAGTACGCGCAAAGCACTCGCTTCAATGCTTCTTTTTTCAGTTGCGCTGGGCGTCAGCGCGGCTGATTTGCTGGACACGGTGAAGCAGCGCGGCTCGCTCAAAATAGCGCTGGAGGGCACTTATCCGCCGTTCAACTACAAGGAAAACGGCCAGCTCGCCGGCTTCGAAGTGGAGCTGGCAACCGCCCTGGCGCAAAAGATGGGCGTCAAGGCCGAATTCAGTACCAGCGAGTGGAGTGCCATCCTGGCGGGCCTGCAGGTCGGCAAATACGATGTGGTTATCAACCAGGTTGGCATCACCGATAAGCGCAGGGAGACCTTTGATTTCTCCGAACCCTACACGGTCTCCAGCCCGCAACTCATTATTCGCAAAGACGAAAAGCGCGATTTTAAAACCCTGGCTGACCTGAAAGGCAAAAAGCTGGGTTTGGGCCAGGGGACCAATTTTGCCGAAGTCGCCAGAGCCGTCGGCGGCATCGACATCAAAACCTATCCGGGTTCGCCCGAATACCTGCAGGATCTGGCGCTGGGCCGCATCGACGCGGCGCTGAACGACAGCTTGCTAATTCCCTACATCGTCAAGAAGACAAAGTTGCCGCTGAAACCTGGTGCCTTCGTGGGCGAGCTTGAAAAATCCGGTATCCCTTTTGTCAAAGGCAACCCCAAGTTCAAGGCCGCCATCGACAAGGCGCTGGCCGATCTACAGGCCGACGGCAGCTTCGCCAAAATCTCCAACAAATGGTTTGACCGCGATGTGAGCAAGCCACCAGCCGCGAAGTAATAAGGAAGTAACATGCCTCCAGTCGAGCGCCCGTATCGGCAGGCGCCTGAAGCAACCCCGGTCTGTCGCCGGGGTTTTGATTTTTGGAGAGCTGTATGGATCTGTCCGCTTTAACTGGGCTGCTGCGAGACGCACTTCCGCTGATGCTCAAGGGCGCCGCATGGACGCTGTTGCTGGCGCTGGCTTCCGTCTTTTTTGGCACGATCATCGGCACGCTGGTGGCCATCACCCGGCTGGCCAAGGTGCGCGTGCTGTCGCAATTTGCGTCGATCTACGTGAGTTGCATGCGCGGCACGCCGCTGCTGGTGCAACTGTTCGTGATTTACTTCGGACTGCCCAGCATAGGCATCCAGTTTGACCCGATTTCGGCAGGCATTCTGGGCTTGAGCCTGAACGTCGGGGCCTACCTGTCTGAAACGATTCGAGGCGCCATCAATGGCGTCGAGCACGGGCAATGGGATGCCGCCCGCAGTCTGGGGCTCACGCAAACCGATACGCTGCGCTATGTGATTGGCCCGCAAGCCTTGCGTCTGGCGGTGCCCAGCCTCTCGAACAGCCTGATCAGCCTGATCAAGGACACCTCGCTGGTGTCGGTGATTGCCGTGAGCGAGCTGATGCTCGCGACCAAAGAAGTAATTGCCACCACTTTCCAGCCTTTTCCGTTGTATCTGGCGGCAGCGGCCATTTATTGGGCCATGAGCGCATCGTTTGAGACGCTGCAGAAAAAGCTGGAGAAGCGTTTGAACAGGAGTTATTTGCGGTCGTGACCGGGGGATGATGAGACGCAACGCAATCTGGCGCTCAAGGCTTTCGTCCTGGCGCGGGTCGCGCCGGGAATTAACCCACTCATCCTGCGGAGATAGTTTGGTCTTTTTTACCGGGTCATCCTGGGCCGCTCGATGGTGCTTGGGCCAATTCGGCGATAACCGAAGCGCGCAACAAGATCTTTTGAGGAAACACCCATGCTGCAGTACCTGACCCACCTCGTCGAGCGCACTGGACAGTGGGGCTATCTCTTGCTCTTTATTGGTGCGATGCTGGAATCAGCGGCTTTTATGGGCTTGGTGATTCCCGGCGAAAGCCTTGTCTTGCTGGCCGGATTTCTCGCTGCGCAAGGCCTGCTCGATCTGGACGTGCTGATTACTGTTGTTGCGGTTGGCGCAGCCGTTGGCGACAGCATTGGGTATGAAATGGGCCGACGGATGGGGCGCCCGGCGCTGGTGCATTACGGCAGCCGGTTCGGCCTTACCAGCGCGCGGATTGCCAGGGCCGACACCTTTTTTGCGCGGCATGGCAGCAAGGCGGTGTTTCTGGGCCGATTTGTCGGCTTTGCCCGCGCCCTGGTGCCCTTCCTGGCGGGCTCTTCCCGAATGCCCTATGGCAAGTTCCTCCCGTACAACGTGCTGGGTGCGGCGCTTTGGTCGCTTGCTGTCACGTTGCTGGGTTACTTTCTGGGCGCCAGCTGGCAAACCGCGGGTCGGTGGCTGGGGCGAGCCAGCGCCGTGCTGGGTGGCATCGTGATATTTGCGTTGCTGCTGGTCTGGCTGTGGCGCTGGGCGGTGCGGCATGAGTCATTCGTCAGGCAAAGCTGGCGTCGCTTTCTTCAGCGCCCGTACGTCCATACCTTGCGCGTTCGCTTTGCGCCTCAAATTGCATTTATCCAGGCCAGGCTATCGCCCGGCAATTATCTGGGGCTTGAACTCACGGTAGGCGCACTGGTATTGACGGGTGCCAGCTGGCTGTTCGGCGGTCTTGCCGAAGACGTCGTCCGCGGTGATCCGATCACCCTTGTTGATGTGCAGGTCGCCCAATGGTTCCATGACCACGCTACACCACTGTTGACCCGCGTCATGCTGACCATCACGCATTTCCATGACCCCCTCCCGGTCGCGGGTGCCGTCGTACTGGTCGCAGGCTTTTTGGCCTGGCGGCGGAACTGGTACTGGCTGATTTGCCTGAGCCTGACCGTGCCGTTCGGAATGCTGCTTAATATCCTGATGAAGTATTCGTTTCATCGTATCCGGCCCGGCTTTGAAAACCCGTTGCTGGTGGCTTCAAATTACAGCTTTCCCAGTGGCCATGTGGCCGGGGCGACGCTGGTTTACGGTGTTGTGGCTGCCATGCTGGTGGCGAGAATCGAGGCCTGGCGCTGGCGGGTGATGATCGCGCTGGCCGCTGTCGCGATGGTGCTGCTGGTGGCGCTTACCCGACTGTATCTTGGCGTTCATTACCTGAGTGATGTACTTGCCGCTTTTGCCGAAGGGCTTGCATGGTTGACGCTGTGTCTTACCGGCATGAACACTTTCTGGCACCACCGCGCAGGCACCGGAATTACCGCTAAAAATGATGTCAACCTCAAGCCCTGACAGCCAACTTGACGGGCCGATCCGGCGCTGTTCAGCAACAATCCCGCGCCATATTCCAACCAGCGTTTCGAATCTCAAACTCTTTTTTAACAGATCACGGACCGGCAAATGACGCCACTAAACCGGAGCAATAGCACTGCAGGTCGAATTCCCGCCGGCATTTGGGTGCTCGGTTTCGTCAGCATGTTGATGGATATTTCATCCGAAATGATCCACAGCCTGCTTCCCCTCTTCATGCTCACCACCTTGGGGATGAGTGTCTTTGCAATCGGTCTTATCGAGGGACTGGCTGAATCCACAGCGCTGATCGTCAAGGTGTTTTCCGGGACCCTGAGCGACTACCTGGGAAAACGCAAGGGGCTGGCAGTCTTCGGCTACACCTTGGGCGCTCTGAGCAAGCCTTTGTTTGCGATGGCTCCTTCAATGGGGCTGGTTTTGACGGCTCGTCTGCTGGATCGTCTTGGCAAGGGTATTCGAGGCGCGCCCCGTGACGCGCTGGTGGCTGACCTGGCCCCTGCGGATGTGCGCGGCGCCGCCTTCGGGCTGCGCCAGTCGCTTGATACGGTTGGCGCATTTGTCGGCCCGCTGCTGGCAGTGGGACTGATGCTGTTGTGGGCCAACGACTTCCGCGCGGTTTTCTGGGTTGCGGTCATTCCGGGTCTGATGGCGGTGACGCTGCTGGTGTTCGGCGTGCGCGAGCCCGAAAGGCACGAGGGCTTGAAGCGGTCAAATCCGATTCGCAGGGAAAACCTCAAGCGCCTTGGCGCGCCGTACTGGCGGGTCGTGGGCATCGGTGCCCTGTTCACGCTTGCAAGATTCAGCGAGGCCTTTCTGGTGCTGCGCGCGCAACAAGGTGGTATTGCGGTCGCCCTTGTTCCACTCGTGATGGTGGCGATGAATCTGATTTATGCCGCTTCGGCCTACCCATTCGGCAGGCTGTCCGACCGCATGAGTCACAAAAAACTATTGGCGCTCGGCCTGGTCTTGCTGATCGCAGCTGACCTGGTACTCGCAAGCAGCGAGCATTGGAGCGTGGTCCTCGCGGGCGTCGCACTTTGGGGCGTGCACATGGGCGTAACCCAGGGCTTGCTGGCAACCATGGTGGCCGATACCGCCCCGCCCGACTTGCGTGGAACGGCTTATGGCTTTTTTAACCTGTTAAGCGGAATTGCCATGCTGGTTGCCAGTGCCGTCGCCGGCTTGTTATGGGACGGGCTCGGAGCCTCATTTACGTTTTATGCCGGAGCCGCATTCAGCGCGATTGCCCTGCTTGGTCTGGCCTGGCCGCTTCGTCTTTAACCGCCAGCCTAGCCGGCCCCGGCCGGTATGTTGCTTTTTGGGCAAGGACTTATCCGCCTATGAAGTTCGCATCCAGTTCAATTCGAACCAAGCCTTAGAATTTGCAAAATCGGTATGGGGGCAAAGCACAATTTTTAAGTAACCCGGAACAGATGCCAATATGACCACGAAAAAAAAAGAACCTCACAAAGACCAAAATTCGTCAAAGGCGACCGACACGACCAGCTACCCTGGCGGCACCTTCCCGATTGTGGGTATTGGCGCGTCGGCTGGTGGGCTGGCAGCGTTTGAGGCCTTCTTTTCCGGCATGCCCGCCAATATTGACCCCGGTATGGCCTTTCTCTTGGTGCAGCATCTGGCGCCAGACCACGGCAGCATTCTGACTGAACTGGTTCAGCGCACCACCCGTATGAAGGTCTTTGAGGCTGAAGACGGCATGGCTGTGCAAATCAACTGTGCCTATATCATTCCGCCCAACCGCGACATGGCGTTTTTCAACGGCTCGCTTCAGTTGCTCAAGCCCTCGGCACCGCGCGGTCATCGCCTGCCGATTGACTTTCTGTTCCGCTCGCTGGCGCAGGACCAGCGCGAACGGGCTATCGGTATTGTGTTGTCCGGCACCGGCAGCGACGGCACTTTAGGCGTGCGGGCCATCAAGGCCGAGGGTGGCATGGTCATGGTGCAAAACACCGACTCTTGCGAGTTTGACGGCATGCCGCGCAGCGCCGTGGCTACCGGCCTGGTGGACTACGAGCTGGCACCCGCCGAGATGCCGGCCCAGCTCATGGCTTATGCTACCCGCGCATTCAGCAGACCCTCCAAGCCCGCCATCGTCACGGGGTCCTTTAACGAGAACGCACTGAAAAAGATATTTATCCTTTTGCGGACCCAGACTGGCCACGATTTTTCGCAGTACAAACTCAGCACCATCTACCGCCGCATTGAGCGGCGCATGGCCGTCCACCAGGTCGATGGATTTGACAGCTACGTCAAATATCTTCAGCAGACGCCAGTTGAGGTCGATGCGCTGTTTCGCGACCTGTTGATAGGCGTGACAAACTTCTTTCGCGACCCGGAAGCCTTCGAGGTGCTTGAGACACAAATCATTCCCAACCTTTTTGAGGGCAAGTCCACGAGCAGCACTGTTCGCGTGTGGGTAACTGCGTGCTCCACCGGCGAAGAAGCTTATTCCATTGCCATCCTGCTGCAAGAGCGCCTGCAGTTTCTCAAACAAAGCTGCAAGGTGCAGATCTTCGCCACCGACATTGACGGCCGCGCCATTGCCACAGCCAGAGCCGGCATCTATCCGGCAAGCATTGCCGATGACATTTCGCCGGAGCGCCTGGCGCGCTTTTTTGCCGCCGAGCCTGATGGCAGCGCCTATCGAATACACAAAGGCATTCGCGACATGCTCGTCTTTTCCGAGCACGACCTGATCAAAGATCCGCCTTTTTCCAGACTCGACCTAATCAGTTGCCGCAACCTGCTCATCTACATGGGTTCAGACTTGCAAAAAAAGCTGATTCCGCTGTTTCACTATGCCTTGATCCCGGGTGGCATGCTTTTTCTGGGCACGTCGGAAACTGTCGGTGAATTCGCTGATCTGTTTGCCACGCTGAATCGCAAGTGCAAGGTGTACCAGCGCAAAGAGGATTTTCAGGGTACAAAACGCGTGGCACTTGGCCGCTTTTTGTCGCACCTGCCGCCCTTGTCTTCTGCCTTGGGCAGGGATGCCGCGCTGCCCCCGATTGCCGGGCAAGACACCCCCCTGGCCAAACTGTCGCTGCGGGAAATGACCGAGCAAGCCCTGCTGCAGCAAATTACTCCCACCGGCGCACTGGTCAATGGCCAGGGGGACATCCTTTACCTGCACGGCCGTACCGGCATGTTCCTGGAACCCGCCCCGGGCGATGCAGGCATCAACAATATTCTGAAGATGGCGCGCGAAGGGCTACGACGCGATCTGACCACGGCCCTGCATAAAGCTGCGGGCACAAAAGAGCGTGTGCGTATTCTCGGCTTGCGCGTTAAAACCAACGGCCACTTCACAATGGCCAACCCCCCCGTCTCCCCGGTGACGCAAGGTCGGGCCACTGCGCTGGAGTCACCCTTGTTCCTGATTATTCTGGAAGAGGCAGCTGCAGGAGCCGCACACGCGCAAACGCCGGCTGCGGTGCCAATGATTGTCGGCACCGAAGGCAGCACCATGGACGCAAGCGCGCGGATTGCGGAGCTCAATGAAGAGCTGCAGGCCAAGGAAGAACACCTCCATGCTGCCAACGAAGAGCTGGAAACCTCCAACGAAGAGCTGAAGTCGTCGAACGAAGAAATGCAATCAGTCAACGAGGA
Source organism: Polaromonas sp. (assembly GCF_012927415.1). Taxonomy (GTDB): domain Bacteria; phylum Pseudomonadota; class Gammaproteobacteria; order Burkholderiales; family Burkholderiaceae_C; genus Polaromonas. Next base: position 11,160 of record NZ_JABBPF010000046.1, on the reverse strand, counting down.
ACTGCAGTCCACCAACGAAGAACTGGAGACCTCCAAGGAAGAATTGCAGTCGATCAACGAAGAGCTGGCCACGGTCAATACCGAGATGCAAACCAAGGTAACGGACCTCTCGCGTGCTAACAATGACATGAACAACCTGCTCGCGGGCACCGGCATTGGCACCGTCTTTGTAGACCATAACCTGCGCATATTGCGCTTCACGCCGGCGGCTACGCTCATCATCAATCTGATTTTGAGCGACGTAGGCAGACCCATAGGCCACATTGTTTCCAATCTGGTGGGCTATGACCAGCTGGTGGCCGATGCACAAACGGTACTGAAAACGCTGATACCCAAAGAGGTGGACGTGCTGACGTCGGAGGGCAAGTCCTACACCTTGCGTATCCTGCCCTACCGCACGCTGGACAACGTGATCGAGGGCGCGGTCATTACCTTTGTAGAAATCACCGAGATTGTTCGCACACGCGAAGCGCTGCGCAAAGCCAATGAGCTGCTGCGTCTGGCCGTGGTGGTGCGGGATGCGTTCGACGCCATCACCGTGCAGGACCTGGATGGCCGCATCATTGCCTGGAACCCCGGCGCGGTGCGGATGTATGGCTGGAGTGAGGCAGAAGCTCTGACCATGAATGTGCGCGACCGGATTCCACCGGCACTGCGGGAGAAAGCCTTGGTCAGCGCGCATCAACTCAGCCAGGCAGAAACATTGGAGCCCTACCAGACCCAGCGGATAGCCAAGGACGGAAGCATCAAGGATGTCTCGTTGACATCCACCGCCTTGGTCAATGAGTTGGGTCACATGTATGCCATTGCCACCACGGAACGTACAAAACAGCCAAAAATCGCTCAAGCAACGGAAGTGCACGATGCAAGACCCGGATAAAACGACTGGCCATCAAATATCGGTAACCAGCGGGGGGCAGGCGCTGCGTCAGCGAGCTGAAGACATTGCCCGCGAAAAAATGTCCCTGTCCTCAAAAAAGCTGGAAGCGCAGTCGCCCGAAACCATGTGGCAAACGCTGCATGAACTCCATGTGCATCAAATCGAACTGGAGATGCAAAACGAAGAACTCCGGCACGCGCAACTGCAACTCGACACCGCCAGGGCGCGCTATTTCGACCTCTATGATCTCGCGCCAGTGGGCTACTGCACGGTCAGCGAGCAAGGGCTGATTCTGGAAGCCAATTTTGCCGCCAGCACGTTGCTGGGTATGGTCCGGAGCAACATTGTCGGGCAGCGGTTCAGCCGGTTTATCGTCAAATCGCATCAGGACGGCTTTTACCTGTACCGCAAACAACTCCTGGCATCAGGTGGACAGCAAGGCTGCGAGCTGCAGATGCTAAAAGGCGATGGCACGCCGCTTTGGGTAACTTTGCAGGCCACCGCCGAAAACAACGCCGATAGTGTGTCAGTGCTCCGCGTCGTGATGACCGATGTCACAGAGCGCAGGCGGGCGGACGATGCCATTCGTGACTCTGAAGAGCGCTATCGCAATTTGTTCAATTCGATGGATGAAGGCTTTTGCGTCCTCGAGAAGATTGACGGCGAGGCGGGCAAGCCGCTGGATTTTCGCTACATCGAAGTCAATCCGGCATTTATGTTGCAATCCGGGATAACTGACGTGATCGGAAAAACCATCCGTCAAATATTGCCGGAGGAACCCGAGGACTGGTTCATTACCTACAACCGCGTTTGTACAACCGGCATACCGATAAGGTTTGAACGCAGCCTTGCTACCCAGGGGCGCGTGCTGGAACTTTACGCTTTTCGGATCGGCGGACCGGAAAGCCGGAAAGTTGCCGTCATTTTCAATAATATCACCACGCGCAGGCTGGCAGAGGCAGAGCGCGAGCTACTGGACCAGGCACTTCAGGACAAGAACGCCGACCTTGAGCGCGCGACCATCATTGCTGACAAAGCCAACCGTGCGAAATCGGAGTTTCTCTCCAGCATGAGCCACGAGCTGCGCACGCCGCTCAGTGCCATCCTCGGATTCGCCCAGCTCATCGAGTCTGGCACGCCGCCGCCGACGCCGACCCAGAAGCGCAGCATTGATCAAATTCTTCAGGCCGGCTGGTATCTGCTTGAACTCATCAATGAAATCCTCGATCTGGCGCTAGTCGAGTCAGGCAAGTTGGCTCTGGTACTGGAACCCGTATCGCTTGCCGAAGTGATGCTCGAGTGCAAAACCATGATCGAGCCGCAAGCGCACGAGCGCGGCATCGGCGTGACTTTTACAGAACTCGAAACGCCGTACTTTGTCAAAGCCGACAGCACACGGATGAAGCAGATTCTTATCAATCTTCTTTCCAATGCCATCAAATACAACAAGGCCGGTGGAACGGTCGTGGTGAAATGCATTGCCACTGCCCCCGGGCGGATTCGCATTCGCGTGGAAGACACCGGCGAAGGTCTATCGCCAGAAAAAGTGGATCACCTGTTCCAGCCGTTTAACCGGCTCGGACAAGAGGCACGCGCCGAACAAGGAACGGGCATCGGGCTGGTGATGACCAAACGGCTGGTCGAACTGATGGATGGGGTCATGGGCGTTGAAAGCATCGTCGGACAAGGCAGTGTTTTCTGGCTGGAGATGAACTTGACGGGCGAGCGTCATTCCCATTCTCACGCAGTTCCACCGCTAACCTGTGCCCAGGTCAAAACCGGCGCCGAAGCGCCGCTTGTCACGTTGCTTTATGTCGAGGACAACCTGGCCAATCTGATGCTGATTCAAGAACTCATCGCGCGCCACCCCCACATGCATCTGCTCACAGCACGGGACGGCAACAGTGGCGTCGAGATTGCGCAGACCGCCCTACCCGATGTTATTTTGATGGACATCGACCTGCCCGGCATCAGCGGCCTTGAGGTGCTGGAAATTTTGGTCAAAAATCCGGCAACAGCCAACATTCCAGTGCTTGCTCTCAGCGCCAATGCCATACCCCGCGACATAGATAAAGGTCTGGAATCCGGGTTCTTCAGGTACATCACCAAACCCATCAAGATTGACCAATTCATGGCTACGCTGGATGAAGCGCTGGCGGTAGCGCGAGCAGTACCCGATCGCGCTGCAAGCAAAAGTGATAGATGACAGCGAATCAATCCGATAGCTTCCAGGCTTCCATCCTGAAGGTGGACGATCAGACCTCTCCAATGCTGTATCGGAACCATAAAGAGCAGTTTTCAGAATGAAAAATTTTCCTATTGTTTGTGTCGGCGGTTCGGCCGGTGGCCTTGATGCGTACATCCGATTGTTGAAACATCTTCGGGCTGACATGGGGGTGGCTATCGTCATCGTGAATCACATCACCATCATGCCGACTCAACTTCATGAAGTCCTTCCCCGATTTACAAGCATGCCCGTTGATCTCATCACGGAAAGGCTGCTAATCGAGCCGAACCGTGTATTTATCATCCCCGCGAATCGGGATTTGCACATCGGAGATGGCGTGTTTATTCTCAAACCCATCTCGAAACCCCGGGGATGGCCTGACGTCATCACGGTTTTCCTGCGCTCACTGACCGACTGCTGGGATGGCAAGCTGGTTGCAGTGATTGTCTCGGGATATGACGGAGACGGGGCCGCCGCACTGTGCGGCATCAAGGATGTAGGCGGCATCACCATTGCGCAAAAACTCAGTACAGCGACCCAGCCCGACATGCCGGAAAGCGCTATTGCCAGTGGCTGCATCGACTTCGTTCTATCGCCGGAAGACATCGCTCAAAAGATTGTGGAAATTGCAGGGCTGGAAGTCAGCGCGCGCCAATAAAAAAAGGGAAATAATGATGGTTAATACAAGCGATATTCTTGACGCCAGGATCCTGATTGTGGACGACCAGGTCGCCAATGTGCAGTTGCTGGAGCAATTGTTGAGCGAGGCGGGTTATACCTGCATTGCCTCAACGATGAACCCAGCCGAGGTTTGCGGGCTGCATACCCAAAACCGCTACGACCTGATTTTGCTTGATCTCAAGATGCCAGGCATGGATGGATTCCAGGTCATGGAAGGTCTCAAGAAAGACGACGCCGACAGCTACTTGCCGGTCATCGTGCTGACCGCCGAGCCTGGTCACAAATTGCGCGCACTGCAGTCTGGCGCCAAGGATTTCATCAGCAAACCGTTTGATCTGGTGGAGGTAAAAACGCGTATTCACAACATGCTGGAAGTGCGGCTGCTGTACAAAAAAATCGCGGACTACAACAAGGTTCTGGAACAAACGGTGCAGGAACGGACAGCCAAGCTGCGCGAAAGTGAAGCCCGCTTTCGCAGCCTGACAGAGCTTGCCTCCGACTGGTACTGGGAACAGAACGCGACTGGAGACTTCACCACCGTGTCTGGCCCGGTTCTGGAGATTTTGGGAATTCGGGTGATCGCGTTTTTTGGTGAGCAAACCGATGAAGAGATAACCGGGTGGAATCAGACAGAGCGGGAAATGCTTCAGGCAAAGATTGCAGCCCGGCAGCCCTTCCTTGACTTTCCGTTCAGCCGGGTTAACGGCGACGGCTCGGTCCAGCAGTTTCGGGTGAGCGGAGAGCCGATGTTCGACAACGCCTGCCGCTTCTTTGGCTTCCGCGGCATTGGCGTGGAAACCACCGCCAAGCCTTAGCACGCAAAAGCGCAGAAACTCAGCTTTCACGGATGTCACTTCCCCTTTCAATCCCACACAGCCCGAGGCAAAATCATTTGCTGGCGGCCCTGTCGGCAGCGCAATTGGAGCCTCTAATTGCGCATCTGGAATTATTCCCACTGCAGCTGGGTGATATTCTTTACGAGCCTGGGGGAGAGTTGCTGCATGCCTACTTCCCCACCACCGCCATCGTGTCGCTGCACTATGTCATGGCGTCAGGCGCGACGACTGAAGCGGCAGGTGTTGGTAATGAAGGCGTGGTCGGCGTTTCATTATTTCTTGGGGGAGACACCACGCAAAGCTCCGCGGTGGTGCAGACCGCGGGCTATGCCTACCGGCTGGAGCGCAGCCGGCTGAAGCAGGAGTTCAAGCGTGCCGGACTGATGCAGCGTTTGTTGCTGCGCTACACGCAGGCCTTGATTACACAAATCTCCCAGACCGCCGTGTGCAATAGGCACCATTCGGTGGAGCAGCAGCTGTGTCGTTGGCTACTTTTGACACTTGATCGGATTCCTTCAGGCGAGTTGATCATGACGCAGGAATTGGTTGCCAGCATGCTCGGCGTGCGCCGGGAAGGCATTACCGACGCCGCCGGAAAATGGCAGCGTGCCGGTTTTATTCGCTACCGCCGTGGCCACATCACGGTTTTAGATCGGAATGGACTTGAGGCCCACGCCTGCGAGTGCTATGCCGTTGTTAAAAAAGAATTGAATCGCCTGCTGTACGACGTGCGGTAGCTTCAAGACGTTTCTACGGTCGCCTGGAATTCCCCCCCACCACGCCCGGCAGCTTTCTGAAAAACCACACGTTTGGGCAGGAATAAATTCCGCCTGCTCTTTCTGGGATTTCACCGTTTCAAAAAAGGCTGCCCTGACTTTTCACGCCGGGTGGACTGAACTGGCTCAAGTCCAGCTCGGTGCGCTGTCGGTTCAGGCCCAGCCGGTGGCAGGTTTTTTCAAAGCGCTGCCTGATCAGGTCGGCCCACAAGCCATGGCCCTTCATGCGCGTGGCGAAATCAGCTTCGTAATCCTTGCCGCCGCGCATCTCGCGAATGCGCGCCATGATGCGCACGGCCCGCTGCGGGTAATGCAACTCAAGCCATTCTTTGAAAATAGGCGCGACCTCCCAGGGCAGGCGTACCACGGTGTAGAAAGCCGTACGCGCGCCGGCGTCCCGGGCCGCTTGCAGCACCTGCTCCATGTCGTCATTCACAAACGGTATCTGGGGCGCAACGCTGACGCCGACGGGCACGCCTGCATCGGCCAGCGCCCGGATGGTGCGCAGGCGGCGATGCGGCGCAGCCGCGCGCGGCTCGAGCTTGCGCGCCAGTTCTGCATCCAGCGTGGTGATGGTCACATAAACCGCCGCCAGCCTGTCGGCCGCCATGGGCGCCAGCAAATCGAGGTCACGTTCCACCCCGCTGGACTTGGTGACCAGTGAAAACGGATGGCGCACCTGCGGCAAGACCTCGATCACGCCGCGGGTCAACCGCAGCTCGCGCTCCACGGGTTGATAGCAGTCGGTGGCCGAACCGATATTGAGCAGCTTGGGGACATATCGGCGCTTGGCCAGATCAGTCCGAAGCACCTCGACAATGTTGCGTTTGGCGATGATTTTTGTTTCAAAATCCAGGCCCGGCGACAGGTTCAGGTAGCTGTGCGTGGGCCTGGCATAGCAGTACACGCAGCCGTGCTCGCAACCCCGGTAAGGGTTGAGGCCGTAGTCAAAAAAAATATCGGGTGAGTCGTTGCTGGAAATGGCGCTGCGGGCGTCTTCAAAAATGACTTCCGTCTGCAGCCGTGCGGATTCGCCCGCCGTGGCTTCCTGCAGCGTGCCCCAGCCATCGTCATACGCATCGCGCGTATCTTTTTCAAATCGGTGAGCGATGCGTGTGGCGCTGCCCCGGCCCTTGATGGCATGGATGGGAATGATAATGTCGGTCATGGGGTTGCGCGGCCAGAGGGGTAAATTCGCAGGCCGGTTTTAACTGTACAAATACACAGCTTACAACAAAACTAAATACCTTGACGTGTGATCGTCTGAAGCGAAATGTGGAGCTTTGCCAACTGTTGTTGCGATGATCAAGCGCCCCGAAAACATCCACCCCCCACTATCATGCTCACGTTTATTTCGGCCCGGTACCGGTAGAGCGGACGCGCACTGTGTCAGGAGGCGGGCGATCTGTTCAAAATGGCAGCGGAACGGGTGCATGACTGCGAAGTTGGCCCGCACTCGCGGTGGACCCGCCAGCTGGCTTTTGCCAGTTCGGAATTTAACCGCCTCATTGCCAGGCTGGATCAGTATCGGAACGGCTTGAATGTGCGGGTGCACGGTGTCACAGGCGGCGACTTGGCAAACCACACCGCGCATACGGCCAAGCTAAGCGAGGCATCGGTAGTCAAATGGGCGATGTTCGTTCACCCTGGGACTTCACTATGAATTTAATAGCTATGCATGCCGGTAAATTCTGGACACAAGCCCTATTTCATCAAAAGTTTCAACTACTCACGCCGACCAAACCGGTAACGACCTGCCAAAAAACCGGCCGGTCGGGATTCAAGCCAGCAGTCGCTGCCGTGCCTCTTCGTATTCACGTTTGAGCTGGGCGACAAACGCGGCCGTGCTCTGCACCGCGTTGACCGAGCCGATGCCCTGACCGCAGCCCCAGATGTCTTTCCAGGCCTTGGACTTGTCGCCGCCAAAGTTCATTTGGCTCGGATCACTCGCGGGCAGGTTGTCCGGATCCATGCCGGCAGCGCGGATTGACGGCGCAAGATAATTGCCATGCACGCCAGTGAACAGGTTGCTGTAGACGATGTCGTCCGAATTGCTTTCAACAATGGCTTGCTTGTATGCGTCTGAGGCGCGGGCTTCTTCGGTGGCGATGAAGGCTGAACCAATGTAGGCAAAGTCCGCACCCATCGCCTGGGCGGCGAGCACCGCCCCACCGGTGGAAATGGCGCCCGACAGTGCAATGGGACCGTCAAACCATTGCCGGATTTCCTGGATCAGGGCAAACGGGCTTTTGACACCCGCATGGCCACCGGCACCGGCGGCCACGGCGATCAGGCCATCGGCGCCTTTCTCGATCGCCTTGTGGGCATGCTTGTTGTTGATGATGTCGTGCAGCACCACCCCGCCGTAGCTGTGCGCTGCGGCGTTGATGTCCTCTCGTGCACCCAGGCTTGTGATGATGATGGGCACTTTGTACTTCACGCACATCGCCATGTCGTGCTCAAGACGGTCGTTGGACTTGTGCACGATCTGGTTGATGGCAAAGGGCGCGGCGGGATGGCCCGGATTGGCCAGGTTGTAGGCGGCCAGCGTTTCGGTGATCTCGATCAGCCACTCTTCGAGCTGCGCTGCCGGCCGCGCGTTGAGCGCCGGCATGGAACCCACCACGCCGGCCTTGCATTGTTCGATCACGAGCTTGGGATTGCTGATGATGAACAGGGGCGAGCCAATGATGGGCAATGGCAAATGATTCAGTGCGCCGGGCAGTCTCGACATGATGATTCCGTTATTGTTGTCAAATTTGTAGCGAAATAGCGCTCTTGTCCAATAACTACCGCCATGGGCAGCTATTGATTCAATAGCAAAAACCTCAATGGCCCGAAAGGCTTTAAAAAGCCTCGAGCGCCAGTGCGTTGACGCTGTCTGCGCCTTCGACAATGCTGTCGCGCATGCCTGGAGCCCTGGTCAGCAAATGGTCGGCGTAAAAGCGGGCGGTAATGATCTTGGCTTTCATGAAGTCAGCCTCCACACCGTCGGCAAGCTGTTCCGAAGCCACCAGCAGCGAGCGCGCCAGCTGCCAGCCAGCCACCACATTACCGGCCAGCATGAGGTAAGGGACGCTGCCGGCAAACACCGCATTCGGACTGGTCCTGGTGTTGGCGGCAACAAACTCGACCACATCGAGCAACGCCAGCCGCGCGGCTTTCAGACGCTTGGCAACGACGACAGCGTCGGCGCCGCCCTGCGCCAGCAACTCGTTTTCGGTCGCTTCAATCTGAGCGGCAATTCCCTTGGCTGTCTGGCCGCCGTCACGGGCGGTCTTGCGGCCGACCAGGTCGTTGGCCTGAATCGCGGTCGTGCCTTCGTAGATGGTCAGGATTCTGGCGTCGCGATAGTACTGCGCCGCGCCGGTTTCTTCGATAAAGCCCATTCCGCCATGTACCTGCACGCCCAGCGAGGTGACTTCCTGGCTCATCTCGGTGCTGTAGCCCTTGACCAGCGGCACCATGAATTCGTAGAAGGCTTCGTTCTGCTTGCGCACATCGGCATCAGGATGGTGATGCGCTCCGTCGTAGGCGGCAGCAGCCACGGAGGCCATGGCACGGCAGCCTTCGATGTAGGCGCGCATCGTCATCAGCATGCGCTTGACGTCGGGATGGTGAATGATCGGCGCGCTGGCCTTGATCGAACCATCGACCGGGCGGCTCTGCACACGGTCCTTGGCGAAGGTCACGGCCTTCTGGTCGGCCCGCTGGGCAATTGCAATGCCCTGCATGCCGACGGCGTAACGCGCCGAATTCATCATGATGAACATGTATTCGAGGCCGCGGTTTTCCTCACCGACGATATAGCCCACCGCGCCGCCGTTGTCGCCATACTGCAACACCGCGGTGGGCGATGCCTTGATGCCCAGCTTGTGCTCGATGCTGACGCAATGCACGTCGTTGCGCGCACCCAGAGACAGGTCTGGATTGACCAGAAACTTGGGAACGACGAACAGGCTGATGCCCTTAACGCCTTCAGGCGCGCCGCTGACCCGGGCCAGCACCAGATGGATGATGTTCTCGGCCATGTCGTGTTCGCCGTACGTGATGTAAATTTTGGTACCGAACACCTTGTAACTGCCGTCGCCCTGCGGCTCGGCGCGGCTGCGCACGGCAGCCAGGTCCGAGCCGGCCTGGGGTTCGGTCAGGTTCATAGTGCCGGTCCACTGGCCGGTGACCAGTTTTTCCAGGTAAACCGCTTTTAGGTCGTCGGAGCCGGCTGTTAGCAAGGCCTCGATGGCCCCGTCGCTCAGTAGCGGACACAGGGCAAAGCTCATGTTGGCAGAATTGAGCATTTCGCCGCAGGCCGCGCCAATGGTTTTGGGCAGGCCCTGCCCGCCAAAGTCGCTAGGGTGCTGCAGGCCCTGCCAGCCGCCTTCGACGTACTGCCTGAAGGCGTCTTTGAAGCCGGGGGTTGTGGTCACGACACCCTCCTTGAAGCTGGATGGATTTTTATCGCCTTCCCAGTTCAACGGCGACAACACGCCTTCATTGAACTTGGCGCATTCTTGCAGCACCGCCTCAGCGGTCTCAAAGCCGGCGTCTTCAAAACCCGGAATCAGCGCAACCTGTTCAATATTGGCCAGGTGTTTGATGTCGAACAGCATGTCTTTGAGGGGCGCTTTGTAGCTCATTTTTTTTCCAGTTCCAGTCAACAGCTGTCCGGCAATGCAGACAGTACGGATAAAAAAAGGGCGTCCGTCAAGACGCCCCTCATGTTTTTTGCCTTACAGGGTTGAAACCAGTTCAGGCACTGCCGTGAAAAGGTCAGCTTCCAGGCCGTAATCCGCGACGCTGAAAATCGGTGCTTCGGCGTCCTTGTTGATCGCCACGATGACTTTGGAGTCCTTCATGCCGGCCAGATGCTGGATAGCGCCTGAAATGCCCACGGCCACGTACAACTGCGGTGCGACGATCTTGCCGGTCTGGCCGACCTGCCAGTCATTGGGGGCGTAACCTGCATCGACGGCCGCGCGCGAGGCACCGAGCGCCGCGCCCAGCTTGTCTGCCAGCGGTGTCAGGACTTCGTCGAACTTCTCGCTGGAGCCAAGGGCTCGGCCGCCGGACACGATGATTTTGGCGGCAGTTAATTCAGGCCGGTCGCTCTTGGCGATTTCCGAACCCACGAACAAAGACTTGCCGTTGTCGGCCACGCCGTTCAGGGTTTCGATAACGGCCACGCCGCCGGTAGCGGCTGCCGCGTCAAAACCGGTCGTGCGAACGGTGATGACTTTGGTCGCATCCAGGCTTTGCACGATGGCAATGGCGTTGCCGGCATAGATGGGCCGCTCGAAGGTATCGACCGCGTCAACCTTGGTGATGTCGGAAATCTGGCCGACATCCAGAAGAGCAGCGACGCGCGGCGCGATGTTCTTGCCCGACGCCGTGGCCGGAAACAGGATGTGCGAGTAGGCACTGGCGATGGCGAGAACCTGCGCGGCCATGTTCTCGGCCAGGCCGTGTTCAAAGTGAGCGTCTTCAACATGGATGACCTTGGCCACACCCGCAATCTGGGATGCTGCTTTGGCGGCGGCTTCGGCACCCTTGCCGGCGACCAGCACATGTACCTCGCCGCCGCACTGGCTGGCGGCGGTCACGGTGTTGAGAGTGGCGGGCCGGATGCTCACGTTGTCGTGTTCTGCAATGACTAAAGAGGTCATGGGTTTACTTCCGTTTGGTCAGGAAAACTGTTAGATGACTTTGGCTTCGTTTCTGAGCTTGTCAACCAGGGTTGCGTCGTCAGGCACCGTTTTTCCG
>NZ_JABBPF010000167.1 GCF_012927415.1 Polaromonas sp. | reverse complement strand
GCGGGTTTTTTCATAATGCTACCTGCCACAAATAAATTTCGTTTCGCTTTCAGATGTCATTTTTTAAATCGCCAGATAACTGCAGCTATAGCCCCTTTTTTTGATGAACTCGGTACTTAAAGAGCGGGGAGCAAAAGAAAAAAAGCAGATGAAGGAATTGATTGTTCGCCAGGCTTAAACGCTAAATTTTTAGACCTTACGAATACGCAACTGCATCGCTTGAGCGACCGTCTTTTTGCATGCTTGCGCCCATTTGCACACGATATTTCAAATGCAGATCAAGCCAAATTCACTTTTTTCCTGCCATCGCCACGGACGAAGTTTTTTTAAAATTCTCCATAGCTTAAGGACGGGCAAAAAAAGGTGAATGGCATACTGCCTTTTGACAACAAAACCCAGTAACTCAACGCAATCCTGGCACCATGAATTCACCCTGCTTCCTGCTGACAGCCACGCTGTGCCTGGTGACCTGCGCGCCGGTCAAGGCCCAGCCGCAGGCCATGACTTTTGAAACCGCCTGGGAGCGCGTCAAGAGCAGCTCTGACCAGCTGGCTGCGGCGCAGGCTGCCGTGGACGGCAAGCGTCTGCAGGCTCAGGCGCTCCAGGGTCTGGGTGGCCCCGTCGTGAGCTTGTCAGCGGCGGCCTATGCCTACAACGCCAATCTTGATGTCAACCTCGATCCGGTCAACCAGCGGCTGACGCAAATCAGCCAGCAGTTGCCGATTCCCCTGCAAAACCTGCCGATTCCGCTGCCCGTGCCGCAGTTCCCTGCCAGCTACACCTTCAACCGGCATGACACTGGCACCACTAAATCCATCTCGGCCGTGTGGCCGATTTACGCGGGCGGTGCCAGTGATGCGGTGAGGGGCTTTGTCGCCGCCCAGGGCAGCGAAGCGCGCGCCGACGCCGACAAGACAGGACATGAACTGGCAACCCTTTTGGTTCAGCGCTATTTCGGCGCGCAACTCGCTGGCAAAGTGGCGGCGCTCCGGCAGGCGGCGCTGGACGACATCCGCGAGCATGATGCCGCCACCGCCAAAATGCTGTCGGCTGGCGTGATCTCCCGGGTGGAGCGGCTGCAGGCGCAGGCGGCGTACGAGGAAGCCAGACGCAACGCCCTCAAGGCGCAGGATGAAGCCGAACTGGCCTCGATTGCGCTGGCCCGCACCGTCAAGTCTGAAACTATCGTCAAGCCCGAAACACCGCTTTTTGTGCTCACCGAGGCGATCGAACCGCTGCCTCATTTTCTGGAGCAGGCCCTGCTGAGGCACCCAGGCCTGGCCCGGGTCAATGCAAAAAAATCACAGGCGGAGCAACTGCACCAGGGTCAGGAAGCGCTTCGAAAACCACAGTTGTTTGCCTTTGGGCAGCGCGAACTGAAAACCGGCCATGCCAACTGGATCGGCGGCCTGGGCGTGCGCTGGACGCTGTTTGATGCGGTGGACCGCAACGCGCTGGCCGCCGCATCAAACAAGCAGATCGAGCAGGCTGAACGCAGCGAAGCGCAGGCGCGCAGCGACATTGGCCTGCTGGTCGAAAAAAACTGGCGCAGCGTGGAACAGACGCGCCAGCAGTTTTTGGCCACCGCCGCCGGCGTGGCGCTTTCGCGTGAAATGTTGCGGCTGCGCACGGCGGCACTGCGTGAAGGCACCGGAACGGCACTGGAACTGATTGACGCCGAGGTCAACCAGGCCAAGGTTGAAACAGAACGCGCGCAGGTCGCCTACGACTACGTGGTGGCGCTGGCCCGCCTGCTAGAGAGCTGCGGGCTATCTGAAGAGTTCGGCCGGTACATAGCGCGCGCCGACATGAAAGTGATGTCACCATGAACAAGAAAAATATCGGCATCGCCGTTGCAGCGGCCGCAGTGGCTGCCTTGCTGGCTGATGGAGTCTGGCGCGCGTCCCTGCCGCCGCCAGCGGTATTCCAGGGCCAGATGGAAGCCCGGGAAACCGATATTGCGCCCAAAGTCACGGCCCGAATTGCCGAAGTGCTGGTGCAAGAAGGCGATCAGATTGCGGCCGGCGCAACGCTGATGCGCACCGACAGCCCCGAAGTTGCCGCCAGGCTGGCGCAAGCCACCGCCGCGCAGCAAGCGGCTCAGGCTGTTGCCGACAAGGCACAAAACGGCGCTCGGCCGCAAGAGCTGGAGATGGCCAGACTGCAATGGCAGCGCGCGCAGGCCGCCGCCGCCCTCGCCCAGACCTCCTTCAGACGCGTTGACGGCCTGGCCAGGGAAGGGCTGGTGGCTGCGCAAAAACGTGACGAAGCCGAAGCCAACTTCACAACTTCGCGCGACCAGGCGGCCACCGCCAGGGCGCAGTACGACATGGCGCGCATCGGCGCCCGCCCCGAGGACAAGGCGGCAGCCAATGCGCAGGCTCGTCAGGTCGCGGGAGTGGTGGCCGAAGCAGAGGCCGCCAAAGCCGAGACCGAACTCAGGAGTCCGGTAGCGGGCGAAGTCGCAAAGGTGCTGGCCAGGGTCGGCGAACTTTCGCCGCAGGGCGTGGCGGTGGTGACCGTGGTCGATCTGAAAGACCAGTGGGTGGTACTCAACGTGCGCGAAGACCACTTGCAGCGCTTCGCCAAAAATACCGAGTTTGATGCCGTGTTGCCCGCACTGGGCAACAAAGCCGTCCGTTTCAAGGTCTTCTACAGCGCCGCACTGCCCGACTTCGCCACCTGGCGCGCCACCCGCGACGGCCAGGGCTTTGACGCGCGCACCTTTGAAGTCCGCGCCAGACCCGCCGCCCCGATTGAGGGCGCGCGTCCAGGCATGAGTGTGCTGGTTCAATGAGCCGCCCGCCGCGCGACTGAAAATGGGATTTGCTCAGGCATTCGCCACCAGCGCGCGCCGGGAAGCCGACTGGCTGAAGCGCAGCCGCTGGGATCTGGCGATGATTTCATGGGTGCCGTTGCTGGCCGTGGCGTTCCTCTGGTGGACCTTCTCGGCCGGCCTGCCCAACCGCTTGCCGATTGGCGTGATGGACCAGGATCACTCTGCCCTTTCGCGCCAGCTGATCCGCTTTCTGCAGGCCACGCCCGGTCTGCAGGTGGTGCGGCCTTATGGCAACACCGCCGAAGTCACACAGGCCATGCGCCGCGCGGAAGTCTATGCGGTCGTCAGCATTCCGCCCGACTTTGCGCGCAGTCTCAAGCAGGGCCGGGCCGCGCAGGTCACGCTGCTGCACAACGCCCAGCTGGGCACGCATTCGAGCCTGATCCAGCGCGATGTACGCAGCGCCGTCGGCACGCTGTCGGCCGGCGTAGAGCTGGCGGCGCGCAACAAGCGAGGCGAGCCGGCGCTGGCCACGCAAGTCTCGATGGAGCCCATCAAGACCAGCCTGGTGACACTGTTCAATCCTTCCCTCAACTACGAGCAGTTCCTGGCCGCCGCGTTGATTCCTGCAATGCTGCACATCCTGGCGATGACCGCTGGGGCCTGGGCCGTGGGCAGGGAACTGCGTGACCGGACCGTGGCCGACTGGCTGGGCCCGCAAACCGGATGGGGCAACACGGCGGCGGCGTTGCTGGGTAAATTACTCTGCCCTTGGCTGGGTTTGGGCACGGTCGGCACGCTGTCCATGCTCTGGTTGACGCTTGGTCGTGGCTGGCATCCGCCGGGCTCGCTTGCCTGGGTCCAACTGGCGTTGTGGACCTTTCTCGCACTGTCGCTGGCGATGGGCGCGTTGGCGTCAAGCGCCACACGTTCGCTGCGCACGGCCTTGTCGACCACAGGCTTTATCACCGCGCCGGCGTTTGCCTTTGGTGGCGTGGCTTTTCCCCTGCAGTCCATGCCGGCGCTGGCGAGAGGCTGGGCCGAACTGCTGCCTTACACCCATTACATCCGCCTGCAGATGGAACAGTTGCAAATGGCCGCACCCCTGGCTTATTCGGCGCCAGTCCTCATAGCGCTTGCATTAACAACGATTGTTTTAGGCGCATTTTGTGTCCCGTTTCTGACCCGCTGTGCCGGCCAGCCTGAAACCTGGGGAGGCCGTTGATGCAGGCGCAAAGCAGCGTCTGGCGGGCCTGGGTGGATACGCTCAAAACCATTGCCGCTGACAAAGGCGTGTTGCTGCTCATCGCGATTGCGCCGGTGATTTACGGGTTTTTCTACCCCTGGCCGTATTCCAAACAAGCCGTCACGCGCGTGCCGGTGGCCGTGGTGGACTACGACCACAGCAACCTGTCGCGCCAGATCACCCGTTTTGCCCAGGCCAGCCCGCGCCTCGAAGTGCGCATGGTCATCGGCGACGAACGCCAGGCCCGGCAAGCCTTGTGGCACGGCGAGATTGAGGGCTACGCCATATTGCCCAGAAACCTCAAGCGTGATGTGCTGCGCGGCAATGCCGCAGTGGTCACCGTGGAAGCCAACGGCAGTTACGCCCTGCTCAACAAGGCGGTGCTGTCCGGCTTTGCCGAAGCGGTCGGCACCGTCTCGGCCGACGTGGAAATCAGAAAACTCCAGGCCAGCGGCCAAAGTGCGCAGCAAGCCCAGGCCAGCCGCAACCCCGTCAACACCCAGATGGTGGCCCTGTTCAACCCAACCGAAGGCTACGGCAGCTACGTGGTGCCTGCGGTAGCCCTGTTAATCATCCAGCAGACGCTGTTGATGGGCGTGGGCATGCTGGTCGGACTATGGGTTGAAACCGGCAAGCACCGCGCCGACGCGGCGACCTGGCTGGGTCGCATCCTCGGGTTTTCGACCGCCGGCTACCTCAGCGGCCTGCTCTACTTTGGCTGGATTTTCTGGGCTCAGGATTTCCCGCGCGGCGCCAACACGGGCGGCGCACTGCTCTTGCTGGCCTTCTACATTCCGGCTATCTGCACGCTGGGCGCCTTGCTGGGCGTATGGTTTGGCAACCGCGAAAGAGCCTTGCAGGTGCTGCTGTTCACGGCTTTGCCCATGGCCTTTGTGTCCGGTTTTTCATGGCCTGCAGAAGCCCTGCCGGCGCTGCTGCAAGCCCTGCGCTGGCTATTTCCGAGCACGGCGGGCATTCAGGCCTCGCTCAGGCTCAACCAGATGGGCGCGCCGGTGACCGATGTCGCAGGCTGCCTGCTGATTTTGGCGGCACTGGCTGCCTCGGCCGGCTGGCTTTTGCTTCGTGTTGCACGCCCGGAAAAATCCTGAATGCTATTTTATTTATGGCGTTTTTCACCCGCTCATAAAACGCCACCGTCATTTTCTTCACTGAAATACCTGTGACTTCATGGATGACGCCGGTTTGACGCAAAATCATGGGCATGCAGTTCAACTACATCGCCAACGCCTCCGTTCCTTCTTCTTCGGGCAAAACCATTCCTGTAGTGGACCCGTCCGACGGCCAGGTCTTCGACGAAATTCAGCGCAGCAACGCCCATGACATCGACGTTGCGGTGCGCAGTGCCCGCGATTGCCTCGAACTGCTCTGGAGCCGGCTGACTGCGGTGGAACGTGGCCGGCTGCTGATGCGCTTGGCCGTCAAGGTCGCCGAACATGCCGAAGAGCTGGCGCTGATCGAGCAGCGCGACTGCGGCAAACCGGGCAAACAGGCCAGGGCCGATGCGGCCGCACTGGCACGTTATTTCGAGTTTTACGCGGGGGCCTGCGACAAGCTGCACGGCGAGACGATTCCCTACCTGGAAGGCTACAGCGTGATGACCTGGCGCGAGCCGCATGGCATCACCGGCCACGTTATTCCCTGGAACTACCCGATGCAGATTTTTGGCCGTAGCGTGGGCGGCGCGCTGGCCGCGGGCAATGTCTGCGTCGTTAAACCGGCGGAAGACGCCTGCCTGTCGCTGCTTCGCGTGGCCGAGCTGGCCACCGAAGTGGGTTTTCCGGCCGGGGCCATCAACATTGTCACCGGCTACGGCCATGAAGTCGGCGACGCGCTGGCGCGCCATCCCGGTATCGACCACATCAGTTTTACCGGCAGTCCCACGGTGGGCACGCTGATCCAGCAGGTCGCCGCCGAGCGCCATTGCCCGGTAACGCTGGAGCTGGGTGGAAAAAGTCCACAAATTGTGTTTGGCGATGCCGATCCGGAGCTGGCACTGCCCGCCATCGTCAACGCCATTGTGCAAAACGCCGGGCAGACCTGCTCGGCCGGCTCGCGCCTGTTGGTGGAGCAATCAATTTACGAGCCGCTACTGGAGCAGCTGGGCCAGGCATTTGAAGCCCTGCGTGTCGGGCCGGCCGCCATGGATCTGGACGTTGGCCCCCTGATCCGGCAAAGCCAGCAGCAGCGCGTCTGGGATTTCCTGAGCGATGCGCAGGTCGCGGGCATTCCCATGGTGGCGCAAGGCCAGATTGTTGACGAAGCGCCGGAAACAGGCTTTTACCAGGCGCCCACGCTGCTGCGCGACGTGCCGGTGACACACCGGCTGGCGCAGGAAGAAGTGTTCGGGCCGGTGCTGTGCGCCATGAGTTTTCGGGACGAAGACCATGCGGTCGAACTGGCCAACGCCACGCAGTTCGGCCTGGTCGCCGGAATCTGGACGCGCGACGGTGCGCGCCAGTTCCGCATGGCCAGGCGCGTAAAAAGCGGCCAGGTCTTCATCAATAACTATGGCGCGGGCGGTGGCGTGGAACTGCCTTTTGGCGGCGTGAAGTCATCGGGTTATGGGCGCGAGAAAGGCTTTGAAGCGCTGTATGGCTTTACCACGCTGAAGACGGTGGCGATCCGGCATGGTTAGGGATTTGCCGGGACCTACGAAAAAGCGTACTATTTATTGGTGAATATCGTTATCGCCGCTCAAGTCCGCGCCAATTTGCATTGGCTGATTGACGACAGCGCTGTCCCGCATCAGCCGGTCATCACCAAGCGCACCCGCCCTTCAGCGCTGCTGACTTCGGCCGCAGACCGGGCCTCGGTTCCGGAAACGCTTTTTCTCAAATCCGTTGCAGAAACGCGTAAGCGGACTGTTGTAGGCTCGAATACGCCGGTGAACAACTGTGAGACGGAGCTGGTCTGGTGAGTCAGTCGCCTTTGCAACTGGTTTACACCACGCAGGCCCGCAAAGACGCCAAAAACCTGACTCTTTCAGGGCTTCAACTTGACGCACTCGATCTGCTGCTGAACGTCCTGTTCCAATTCTTTTCAAACGTCGCTGCCTCTCAAAAAGCCGGGCGGTGCTTGGGGGGAAGGCTTTACAACCAGCGCCTGGATGCCCAGTCCCGTCCGGTCTACAAAATCATTGAGTCATCGCACCACCTCAAGTTTCTGCGCGTGCGGACACGTTACGAGCAAAACCGGGCTCCAGTCCAATATTAATGGTCATAAGCAGCTATCAAATACGTAGCAGGAAAGAAATTCAAAAATGCGACTGAAAAATAAATCAATTATCGTGACCGGTTCCGGCGGCGGCATCGGTGAAGGCATTGCCCGGCGGCTGGCGGCCGAAGGCGCAAACGTCATCGTGAACGACATTAATGCAGCGATGGGAGAAAAGGTAGTGGCCGCCATTGTCAAGGCCGGAGGCACCGCATCCTTCTTCGCCGCTGACGTCACAAAATCGGCTGAAGTCAAGGCGCTGGTTGAGGCTGCAGTGCAGCGCTACGGCAAGCTCGACGTGATGGTCAACAACGCTGGCTGGACACATCGCAATCAGCCCGCTCTGGACGTCAGCGAAGAGGATTTTGACAAGTGCTACGCCATCAACGTCAAGAGCATTTACCTCGCCACCATTCATGCAACGCCGGTGTTTCGCGCGCAGGGCGGCGGCAGTTTCATCAATATTGCGTCGACCGCCGGGGTGCGACCCAGGCCGGGACTGACCTGGTACAACGGCTCCAAGGGCGCGGTCATCACCACCTCCAAGTCGCTGGCGGCCGAACTCGGGCCCGACAACATTCGCGTCAACTGCATCAACCCGGTGTTCAACCCCGACACCGGTTTGTCGGCCGAATTTGCCGGCGGACCGCTGGACGAGGAGCGCAAAGCGCGGTTTCGGGCCAGCATTCCGCTGGGCCGCTTCTCTACGGCGCTGGACGTGGCGAATGCGGCGCTTTACCTGGCCAGCGACGAGGCTGACTTCATCAGCGGCGTGTGCATCGAGGTGGACGGAGCACGCTGTGTGTGAAGGGCCCCCACGCTCGCCCACCGCGTGTGGCTCGCTGCCCCCCGAGGGGGCGCTGCGCCTGCGGCCCGGCCAAGCCGGTTCCGCAGCCCCTGCTGGCTAAAACACAAAGGTCTGATTTTCTTTGGGCTGGCCCAGCGAAAAACCAATGCCCTTGCACAAATCCCGTGGCAATTACATGCGGCGCCTGGGGATAAGGCCGCATTTTTGCCGCCCCGGGCCGGCCAATGGAGTAGATTCCATGATCGAGCATTCATTCATGACAGACACACCCAAAAAAATCATTCCACTGGCGGATATTCGCTATGCCAGCCGCGTGCCGCCGATTCCCGCCGGGCTTTCGGCTCCGACCGGCCTGCTCAGCGACACGCTAGGCCGGCCGCTGCGTGACCTGCGCATCAGCGTAACGGACCGCTGCAACTTCCGCTGCAACTACTGCATGCCGCGCGAGGTATTTGACAAGGACTATGCCTTTTTGCCGCAAAGCTCGCTGCTGAGTTTTGAAGAAATCACCCGGCTGGCGAAGATTTTTGTCGCGCACGGCGTTGAAAAGATTCGGCTCACCGGCGGCGAACCGTTGCTGCGCAAGCACCTCGAAGTGCTCATCGGGATGCTCGCGAAACTGCAAACTCCCGCAGGCAAACCGCTTGACATCACGCTGACCACCAACGGCTCGCTGCTCGCCAAAAAAGCCCGTTCGTTGAAAGACGCCGGGCTGCAGCGCGTGACCGTGAGTCTGGATGCGCTGGACGACAGCATCTTTCGGCGCATGAACGACGCGGATTTTCCGGTGGCTGATGTGCTTCAAGGCCTTGAAGTGGCACGGGAGGTCGGTCTGGCCCCCGTCAAGGTCAACATGGTGGTCAAGCGCGGCACCAACGACGCCGAAATTCTGCCGATGGCCCGCCACTTCCGTAATTCCGGTGTGGTGCTGCGCTTTATCGAATATATGGACGTAGGCGCCACCAACGGCTGGCGCATGGACGAGGTATTGCCCTCGGCGCAGGTCATTGAACGCCTCAATGCCGAGTTTCCTTTGGTGGCGATAAATCCGAACTACAGCGGCGAGACGGCGGGGCGCTGGCGCTATGCCGATGGCGCGGGCGAGATCGGCGTGATCAGCAGCGTGACACAGGCTTTTTGCGGCGAGTGCAACCGGGCACGGCTGTCCACCGAAGGCAAACTGTTTTTGTGCCTGTTTGCCAGTCAGGGCCACGACTTGCGCGCCCTGCTTCGCAGCAATTATGCTGACGAGCAGATTACGGCAGCAATAGGCCCGATCTGGCAGGCGCGAAGCGACCGTTATTCGGAACTGCGCGCCGCCCTGCCGCCAGACGCCAGCCCGGCAGGTGGCACAAAGCGCGTTGAAATGAGTTATATCGGAGGCTGAATATGGCCGCCACGCTTGTCGCATCACGTACTGCGCGGTCCGCCAGAGGCGCTGCTGCGCCAGCGGCCCGGCGAAGCCGGTTCCGCGGCCCTGGCCGCTGAGCCATTGCTCCGCGGTTGATGCAAAATTTTCAGGGAATTTTGATGACTATGAATATGACGACTCCCTTGCATGCCGAAGCCATCACCGGCGTGATTCTGGCTGGCGGCAGAGGTTCGCGCATGGGCGGCGCGGACAAGGGTCTGCAAAACTTCAACGGCGTGCCGCTGGCCCTGCACACGCTGATGCGGCTGTCACCCCAAGTGGGCGAAATCATGGTCAATGCCAACCGCAACCTGGCCGCATACGAATCCTTCGGCGTGCCGGTCTGGCCTGACAGTACCGGGTTGGGCGAATACGCCGGTCCGCTGGCCGGCTTCATGACGGCGCTAGAGCGCTGTGAAACGCCCTACCTGCTCACCGTTCCCTGTGACACGCCGCTGTTTCCTGCCGATCTGGTGGCCCGGATGGCAGCGGCTTTTGCCCGGGAAGACGCCGATTTTGCGGTCGCCGCCGCGCCTGAGGAAGACGGCCAATTGCGGCCGCAGCCGGTGTTTTGCCTGATGCGCATCGGCATGCTGGAAAGCCTGATGCAATTTACGCAAGCGGGCGGCCGCAAAATCGACGCCTGGACGGGACAGCATAAAACCGTCAGTGTGCCCTTCAATGCACCTGGCGACGACGAGCGCGCGTTTTTTAATGCCAACACGCTGGCCGAGCTGCATCAGCTCGAATCCCGGCTCGACTAGTGCTTGCCGTGAAAACACTCCATCAGATTGCTTCCGAACTGCAGGGCTACGACCCGCAAGCCATGTCTGCTGCGGATGTCCAGGCCTTCCTGTCCAAACTGGTGACGCCGGTTCAGGATGCTGTCGAACTGCCCTTGCTCGAGTCACTCGGGCGGATACTGGCGGAGGATGTGATTTCGCCGTTTGATGTGCCGCCGCACGACAACTCGGCGATGGACGGCTATGCGTTTGACGGCGCGCAACTGACACAAAACACCGCGCTTGAGCTTGCTGTGATGGGCACGGCGTTTGCGGGCAAGGCGTGGCAAGGCAGCGGCGGCCCGGTCATCCCCGGCCAGTGCGTCAAGATCATGACGGGCGCCATCATGCCGCAGGGTCTGGACACGGTGGTTCCGCAGGAGTTCGTGACGCTGAAGCTGTCCGGAGAGTCTGGCAGCATCAGCATTCCGGCCGGCCTGCTGCGCGCCGGTGACAACCGCCGCCTGCGTGGCGAAGACCTCGCGCAGGGTAAGGCGGCGCTTCATAAGGGTGAGTTGATAACACCCGCTCGGCTGGGACTGGCGGCTTCTTTAGGCCTTAAAACAGTGAAAACCTGGCGGCCGCTGCGCATCGCCTATTTTTCCACCGGCGACGAGATTTTGTCGCTCGGTGAAGCGCCGCGCGAAGGTGCCGTCTACGACAGCAACCGCTACACCGTCTTTGGAATGCTGAGCCGCCTTGGTTGCCAGATTGTCGACCTGGGCGTCGTCCCCGACGAACCCGCGAAGCTGGAGGCGACATTTACCCATGCGGCGAAGCTTTGCGACGCCATCATCACCTCCGGCGGCGTCAGTGTGGGCGAAGCCGACCACACTAAAGCCCTCATGAAAAAGCTCGGTGATGTGGCTTTCTGGCGTATCGCGATGCGGCCAGGTCGCCCCATGGCCGTGGGTCGAATCTTATCAGTCAAATCAGCCTCAGCTCCATTTAATACGGCCTCAGTTAGCTATAATAAATATAGCAAACACGCTTCCACCATTCTCTTTGGCTTGCCGGGCAATCCGGTGGCCGTCATGGTCACCTTCCTGGCTTTTGTGCGCCCCGCCCTGCTGCAGATGATGGGAGCCAACCCGGAGCCCGTGCTGCTGCTCAAGGCACGCAGCCTTGAGCCCATCCGCAAGAAGCCCGGCCGGACCGAATACCAGCGCGCACGGGTATCGGCCGCGCCTGATGGTTCGCTGCAGGTCAAGACCACCGGCAGCCAGGGCTCGGGCGTGCTGCGTTCGATGGCCGAGGCCAACGGCCTGATGGTGCTGCACCATGCCCAGGGCAATGTAGCCGCAGGCGATGAGGTCAGCGTGATGATGTTCGACGGCGTGGGCTGACCGCGCAAGACATGCAGCCAAAAAACATCATTCACTCCCATTACATTCATCGTCTGGAGACCGCAACCGACACTCTGGTGCAGGCGCTTGCCAGGTTGCTCATCGATTGTGTGGAAGGTGGGGCATCGGTAAGTTTCATGCACCCTCTGCCGGCATCCAGGGCGCTGGCGTTCTGGCGCTTTGTGCTGGATGGTGTCGCCCGCGGCGAGCGCGCGCTGCTGGTGGCGGAGGACGCCACGGGCATCGTGGGAACGGTGCAATTGGTGTTGAGTCAGCCCGAAAACCAGGCGCACTGCGCCGGCCTGTCAAAGATGCTGGTGCATCGCCGGGCGCGACGCCGCGGGCTGGGCGCAGCGCTGGTACAGGCAGCCGAGCACCTCGCGTGTGAATGTGGCAAATCATTGCTGGTGCTCGACACTGCCAGCGGCGAAGCGGAACGGCTCTATGTACGGCTCGGTTGGCAGCGCTGCGGTGTGATTCCCGGCTATGCATTGCTGCCCCAGGGCGGGCTGTGCGACACCACTTTTTTTTATCGGACGCTTCACGCCCCTGAGCCGCCCACTCGATAGCGCCTTAAACCTGCGCGGAACCCTTTTACTTGATAACCGGGAAGCCGTCCGGGTGCGGCACTGCTTGCTCTTTTGCAACCGCCCTGTTAGCCCCCGGCACGCTCTTCCGGGCAAACAGCGTGTACATGGTAGGCACGACAAACACGGTCAGCAAGGTCCCGAGAGACATGCCGCCGACGATGACCCAGCCAATCTGGGTGCGGCTTTCAGCTCCCGCGCCATGCGCCAGCGCCAGCGGCAAGGCACCCAGTACCATGGCGCCGGTCGTCATCAGGATAGGACGCAGCCGCTGGGAAGACGCCTTCACCAGCGCGTCAGTCATCTCCATGCCCTGCACGCGCAACTGGTTGGTGAACTCGACGATCAAAATACCGTGTTTGGTGATCAGCCCGACTAGCGTGATCAGCCCGATCTGTGAATAGACGTTGAGCGAGCCGCCGCTCCACTTCAGCGCCAGCAATGCGCCAATCATCGACAGCGGCACCGACAGCATGATCACCAGCGGGTCGATTAAACTCTCGCACTGCGCGGACAGCACCCGTAAAATAACCCCCAGCGCCACCACAAACACTCTGGCCCGCGCGCCCGGCGAGTCCCGGACCCCGCGCGACGTACCGTTCAGGTCGGTGCTGTAGCCAGTCTTCATTACCTTTGTCGCCGTCTGGTCCATGAACTTCAATGCCTCCCCGAGAGAGTAGTCAGGCGCCAGGCTGGCGGTGATGGACACCGAGCGACGCTGTCCGAAATGGTTCAGTTCGCGCGGCGAGACGCTTTCCTGAACCTTGACCAGACTTGACAGCGGGATCATCGCGTCGACGCCGCCTTTCTGGCCCCTGACATAGATTCGATCAATGTCCTCCGGGGTGGTTCTACCGCTGGCCTCGGTCTGCACGATCACGTCATACTGTTCGGCATCGCGCTTGTAACGCGTCACGTTGCGCCCACCCAGCAGCATTTCAATGGCTTTGGCGACCACCTGGACGCTTACCCCGAGATCGGCCGCCCTATCGCGTTCCACCTCAATGCGCAGTTCGGGTTTGTTCAGCCGCAAATCCACGTCGGGCGACATGATGCCCGGGTTTTTGGCAATCTCGTCGAGCATCTGGCGCACCACTCCATTAAGGTTCTGGTAGCTGTCAGAGGTCTGAATTACGAAATTGAGCGGACGCTCGCGAAAGCCCTGACCGAGGGACGGGGGCGTGATGGGAAAGGCCGTCACGCCGGGCAAGGCATTGAACTTCGGCTGCAGCTCACGCGCCATCTCCATGGTCGAGCGACTGCGCTCATCCCAGTCCACAGTGCGGTAGACCACGCTGGCCTGCGCGACCGTCGGGTTGCCGACGTTGGCGAAGATACGGTCAAACTCCTTGAACGGCTGGCCCATTTTTTCGAGCGCCTGAGCGTAGCGGTTGGTGTACTCCAGTGTCGAGCCGTCAGGCGCGTTGACGCTTGCCAGGATCACTCCGC
This sequence comes from Polaromonas sp., assembly GCF_012927415.1. Classification (GTDB taxonomy): domain Bacteria; phylum Pseudomonadota; class Gammaproteobacteria; order Burkholderiales; family Burkholderiaceae_C; genus Polaromonas. The sequence continues at coordinate 27,888 of NZ_JABBPF010000167.1, read as the reverse complement.
GGTCTTCCATTGGCGAGAGTTCCTGCTTCATGGTGGGAAACACCAGCACGATGCCGACGGCGCTGAGCGCCATGATGGCAAGCACAATCCAGCGCGCCTGAAACACGAGGGCCTTCAAACGCTGATTGCCGCTTCGGCCCCCGGCGCGCGGCTGGTGGCGCGCGGTCACTATCCAGCGCAGGAAAACGCCGTAGCGCTCGGAAATACCTGTCAGCATGCGCTCCATGGTGCGGTCAAAACGGTTGGGCCTGGGGTTGTGCTTGAGCAACTGGGTGCACAGCATCGGCGTGAGAGTCAGCGCCACAAGCCCCGACACCACCACGGCGCCCGCCAGCGCCAGCGCAAACTCCACGAACAACCGGCCGGTTCGCCCCGGCGTGAAAGCCAGCGGCGCATATACCGCGACCAGCGTGGCCGTCATGGTGACGATGGCAAAACCGATTTCACGCGCACCCTTGATACCGGCTGAAAACGGGTCCATGCCTTCTTCGATATGGCGAAAAATGTTCTCCAGCATGACGATGGCATCGTCCACCACCAGCCCGATGGCCAGCACCAGTGCCAGCAGCGTGAGCGTGTTGATGGTGAAGCCCGCCAGCGCCATCAGGGCAAAAGTGCCGATCAGACTCACCGGGATGGTGATGATGGGAATGATGGACGCGCGCAGCGTGCGCAGGAACACAAAAATGACCAGTGCGACCAGCAAAATAGCTTCAAATATGGTGCGGTAGACGTTCTTCACCGAGCGGTCGATGAAAACCGAGTTGTCATTGGCGATGTCAATCAAAAGATCGGACGGCAGGTCCGCTCTCAGTTTGGGAATGGCTTCCTGCACCCCTTTTGACAAATCAAGAGGGTTGGCGGTGGCCTGGCGGATGACGCCCACCGCGACTGCAGAACGCCCGTTCAGCCGAACTACGGTGCGCTCGTCAGCCGCGCCTTCCTGGACTCTTGCCACGTCGCGCACCTTGACCGAAAACCCGTTGATGTTCTTGATCACAATCTCGCCAAACTGCGCCGGCTTGATCAGATCGGTCTGGGACGTCACGCTGAATTCGCGCTGCTGCGACTCAATCCGGCCGGCTGGCAGCTCGAGATTGCTGCGGCTGATGGCATCTTCGACATCCTGCGTGGTCAGCTTGTAAGACGCTAGCTTGTCGGTGTCCAGCCAGACGCGCATGGCATATTTGCGCTCGCCGAAAATGCGCACATCCGCCACACCCGTCACAGTCTGCAGGCGCGGTTTGATGATACGGTTCACCAAATCGTTGATCTGCAGCGGTGTCATCGACTCACTGGAAAACGCCAGCTGAATCACAGGAAATGCGTCGGCCTCCACCTTGGCAATGACGGGCTCTTCAATCGATTGTGGCAGGCGGTTACGCACGCGCGAAGTGCGGTCGCGTACTTCGGCGGCGGCAGAGTCGGCATCTTTTTCAAGCCTGAAACGCACGCTGATCTGCGCTTGGTCAGCGCGGCTGATCGAGGTGATGACATCCACGCCATCAATGCCGGCAATGGAGTCTTCCAGCGGCTTGGTTACCTGCGACTCGATCACTTCTGCGGAAGCGCCTGCATAACGCACGCTTACTGTGACAACCGGCTCGTCAATCTTGGGATATTCGCGGACGGTAAGGCGGTTAAAGCTGACCGCCCCCACCAGCACGATGAGCAGCGACAGCACTGTGGCAAACACTGGACGGCGTATGGAAACTTCAGCGAGTTGCATCGGGGCTCATCTCGATATGTCAAATACTGATGTCATGGCTGGTCACGCTCGGAAACAGCTCAGGCAGGGTTGCGCTCTGTTGTCGACGCCGGCGCAATGCGATCAGTCCTGGAGGTGCTGCGCACGGGCACCAGACCGGTCGCAGCCTGGGAAATCACTGCGCCGCAGGGGTGGGCGCCCACCAGCGCGGGGGTAGCCGCAGTCTGTAAGGCCGGTGTAGCAACCGGCGCTACGACACCCGCTGACGGGCCGTTGGCGGCCGCGCGCGCTGGTCGGCCGGCGGCGAGGTCAACGACAGTCACTGCGGTGCCGTCTCGCTGCACGCGCTGGTGGCCCGCCGTGACCACGATGTCACCAGGCTTTAGCCCTTCGAGGATTTCCACCTTGCCCGGGCTGCGCAAACCCACCCTGACCTCAACCCGCTGCGTTGTCGGCGCAGCCGACGCGGCGGCGTTCAGCAGCTTGATGACAAACTGTTTTCCACCCTGCGGAATAATCGCTTCCTCCGGAATCACGCGTGCGTCGCCCTTCACGCCAAACACCGTATTGACCCGGGCAAACATGCCTGGGCGCAGCTGCGACTGACGGTTGTCGATACAGCCGCGGATACCGACGGAGCGGCCGTTGACGTCAATCAGCGGGTCAATCGCCTGAATCTGCGCCATGTACTGGCGGCCGGGTAACGCATCGATGTCAAGCATTGCCGTCTGGCCGCGCCTGAGCTTGCCTTGAAAGCGTTCAGGCAGCCGGTAGTCGACAAAAATGGCTTCTATGTCTTCAATATTGACGATGTCGGCGCCGTCCTTCAGGTAGTCACCCACATTGACCTGGCGAATGCCGGCAATGCCGTCAAACGGCGCGACGATTTTCAACCGTGCCGCCGTTGCTCTGGCCAGTGCGAGCTTGGCCTGCGCCACTTCGAGGTTGGCAGCGCTCTCATCCAGAGAACGCTGGCTGATGAAGTTTTGCGCCACCAGCTCCTGATTGCGCTTTTGGTTGGCCAGGGCTATCGAGAGTTCAGCCCGGCTTTGCTGCACTTGCGCCTGCTGCAACTGGTCGTCAAACTGCACCAGGACCTGCCCTTTGCGTACCCGCTGGCCGTCAGTGAAATTCAGTTGGGTAATGCGCCCGCCCACTTCGGGGCGCAACACCACACCCCTTCGCGAACGCAGGCTTCCGACTGCGCGCGTGTCGTCCGTGAGTTGGGCAAGCTCCACCCGCGCCACCTCTACCGAGGGCGGTTTTGCCGGCGTCGCAGCACCCAATGCCGCAGGTGCCGGAGCGCCCGATGAGGCCGTCACAAGACCGTCAGCGGGCTTGGGCTTTTGATACCACCATGCAGCGCCCGACGCCGCCGCAATACCTGCAACCGCGATCAGGGTGTAAATCACTTTTGGGGCCATGAAGGAGGTAGAAAAGTAACTTGTCAGAAAAGGAAATAAACACTCAATGTAGCAGGACAACGCCTTGACCGCTTGGCTTCGCCTGCACTGCCCGGACGCCTGTCCGCAGCTTTACAAAGGATTTATCAGGTGAAGGATGGCATCCTGCGCGGGAAGCCAAGCGCCGGGGGCACGCTTCCGTTCAACGATTGTTCAAAGGCGACCCAAGGCGCGCTCAACACCCTTGTTGGCCAGCGCATCGGCTCGTTCATTGCCCGGGTCGCCGTTGTGCCCCCTGACCCAACGCCAATCGATGGTGTGACCGCTGCTGACCAGCAGCGCATCCAGCCGTTGCCACAAATCAACATTTTTGACCGGCGCCTTGGCGGCCGTGCGCCAGCCCCTGGCCTTCCACCCGTGTATCCACTCGGTGATACCTTTGAGTACGTACTGGCTGTCGAGGTAAAGAGTGATGTTGCAGGGCCTTCTAAGCGCGGCCAGTGCCTCAATCACTGCGGTCATTTCCATGCGGTTGTTGGTGGTACCCAGCTCGCCGCCAAATAGTTCCTTTTCGGTGTCGCCCGTTGCCAGCAGCGCGCCCCAGCCACCGGGGCCAGGGTTTCCTTTGCATGCGCCATCCGTATGAATCACGACGTGTTGGGAAATAGCAGCTGGGTTCGAGTCGGTCATGGATATTTGCAATTCCAGGCATGGCCTGGCGATTAAAGTAGAAAGAAAAAAGACAAAGAAATCAGGCTGGCGGCGGCGCACGGTTCACCGGTTTTCTGCTGGCCACCACGACCGGTGCCGCCACAGGCGCCTTATGTGCTTTCCACGCTGGTTCGAGCAGACGCATACCCCGAACACGCTTGACTGCCACCAGAAAATATACCGCTCCAAATATGGGCCACCAGCGCTCACCGGCTGAGTCCATCCATTCAAATCGGTCCAGCCACTTCTGGTTTTTCAACGCCGGGCGATAACAGCCAAAGCGGGCTGACTCTACCTCAAAATTAAGCAGCCTCAGCCAGTCGCGCAGACGCCAGTAACCAATGAAATCACCGGTTCCGGGCAAAAAAAGCTTGTCGTATCCAAAATGCTGATAAAAGTGGCCGCGGCGCTGGCGCAATCCCCACAAGCTGACGGGATTCAGGCCGCTGATGACCACGCGTCCTTCCGGAACCAGTACGCGCTCAACCTCGCGCAGCGCAGAGTGGGGGTCATGGCCAAGTTCAAGCGTGTGGGGCAGCACGACCAGATCCAGACTGCTTTCGGGAAAGGGCAAAGCAGCTGAATCGGTCAGCAAGGCAGGACGCGGGGAACTTTTGTCCTCTGGGTTCGTCCCATTAGCGGGCATCAGCGGCAGGTTTGCGAAATCTGACTTTCCTTCCGTGCCAGTCAATGCCAGCCACTTGTGCGGCATTCGATTAGCTTGCAGGGCATCGAGTTCGGGAAGACCGAGTTGCAGGGCGTGGTAGCCAAAAATATCACTCACCGCCTCGTCAAAATGCCTGCGTTCCCAGTTCAGCAAATAACGGCCTGGCGGCGTCCTCAGCCAGTCTGTCAAACCTATAATTTCCGAGTTCATCGAATCCACCGCATGTATTTACTTCCCATTCCCGCTTTTGCCGACAATTACCCTTGGCTGTTGCATGACGGCAAGCGCGCGGTGGTGGTGGACCCCGGTGATGCCGGGCCGGTATTGCATATGCTTAAGGAGCACACACTGCTATTAGAGTCGATTCTAGTCACGCACCATCATGCTGACAGCGTCGCTGACGCCGATATCTTGCGCGAAGCGACCAAAGCCACGCCGATCCTGCAGCCTTGTCCATCGCGGCAAGAAGGTGACAGTGTGAATTCGCTGGACCTGCTGTTTCAGAGGCTGAATGGCCCAGGTCATCCGGCTGGACATATTGCGTTCGACACGCCGAACGCAGAGGGGAAACCCCTCCTCTTTCGCGGTGACACACTTTTTTCAGCCGGCTGTGGCCGACTGTTTAAAGATACGTTCGCGCAAATGCTGGCCTCTCCGGACAAGGTGACAGCCCTGCCCGGTACCACGCTGCTTTGCTGTCCTCGCAAATACGCCTTTAGCAACATTCCTTTCGCGCTGGCCCTGGAGGCGAACAGCACTGACCTTGACGCTTATCAGGCGCGTTGTGTGCGCTTGCGGGGCGAAGATCTTCCTACCGTGCCCAGCTTGATCGCCCAGGAACTATTAATCAACCCTTTTTTACCAACGCGGCAAGCCACCCTCAAGCCGGCCGCCCACCGCTTTGATGCGTCGGCCCACGACGACAGCACCCTATCCGCCGCCATCAGGCAGTGAAAAAAATTAATTCAAATGACGCCTCACCACCGAACCCAAACGCTTTTTTCTTTTCCCACCATCAGCGTGCGCTTTCTTTCGCTGGCCCTGCTCCTTGTGATGTCGGTGTTGGCAGGCTGTGCGACGCAGCCGGGTATGCCGGGGGATCCCGTGCTCACGACAGGCGCCAGCCCTGGCTTCAAACCGCAAATCCCGAATAGTCCGCTGCAGGCGATTACACCTGGCAAGGTGGGCTCCCACCAGATAGCGTCAACCGAGCCGCCCAAGGAGTTGTGGGATCGAATCCGGCGGGGGTTTGCCATGCCCGATCTGCAAAACGAACTGGTGGGCGACCGGGAGCAGTGGTATGCCAGCCGGCCGGATTACATCCAGCGAATGACCGAGCGCTCCAGCAAATACCTCTTTCACATTGTTGAAGAGCTTGAGCGCCGCCAGATGCCCACCGAGCTGGCGCTGTTGCCGTTCATTGAAAGCGCGTTCAACCCGCAGGCAGTTTCCAGCGCCAAAGCGGCGGGCATGTGGCAATTCATGCCGGCAACCGGAAAATACTTCGCCTTGAAGCAAAACGTATTTCGCGATGACCGCCGTGACGTGCTGGCCTCGACCCGCGCCGCGCTGGACTACCTGCAAAAACTCTATGGCATGTTTGGTGACTGGCACCTCGCCCTGGCCGCTTACAACTGGGGCGAAGGCAGCGTCGCCCGCGCCATCGCAAAAAATCAGAAGGCGGGTTTGGGCACAAGTTACAACGAGCTCAACATGCCAGCTGAAACACGGCTTTACGTGCCCAAACTGCAGGCGGTGAAAAACATCGTCGCCAACCCGCGGGCTTTCAGCACCGAACTACCGCTGATTGAAAATCACCCCTATTTCCAGCAGGTACAAATCACGCGGGACATCGACGTAGCCCTGGCGGCGCGGCTTGCTGACGTAAAAATCGAAGACTTCAAGGCGCTCAATCCCTCAGCCCACCGACCAGTCATCCTCGCTGCAGGCACACCGCTTATCTTGCTGCCGTGGGACAGCGCGCTGGTATTCCAGCGCAATTTTGATGCCTACAGCCAGGGACAATATGCCAGCTGGACCGCCTGGACCGCCCCCAGCACCATGAACGCGACTGAAGCGGCCCGTCATACGGGAATGAATGAAGCCGATTTGCGCACGGTGAACAATATCCCTCCCCGCATGCTCATCAAAGCCGGATCCACGCTGGTCGTGCCGCGTTCCGCTCTGGTGGAAAACGATGTCACCAGCCATGTGGCCGACACCGCTCAGGTTTCTCTGGCCCCGGAAATCGTCACGCGCCGCACCATGGTCAGGGCACGAAAGGGAGAATCCGTGCTCACCATCGCCCAACGTTATGGCCTGACTGCGGCGAGCGTCGCGGGCTGGAACAACGTCAGCACGGGAGCGGGCTTTACAAAGGGACATCAGGTGGTGGTATTCCTGCCGATCACGGCGCGTGTGCCGTCATCGGCTCGCAGCCCGGTGGTGAAAACGCTGAAGCACTCGCTTTCCACTCCCCAGCGCAACAAAGCAAGCGTGGTCAAACGCGGCACCAGCAAGGCGATTGTCAAATCAAAGCGGCGCTGACAATTCAGTCAAGCGGGGGCGGACGGCGATGGGTGCTTGAAGTACTTACAGCCGCAGCGATCCCGTACCGAACAAGCCAATCAGGCCGATGATAATCAGGTAGATGGCGACGATGTAATTGAGCAGCCGCGGGATGAGCAGTATAAGAATGCCTGCGATCAGCGAGACAACAGGCGCGATGCTGTGAGATAAATTCATAGTTTTTTTGTACCTTGGAAGCCGGCCGCCGCAGCCTCCATCCAGCATGGAAGCCATCGGCAACAGCTAAACTCTAAATGTACCGAATTGTTCGGGCCGAGTTTGTAGGACGGAAGGAAAACTTGCTGAAACTCGCGGCAATCCGAGATTGCCAGGCGGGCTTCTACAGCTTTTCCGTTTCGCCGGTGCGCGGCTGCCACTTCATGAGCCGTCTTTCAAGCTTGCCAACGAGGCCGTCGAGCAACAGGGCGAATGCGGTGAGAACCACAATACCAGCAAACACCGTATTGACGTCAAAAGTGCCTTCAGCCTGCAAGATGAGGTAGCCCACGCCGCGAGCCGAGCCGAGATACTCGCCCACCACCGCACCGACAAACGCCAGGCCTACCGAAGTGTGCAGGCTGGAGAACACCCAACTGGTGGCGCTGGGCAGGTAAACGGTCCGCAGCAACTGTCGCTGGGTGGCACCCAGCATTCGGGCATTGGCCAGAACGACAGGGCTGACTTCTTTCACGCCTTGGTACACATTAAAAAACACGATGAAAAACACCAGCGTGACGGCGAGCGCCACCTTGCTCCAGATGCCCAAACCAAACCAGAGCGCAAAAATCGGCGCAAGAATCACGCGAGGCATGGAGTTTGCGGCGGTAATGTAGGGCTCAAGGAGTGCGCTGGCCGTGGGCGCCAGCGCAAGCCACAAACCGCAGCCCAGTCCCAGCGCGGTGCCAATGCCGAAAGCCAGCACTGTTTCAAGCAGGGTCGTACCGAGGTGAAGGTAAATGTCGGCATTGCCCGGCAGGCCATCGGGGAAAAACAGGCTCGCGCCAAATCCGAATGGCATGAACCAGCTCCAGACCCGGCCTGCGACCTGAATGGGCTCGCCCAGAAAAAAAGCGATTTGCTGATCACGCGATGCGAGGTGCCAGCCCAGCAGCATGAGCAACAGCAAACCCAGCTGCCAAATGCGCAAGTTGCCCCCGGAAGGCTTGATGGAGCGCCACATCTCAGGCTTTGCCTGCGCTGCAAAAGCAGGCATTTTTTCGCCGCGATTGATCAGAGAAAACCATACTTGGTGCTTTTGGAGAGCAGCATAAAAAGATCGCGTGAATGCACATGTTTCAGGCGGCTTTCTTCAGTTGCTGCGCGTAACCCTTGAGCACCTCGTCACGCAATACATTCCATATCTGCGAATGCAGTTCCACAAAACGCGGCAGATGCCGGACTTCGGCGACATCACGGGGTCGCGGCAGATCGATGGCAAATTCGCCGATCGGGTGCGTCCCCGGGCCGGCTGACAGCACCACCACACGATCACTCATGGCAATTGCTTCGTCCAGATCGTGCGTGATGAAAAGGACTGCCTTCTTTTTGGCTGCCCACAAATCCAGCACTTCGTTTTCCATGAGCTGGCGCGTCTGTATATCCAGAGCGCTGAAAGGCTCGTCCATCAGGATGATGTCGGGGTCGAGCACCAGCACCTGCGCCAGCGCCGCCCGCTTGCGCATGCCGCCTGAGAGCTGGTGTGGATAACGATCGCCAAATTCAGCCAGCCCCACCCGCTCCAGCCAGGCCTGCGCCTGTGCCCTGGCATCGGCATCGGAAACGCCCCGGTACTGCAGTCCCATCATGACGTTGTCCAGCGCACTGCGCCAGGGCATCAGCGCTTCACTCTGGAACATGTAGCCGGCGCGGGTATTGATGCCGCTTAACGGCTGGCCGCACACCCTCACCTGGCCCGACGATGGCTCCAGCAAACCGGCACCAATATTGAGCAGGGTGGACTTGCCGCACCCGGTAGGACCCACCACCGAAACAAACTCACCCGCGTGAATGCGAAGCGTGGTGTTGCTGACGGCCGTGTAACGCTGCGCCGCATCGTCCTGCGCCCGGAAGGTGCAGGTGATATCGAGCAACTCGAGTGCGTAATGGTGTGAATCCGGATCGGCGGGATCTGACATCTAAAAACCTAAATAAAACCTTCAGGCTGTGCACAACCCGGAACCTGCCGGCACTTGACGCGGTGGATCACGCCTTGAATCGCTCTTTGGCGCGGCGCGCAAATTCATTGGTGTAGGTTTTGGCGAGGTCGATTTTTTCAGACTTGATGCTTGGATCAAAGCTGGCCAGCGCCCTCAGGGCCGTGCGCGGGCCGTCTTCGGGAATGAGGCCGTCAAGCGAGATCGATTCCCGGACCTTGTTGAATGACGCGAGGTAAAGCGCCCGGTCACCGAGCAGGTAGCTTTCGGGCACCGTCTTGATGATGTCCCCCGGTCCGGCGGTTTGCAGCCACTTCAGGCCATGCACGATGGCATTGGCCAACGCCTGGCAGGTATTGGGGTTCTTTCGAATGAAGTCGGCAGGCGCATACAGACAGGCCGCCGGCATCGGGCCACCAAACACTTCCTCCGTCCCCTTGAGCGTGCGGGTGTCGCTGATGATTTTGACCTCGCCTTTTTGCTCCAGCATCGTCATGATCGGATCAGTGTTGCTCATCGCGTCGATCTGACCCGAACGCAGCGCGGTGAGCGCACTGGCAGCTGTTCCGACACCAATAAAACTGACATCGCCGGGCTTCAGGCCCCCGCGCGACAAAACCAGGTTCGCCATCATGTTGGTCGATGAACCCGGCGCAGAGACGCCGATTTTTTTCCCTTTGAGATCTGCAATCGATTTGTAGTCGGGCATGTTTTTGGAAGAAATGCCGAACGCAATTTGCGGCGCTCTTCCCTGAAGCACGAAAGCCTGGAACATCTGGTTCTTGGCCTGCAGGTTGATGGTGTGCTCAAAAGCGCCTGAGCAGACATCGGCGGAGCCACCAACCACCGCCTGCAGAGCACGCGCACCCCCCGCGAAATCGCTGATTTCAACCTCCAGGCCTTCAGCTTTGAAGTAGCCCAGCTGCTCCGAGATGGTGAGCGGTAGATAGTAAAACGCCGCTTTTCCGCCGACGGAGAGTGCGATTTTCGTTTTCTCAAGCTTGCTCTGCGCGCGCAGGGCGGGAAATGCAAGCGTTGCTGCAACCGCGGCAGTGCCGCCTGCAAAGCTTCGGCGCGAAATGGGGAATTGGCGGTTCATTGGGGCTTCCTGCAATTTCTTTAATAGGAGAAGCTTATCGGCGCAAAAAAAAACACGCATCCGGGTCATCCCCGTTCGGGTTTTTACCGTGCAACCTTGAACGTTACGGCCGGTTACTGATACCCATAGGCAACCAGGAAAAATGTCAGCGGTAACCCGAAAAAAAGATGGCTACATTGACGAGCACGGCCAGCGCCCAGATCATTGAGCGCGCGCTGGCCCAATCCGCAACATACATCATGACGTAGGCGATGCGCAGCACCACAAACATCAGGGCAAGAATATCGAGCCAGGTCTGACCGGCCTGCAGCTGGTGGGCAATGATGACCGCCGCGAAGAAAAATGGCAGCGCCTCGAAGGTATTGGCCTGGGCCGCGTTGGCGCGGGCTCGCCAATCAGTCTGCTTTGCCAGCCACGCGCGGGGGTTGTTGTTGTCAAAGCCGCCTTCACGCCGTGACATCCGCATCGTCCCGTACTTGGCAATCCCCGCACACACCATCGGCAACAGGGCTGCCACCAGGACGCACCAGTAAGCGATGGTGAAACGAGCAAAAGCCATGACAGATCCTTTTCTTTTAATGTCAACTATTTTTGTGCAGCCTGCGACGTGACTTCAATCACCCCTCGCCCAGAAGCTCATTTTTCACCGCCCACCTTGCCTAGCGCCGATCCACCAGTGCATGGGCAATCGTGCCCAGATCGACATATTCAAGTTCGCTGCCCACAGGTACTCCCCGGGCCAGACGCGTGACTTGCACGCCCCGGCTTTTCAGCGCTTGCCCGATGACATGTGCAGTCGCCTCGCCTTCTGCAGTGAAGTTGGTCGCCAGAATGACCTCCTGTACCTCACGCCTTTCCACCGGAATCGACTGACCATCCACAGACTTGGGCACCACGCGGTCAAACAGCTTTTGCAGGCCAATGTCGTTGGGGCCCACGCCGTCAAGCGGGCTTAGCTTCCCCATCAACACAAAATACAGGCCACGGTAGGCCAGGGTACGCTCCAGCGCCGCCTGGTCGGCCGGCGTCTCAACAACGCACAATTTGCTGCGGTCGCGCTGCGGACTGATGCAGGTTGCGCATACCTCCAGCTCGGTCAGGGTATTGCACAGCGCGCAGTGCCCAATGCTGCCGACCGCATGTTCCAGCGCCCGGGCGATCTGCAGCGCGCCTGGCCGGTCGTGCTGCAGCAAGTGAAAGGCCATGCGGGCCGCCGACTTCGCCCCCACCCCCGGGAGCTTGCGTAGCGCCTGGGTCAGGCCTTCCAGAGCGTTGGAATTCGCCACCGTCTTGAATGCGGAAGGATTCGGGTCAGAAAGGGAATTTCATGCCACCTGGAAGCGCCGGCATTCCGGCCGTCAGTTTACCCATCTTCTCCTGGCTGACTTCCTCAGCCTTGCGCACGGCGGCATTGAAAGCAGCGGCGACCAGGTCTTCAAGCATGTCTTTGTCTTCGGTGAGCAGGCTGGGGTCAATCTCGATACGCTTGACGTCATGCTTGCAGGTCATGGTGACCTTCACGAGGCCGGCACCAGCTTCCGCAGTGACTTCGACAAAAGCCAGGTCATCCTGCGCTTTTTTCAGGTTTTCCTGCATCGCTTGCGCCTGTTTCATGAGGCCTGCGAGTTGTCCTTTGTTAAACATGTTCTTTCCTTTGAATTTTGAATTCTGAAATTGCTGAGGAGCATTATCAACTTGGGAGAGCGGCTTATGCCCCGGGTCAGGACAAAACGCTCTTGATGCTGCCGGGAACAATTTTGGCGCCCCAGTCCCGCATCATGTCCTGCACAAACGGGTCGTTCTGGATCAACGCCTCGGCTTCCCGCTGGCGCTCGGCCAATGCAGCGGCGCTGCGGCGCGCCGGGGTGTCAGTCACTGGACCGATCTCCACGGCGAGCTTCAGCGCAGGCTCTGACAAGGAAGTTTGCAGCGCTGCCTGCAATTTTTCACGCGCGGCCGGCTGGCTGAGAGACTCCCGCTCAACACGCAAAGTCCACAAACTGGCGTCCTGGCTGCAAAGCTCGGACTGCAGCGCCAGCTCGCGCGTCAGTGCAGCCACCACTTCCGCATTGACCAGCTGGTTGACGATGGCGCTCCAGACATCGCCGAGAGAGGTTTGCGGCATGGACGCATCCGTCACGCGCACAGGCACTGGAGCGCGCAACGGTTCTTGCGGCAGCGCAATCAGCGCTACTGAATCAATAGCAACCTCAAGCCGAATTACCTGGACGTGAGCCGTATTTGACTCCTTTTCGAGGTTGGGAGGCAGCTCAGTGGCATATTCTGGCGTCGCTATCGCCGCTGGTGTCTTCAAAAACGCTTTTCCGGGAGTTGGAATCGGGGCCGACGCGGGCGCACTGACCTGCAGGGCTTCCGCGGTGGGACCTACCGGTCGTTTAGCCAGCGGCTTTTTTGCAGGCTCGGCGGCGCTCCCCGTCACTGCTTGTCCCTCAGGTGGGTGTGACGGCAAGGGTGCGGTAGACGTGCGGGCCTGCGAAGGCTTGAACGCCAGCAAACGCAGCAAAACCATGGTCAGCGCCGCGTATTCGTCGGGCGCAAGGCCCAGCTCGCCGCGCCCATGCAGGCACATGCTGTAGAGCAGTTGCGTTTCGTCGGCAGGCATCGCCCGCGCAAGCCGCGCCGTTTCGGCAATTTCGGGATCGGCATCATCGTCATCCCGGCCCATGTCGGGCACCGTCTGCAACACTGCCATGCGCTGCAACACGGTTGCCATCTCTTCCAGAGTGGCGGCAGCACTCAGGCCGTTGAGGCGCAGCACTTCGGAAGTTTCAACCACCGTGCGGCCATCGCCCCGTGCCAGCGCGTCGAGCAGGCGAAACACATAACTGCGGTCGACGCTGCCCAGCATGACGCGCACACTGGCTTCATCGAGCCTGCCCGAGCCAAATGCGATGGCCTGGTCGGTCAGTGACAATGCGTCGCGCATGGAGCCGCGCGCCGCGCGCGACAGCAGGCGCAGGGCCTGCGGCTCGGCGGGAACGTTTTCAGCGCCCAGCACCTGCACCAGATGCTCAAGCACTGTCTCAGGTGCCATCGGCCGAAGGTTGAACTGCAAACAGCGGGAGAGCACAGTCGCCGGCACTTTTTGCGGGTCAGTCGTGGCCAGCACAAATTTGAGGTACTCGGGGGGCTCTTCCAGCGTCTTGAGCATGGCGTTGAACGCCGTGTTCGTGAGCATGTGAACCTCGTCAATCATGAAGACCTTGAAACGGCCGACCACCGGTTTGTAAACCGCCTGCTCCAGCAGCTGCGCGATTTCATCGACCCCGCGGTTCGACGCAGCGTCCAGCTCGGTGTAATCCACGAAGCGGCCACTGTCAATGTCTCTGCAAGCGTCGCATACCCCACACGGTTCAGCAGTAATGCCGCCCTGCCCGTCAACGCCGGTGCAATTAAGTGACTTGGCAAGAATGCGGGAAACAGTCGTTTTTCCCACGCCCCGGGTACCGGTAAAAAGGTAGGCATGGTGCAATCGTCCAGTGTTGAGCGCATTGCCAAGCGCCTGCACCACATGTGACTGACCGACCATTTCAGAGAAATTTCGGGGACGGTATTTGCGGGCAAGAACTAGATAGGACATCGGGCCATTCTAAATTGACCGATGCCGAAAGCCCCGGCAAGTGCCCAAAGCCACTGCAGGCAAGGATGAGGGTCGGTCAGGCTGCGTAGCCCGGGTTGGCCTTGACGCCTTCGAGCTTCGGGGTGTTGAGCTCGCGCCGCGCCACCTTGCCGCCGCGGGCCTTGAGCCAGGTTTCCACCACATCCCAGACCATCGGGTTGCCGGCCGTCCGCGCTTCTTCTGCCACCGGTGCCCAGCCCGCCACCTTGTATTGCTTATCCGCCTCGATCGGCTTTCCGTTCAGGCGCATGTCGTCGATACGTTTGCCCATGCCGGCCGCTGGCGTGCAGCTGTACTGGAGCCCGCCAACGCGCACCATGTCACCGCCTTGCTGGTAGTAAGGGTCGGGGTTGAACAGGTTGTCGGCCACGTCCTCAAGCACGGTCTTGATGGTTTCGCCGCTGATCTCGGTGACAGTGGCGTAGGAATAGGTGGTGGCCGTCATGTCCATCAACCATTCGCGCGTGATGGCTTGGCCTGGCAGCAGCGTTGTGCCCCAGCGAAAACCGGGAGAAAAGGCAATTTCGGCACCCTGCACCTCCATCAGCGCATCGACCAGCAACTGGTCGCCGGTGCCGTTGAAGTTGCCACGGCGGTAAAGCGCGCCCTCAGTGACCGCCAGCTTTTCGGCCAGTTTGGCTTCATACGGCCCGCGCACCCGGGTGATGAGCGCGTCCATTTCAGCGTCTGCTGGCAGCATGTTGGCAAATACCGGCAGCAGCTTGTAGCGAAAGTCCGCCACCCGCTTGTCCTTGACATCGAAGTCAAGCACGCCCAGAAACTTGCTGTTGGAGCCCGCGTTGGTGACGATGGTCTTGCCGCCCTTGTTCGACACCAGCACGGCCACCGGCATGCCATCGTGCGTATGGCCGCCCATGATGGCGTCGATGCCGCTGACTCGCCCCGCCATCTTCAGGTCCACATCCATGCCGTTGTGACTCAGAACGACGATGACCTGCGCGCCCTTCCCACGCGCCTCGTCGACCATCTTCTGCAGGTTTTCTTCCTGGATGCCAAACGCCCAGTCCGCCATCATGTAGCGCGGGTTGGCAATCGGGGTATAGGGGAAAGCCTGGCCGATGATTGCGCAGGGTACCCCATTGATTTCTCGAATCACATAAGGCTTGAACACCGGGTCGCCAAAATCCTGTGTCTTGATGTTCTGGGCGACAAAATCGACCTTGCCGGCAAAGTCTTTCTCAACAATTTCTTTCACCCGCTCCATGCCCAGGGTGAATTCCCAATGGCCGGTCATCACGTCCACACCCAGCAGTTTGCTGGCGTCCACCATGTCCTGACCATGTGTCCAAAGCGCCGTTCCGGACCCCTGCCAGGTGTCGCCACCGTCGAGCAGCAGCGCATCGGGTCGGCTGGCCTTCATTCGCTTGACCAGCGTCGCCAGGTGCGCAAAACCACCGACTTTTCCATAACGCCGGGCTGCCTTTTCATAGTCCAGATAGCTCAAGGAATAAGCCTCAGCCGTGCCGGGGCGCACGTTGGCCACCTTCAGCAAATGCTCGCCCACCAGATGAGGCAGGTTCCCTTTCATGGCACCGAGACCGATGTTGATGCTGGGTTCGCGAAAATAAATCGGTTTGAGCTGCGCGTGACAATCGGTCATGTGCAGAAAGGACACATTGCCGAACTTCGGGATGTCATACAGCCCGTTGCTTGCAGAGGCAGCGTCCGCGTCCGCGTAAGTCCCCAGACTCATGCCGGCCATGGTGCCTGCGCCCAGCACCTGAAAAAATTCGCGTTTGGTCAAATTCATACAGTCGCCAGAAATGACAGGAAATAAAAAGCCGGCGTCTGCCGGATGGGGCCGTATCAGCGGTTGACGGGCGATTTGGGATTGAGCAGCAAGGCCACAATATCCTTGATCTGGAACCCGGTCAAATACTCATATGTCAGGCACGCGGTATGTTGAAGCAGGCCTCATAAGACCTCGAAATCCAGATCATCCCGCGACCGCTTTGTACAAGCGCTTTGCCAGCTTCCCAGTCGCCTGCAAATTTTTTTTCGGACGGCCTCTGGCAGACAGATTAGCGCAATCCGCGACCGTGCCCTTTTCGTCCTCGCGGCCCCCTCTTTTACCTGTTTTCGATTGAAGTAAAAAAGGGTAAGCCTTCCACTTTTCCTTTCGCGCCCGGAGGCAGTCAGGACACCGTGGCTTCGTCGCTGCGGGTGTCGCCCCGGTTGTCTTTCCAGCTCACGCCAATTTTGTCACCCGCCTTGGCACCCCTGACAACAAACTGCAAAAAGGGGTTTTTCGACACTCCAGGACCCCATTCAGCGGTGAGCACGGGCTTGCCATTGTGGGAGGCAGTAACTTCCTGGATATACCAGGCCGGAACGATCTTGCCGCCAGCGTCCTTGCGTTGACCGCTTTCCATTTCATGCGCCATGAGAACGCGAACAGTAGCTTTATCGCCTGCTACCTGGGCGCGAATGCGCATCGGATCTGCCATTTTTTTGCTCCTAACCTGTCATGACTTGGTGTGTGAATGTGCCTGCGGAACAATCAACCGCCGCAGCCGCCTAGCGTTATCTTGACTTCCTTCTTTGCATACATCGCCTTGCCGTCGGCCATAAGAGCGACGGCGTATACGTCGGAAGACTGGGCCATCTTGGCGCGGGTGGAAAAAGCGGGCTCGATGCTTTCGGAAACATTGAACAGGGCAATCAACGAGGCTGGGTTTTTCTCCACCAAAATCAGCAGCCTTTTGACCCCCGGCAGCGTGGTGCTGACGGCGAACGGAACCACCGCACCGTTTTCGGCGATGTCAGGGGCGGTAAGGATGACGTCCTTGCTTTCGGTCAGGCCGCCAGCGCCAAGAGCCTGGAGTGCGTCCCGAGTATTTTTGGCTTCAAACGCATCTTTGCTAAAGGCGAAGGCGAATTGGGGAAATAGACTTGTGGACGCCAGCAGGCCGGCCACAACGGCGGCTTTCTGGACTGCTTGTCTGCGCGTTTGCATAAAATTCTTCCTCATAGTTAGGCAAATACCAATCAACTTATTCATACACGCCAATGGAGTGATCCACAGGCTGCATTTGACAGCGCCACGCCCGGCGACTGGCGCAGCATGGGGATCGGCCCCCAAATCCCTGAACCACCGGTGAGGATCTTAGCGGTCAGCTAATCGACCTTGGCTGCCTGTTTTTTTGCAATATCTGCAAAACTAGGACCTCTCGGCTTTTTGTCAACGGCATGGCACACCGTGCAATGGTTCTTCCGGATCAGCGCCTGGGCTGCCTTGGCCTCGATAGCGTCTGCAGCTGCTGGCGCTACCATGCCAGGGGTTTGCAATACAAGGCCACCGCGATCCTGCATATGCAGGGCACCGCACTCTGCCACCTATAGACGCGAAAGACCCGGGCTCAGTTCAGTGTCGTATAGCTCACCCATTGCGTTCAGCAGGTCCGGCGTGTGGACAGGCGCCGGCTGGCCTGAACTGCCATATCAGGCGTCCGCAGTCCGAGACCGCGAAGTACCGGGATCAGCGCTTCAGTGTTTCGTGTAACGCCACCAGCGCCTGCGTCAGTTTGTGACCCGGATCGAGGTAAATCATCGGCAGCGACTGCTCATGGGATTCACGGATTCTGACGGAGGCAGGCAAGTAAGGCTGCAGCACGGGCAGCCCTTCTGCAATCAATTCATTGACGATGCGCTGGGGCAAATTGGCGCGGGGCTGGAATTGGTTCACCACAATTCCCTCAACCACCAGCTCGGGATTGTGATCGGCCTGGATTTCCTTCACATTTTCCAGTAGGGTGTACAGCGCCTTGCGTGAAAAGTCGTCGCAGTCGAACGGGATCAGACAACCGCGTGCCGCAATCAGCGCCGAACGGGTATAAAAATTCAAGGCTGGCGGCGTGTCGATGTAAATACGGTCGTAGTCAGCTGCCAGCTGTTGGAGTGCCTCCCGCAATTTGAGAATCTTGTGCCGTGACTCCAGCTTGGCCTGCAACTCGTCCAGCAAAGGGCTGGACGGCATCAGGTCAAGACCCTCATGCGGCGTGGCCACGATGAATTCGGCGGGCGACACCTTGCGCAAGTTGAAGCTCAGAGTGTTTTCAAAAAATCCGGCGACATTGGGTTGATCCCGGGTCGCGTGCCCGCCAAGCAGATAAGCACTGGAATTGCCCTGCGGGTCCAGATCAATGACCAGAGTGCGCAACCCCTGACTTGCGCTGATGGCGGCCAGATTGCAGGTGATGGTGGACTTGCCAACCCCACCCTTTTGATTAAAAACGACGCATGGCATCGGGGCACTCCTTGAACTGCAGTGTTGAATACCCGATTGTGCCTGTTGGCGAACAGCCGGCATGGCCTCTAGCTGCTTGCCCGGCTTGCGCTTTTTCCGCGCACATGGCGGACGGTCGCTGCAGCGGGCTCGCGGCCTTGTCCAGACACCGGCCTCGCGCCAGACGGCAGACCAGGGCCGCAACATCACCCTGCCCTGCAGCCCCCAAATATTAGCCGGGCTGGAAAGGTCATCGCCAAGCCCCTTATAATCCAATGCGACGGGCCTTCCCGCATGGTAAAGCGGCCAACCGGGTCAGATGGGGAACCAAGCAGCCCTAACTGCGGAGCCAGTGCCGGGGTCAAGGTCCGTCACCTTACAATAAAAATGCTCAAGCTTTAGCTGCTTGGGCGATCAAAGGCCTGCTGGTGTCATTACTGGCGCAGCGTATCGCAGGGCAAGCCGATCAGCAACCCCAAAACATCCGTAAAAGAAGCGCCATGGGGCCCAAGGTGTAGCCGCCGAGGACCGTGAAACGCCGAAAAATTCTAATTTGATAGCGCGTGGTGCCCGATTTACCTGGACAGCAGGCTTAAATCGCCATTAATCCGCGTAAACGCCTGCTTTTTTGATCACCGGTCCCCACTTGGCGATTTCGGCCTCGAGGTGACTCTTCAGGCCATTGGCGCTGATCTTGTCCATCGGAACAATTTCAGAACTCAAATCGGTCATGCGCTGCCTGACCATCGGGTCCTGCATCGCCACTTGCAACGCGGCTGTGAGCTTGTCCAGGATTGGCTTTGGCGTGCCCTTGGGTGCATACATGCCGTGCCAGACCTTCACTTCAAAGCCCTTCATCCCTTGCTCGTCGAGCGTGGGGACGTTCGGCAAAGCGGTCAGGCGCTTGAGCGTGGTCACCCCAAACACCTTGACGCGGCCGTCCTTGATCATCGGCACAGTCTGCGTGGTCTGGTCGCAAAGCAGATCCACCTGGCCGCCCAGCAGATCGTTCATGGCCGGGCCGGTTCCCTTGTAAGGAATGGTGTTGAGCTCGACCCCAAGCTGGCTCATGAAAAGCAGGCCGCACAGGTGCGACACTGCACCCAGACCGGCGTTGGCCAGCGAGATCTTGTCCTTGTTGACCTTCACGTAGGCCTGCAGTTCTTTCAGGTTGTTGGCCGGAAAGTCCTTGCGCGCCAGCAGGGTCATGGGAACATCGACCACCTGGCCGATGTATTCATAGTCCTTCAGCGGATCGAAGGCCAGCTTCTTGTAAAGGGCCGGCGCCGTGGACATGCCCATGTGATGAATCAGAATGGTGTAGCCATTGGGCGCGGCGCGCGCCACTTTGGTCGAGGCAATCGTGCCGCCCGCGCCGACTGCGTTTTCCACCAGCACGGTCTGCCCCAGCGACTTGCCCATGGGAATGGCGATCATGCGGGCCACAACGTCCGTCGGGCCGCCCGCCGCGAAGGGCACGACCAGCGAAACCGGGTGATCCGGGAATGACGCTTGTGCCAGCGCGGGCAAGGCGAAGCCTGCGGCGAGCGATACCGTCGAGGCCATCAGCACGGCCTTTAGTTTGAGTTTCATAGTGTCTCTTTCCTTAATCAACATTTAAGTTGCAAAAACATACACGCGTGAGACTTTGAGCTTGAGGCATCAGGGCCGCTCGCGCATCCGGTCAAACCCCTTTGTGCGCGGCGGCCTGCGCCAGGGTACGCTGCGCCAGCAGCAGCACAGGCGCGTCCACCATGCGGCCATCGAGGCTGAACACGCCGCCACCGGCCGCGTCAAATGCAAGCTGCACACGATCGGCCCACGCAAGCTCGGCCGCGCCGGGCACAAATGCCGCATTGACCACGGCCACCTGTGCCGGATGGATGCAGAGCTTACCGCCAAAACCGCCGCGCCGGCTACGCGCAGCATCCAGCGACAGCTGGGCGGTGTTCTGGGTCCCTGGCGAAATGCCGTCAACCGGCGCGGCCAGACCAGCGCGGCGCGAAGCCAGCACTAGCACCAGCCGCACGGGAACCAGTTCGGATTCATCAAGGCCGCAGGCCAGGCCCGCATCGGCCTGAAAATCAAGGTGCCCAAAAGCCAGCCGCAGCACTTGTGGGCAAACCGACAGCGCGTTGGCCGCATCAAGTCCCGCGACCGACTCGATCAGCGGCAGCAGCGCACAGGCCGGACCGACAGCGGCAGCGACTTGTGCCAGCGTCTGAACCAATTCAGCCTTGGAAACCATGACGGCAGCCAAGCCTTGTGCGGCCATAGTCTGCATGGCGGTCAGATCGTCGGAATGCCAGGGCGTGCCTGCCGCGTTGATGCGCACCAGCAGGCGCGCGCGCTGGGCCATGTCCAGGCCGGCAAACGCCTGCACCAGGGTTTGCCGGGCTGACAGCTTGTCAGCCGGCGCGATGGCGTCTTCGAGGTCGATGATTACCGCATCCGCACCAGATGCCAGCGCCTTGGCATGGCGTTCGGGGCGATTGGCCGGGACAAACAGAAAGGAGCGCGCCCAGGCCAGTGACGATGGCATGAGGATTTCCGGTTTCATCGCTCAGCAGGCACGCGGCAGCAAGGGGGTCACGATTGAAGCGCTGGCAATCTGCCACAGTGCATCGACCGCAGTCTGCATTTCGGCGGCTGTCGCACCGCCGCTGAAAGCCGCCAGTCGCAGCGCCTTGGCGCTGATCTCTTCACGCCCCAGCGTATTGCCGGGGTCGCCCTTGGGCTCGTCCACACGGCCATGCAGCACCCGGCCGTCGCTGGTGTGCACCGTCACCTTGCCGATCCAGCGCCGCGGATAGGCCGCATCAACCTCGGCGTCCAGCACCATGCTGACGCGGCCTGCCAGGCTTTGCGTGCTGTCGTCCAGGAAATGCTGGTCGAACTCGACCAGCCCGGCGTGGCCGAAACGCGCCACCAGCGCCAGCACCGTTCCCATGGAGAACTTGGCCTGATGCACGGTCTCGGGCCGGAGCACCGGGCCGAGCACGTCAATTGCGCCCTGGTGAACTTGGGTGATGACACGCGTCAGGTCTTCGGGCTTCAGGCCATGGACCTGCATGACTTGCAGCAGCGCGTCGGCGGCCGGGTGCGTGTGGCGACATGAGGCGTGGAATTTGAACGAGGTCTCGGCCGTGGCCCAGCGCGTGCCCAGACCATCGGTGAGCCTGGCCGGATCGGCATCGCTTGACATGCCGGCAGCCATTCCTTGCGGACCTTCAAAAATGTCCGCCGCTCCAGTGAAGCCGTCCTGCGCCAGGTAGGCTGACATCAGCCCGGCAGCCGATGCGTGCGCGGTATGCAGCTGCTTGCTGTCGGCCGCTGTGCGCAAAAACTCCCACAGCCCCGCCGACTGCGTGCCGGCCGAGCCGAACGCGTGCTGCATCTGCCGTGCATCGAGCCCCAGCAGATGACCGACAGCTGCCGCTGCGGCCAGGGTGCCTGCCGTGCCCGTGGTGTGAAACACCTTGTAGTGAGAACGGCCCAGGAATTCACCGACCCGGATACCAACCTCGTAGCCCACAACCGAGGCGGTGAGCAGTTGCTGCCCGCTGGAACCGATAGCCTGAGCCACCGCCATCGCTGCCGGAAAAACGACCGTGGCCGGATGAAACACGGAGCCGTTGTGCACGTCGTCCTGTTCTGCCACATGCGACGCTGCGGCGTTGGCCATGGCAGCCAAGTAGGGACTGGTGCGCTGCCGGCTGACAATCACCTCGGCCGGGCCGGACGCCGGGCCCATGGCCTGCGCAAAGCGCATTATACTTTTTACCGGGCGCGCACCATGGCCGGCGACGGCCGAGCCGAACCAGTCAACCAGCAGATCCTCGGCCCGGCGCACCACGGGTCCGGGAATCGCGTCAAAACGCAGGCCAGCCGCAAAGGCGGCAAGCTGGGCAGCGGGAGATCTCATGAAAGTCATCCTTTTATATAAAATACCAGTCATGTCGAATAGATATCGGCATAAGTAGCTATGCTTTTAATAGCAAACAGCCGGCTTGCGGAGACCCTTCAGATCGCCCCGTCCGCGCGCATCCGGGCAATCGATTCATCGCCCTGCCCCAGTTCGCGCAGGATGGCATCGGTATGCTGGCCCACAGCGGGAATGGCGTCCATGCGGTAGTCAAAGCTGTTGTTCCGGCCCGGCGGCAACAGCGCGGGAATGTCGCCAGCAGGCGAGCCAACCATCTGCCAGCGCTCACGCGCCTTGAGCTGGGGATGCGCCCAGACATCGGCCATGCTGTTCATGCGGGCGTTGGCAATCTGCGCCAGGTCCAGCCTGGCCACCACCTGGGCGGTGTCCAGCCCGGCGAAGGTGGCCAGAATGAGGGACTTGAGCGGGGCTCGGTTCTCATTGCGCCGCGCATTGCTGTCAAAACGGGGGTCTGCGGCCAGCGCAGCGTCGTGCAGCACGACCTCGCAAAACAGCTTCCATTCGCGTTCGTTTTGCAGGCCCAGCATCACCGTTCCGCCATCGCCCGCCTGAAACGGGCCGTAAGGGTAGATGCTGGCGTGCGAGGCCGCAGTGCGCGGCGGCGGCGGCGCGCCCTCGAAGGCGTAATACAGCGGGTAACCCATCCACTCGCCCAGCGACTCCAGCATGGACACGTCAATGTGGCTGCCCTTACCGGTTTTGTGACGCTGCAACAGCGCGGCCATGATGCCCGTGTAGGCATACATGGCCGCCGCAATGTCGGCCATCGAATTGCCCGCTTTTGAAGGCTCCTCGGGCGTACCGGTGATCGACAGCATGCCGGCTTCGCTCTGGATCAAAAGGTCATAGGCCTTTTTGTCGCGGTAGGGGCCGTCGTCGCCGTAGCCCGAAATATCGCAGACGATTAGTTGCGGATGCTCTTTACTGAGCGCTTCAAAGGAAATCCCCATGCGAGCCGCTGCGCCGGGCGCCAGGTTTTGCACCAGCACATCGGCTTGACCCAGCAACGCTTTCAGCGTCGCCAGCGCCGCGGGCTGTTTGAGGTCGAGTGTCAGGCTTTCCTTGGAGCGGTTGGTCCACACGAAATGCGAGGCCTGGCCCCTGACGCGGCTGTCGTAAGCGCGCGCAAAGTCGCCGACGCCGGGGCGTTCGACCTTGATGACACGCGCGCCGAGGTCGGCCAGCTGGCGGGTGCAAAAAGGCGCGGCAATCGCGTGTTCGAGCGAAACAACGGTGATGCCTTCAAGCGGTCGTGTCATGTCTGTTCCCGTCTGTCAGAAGGAGCGCGGCAGGCCCAGCTCGTGCTCGGCCACATAGCTGAGGATCAGGTTGGTCGAGATCGGTGCCACCTGGTAGAGCCGGGTCTCGCGGAACTTGCGCTCAATGTCGTATTCGTTGGCAAAGCCGAAGCCGCCATGAAACTGGATGCAGGCGTTCGCCGCCTCCCAGCTCGCCTTGGCCGCCAGGTATTTGGCCATGTTGGCCTGGGCACCGCAGGGCAGGTGGGCATCGAACAGTTGGCACGCCTGGTAGCGCATCAGGTTGGCGGCCTCGATCTCGATATAGGCCTCCGCAATCGGAAACTGCACGCCCTGGTTTTGCCCTATCGGGCGTCCGAACACCACGCGCTCGTTGACATATTTCGTCACCCGGTCGATGAACCAGTAGCCGTCGCCGATGCACTCGGCCGCAATCAGCGTGCGTTCGGCGTTCAGCCCGTCCAGGATGTATTTGAAACCGTGGCCTTCCTGGCCAATCAGGTTTTCTTCAGGGATTTCGAGGTTCTCGAAAAACAGTTCGTTGGTTTCGTGATTGACCATGTTGGGAATCGGCCGCACCGTCATGCCGGTCTTTTCGGCCTGGCGCAAATCGACCATGAAGATCGACATGCCTTCGGTCTTTTTCTTGACCTCGGCAAGCGGCGTGGTGCGCGCCAGCAAAATCATCCAGTCGGAATGCTGCACACGCGAAATCCAGACTTTCTGGCCGTTGACCACATAGCGGTCACCTTTTTTCACGGCGGTGGTCTTGATCTTGGTGGTGTCGGTGCCGGTGCTCGGCTCGGTCACGCCCATCGACTGCAAGCGCCACTCGCCGGTGGCTATTTTTGGCAGGTACAGCTCTTTTTGCGCCTGGGAGCCATGGCGTAGCAGCGTGCCCATGTTGTACATCTGGCCGTGACAGGCACCCGAATTGCCGCCGCTGCGGTTGATTTCTTCCATGACTACCGAAGCCTCCGTCAGGCCCAGACCGGACCCGCCGTACTCGTGAGGGATCATGGCGGCCAGCCAGCCGGCTTTGGTTAATGCATCGACAAAAGACGCGGGGTAGCCGCGCTCAGCGTCGATCTTGCGGTGGTATTCGTCTGGAAATCCGGCGCATAGCGCGCGCACCGCATCGCGGATATCCTGGTATTGGTCGGTTGTGGTTTTGATCATTAACGGTAGCTCCAGGATAAAAATTCAATCAGTCCGGTTCGCCGCTGCGGCCTGCCTTGCGCATGACCGCCTCGATGTGGCCGCGCCCCGACTGCGGGATTGAGCGCGCATGGCGGGATGCCAATCACCCCTAGTGACACGTCAGTCGACCGCCGCGCCTGACGACTTGACGATGCGCGCCCACTTGGCGATGTCTTCGGCCAGCAGCGCCGCAAACTGCTCCGGGCTTACAGGCTGCTCGGGACTGCCCGCCAGTTCCACACCCTGCTTTTCCAGCGTGGCGCGCAGCTCTGTGGATGCCAGTGTCCTGGTCATGCCGTCCTGCAGGCGGGCGAGCACTTCCGGCGGCACGCCAGCCGGCGCGAAAAGACCGACCCACAGTGTGCCGTTGTAGCCGGGAAGGGTTTCCGCCACGGTCGGCACATCGGGCAAAACAGGTGAACGGGTGGCACCGCTGACGGCTAACACGCGCAGCTTGCCAGCCTTGATGTGCGCCAGCGACGACGGCAAGCTGGCAAACAGCATGGGCAGCTGACCCCCCAGCACGTCATTGAGCGCCGGGGCCACGCCCTTGTAGGGAACATGCTGGAGCGACACTCCGGCCATGGTGTTCAGCATTTCCCCCAGCAGATGGTTCAGCGTGCCATTGCCGGCAGAAGCATATTGATAATGGCCCGGCCTCGCTTTGGCCAGTGCCAGCAACTCGGCAACATTCTTCGCCGGGAAGGACGGATGCACCAGCAGCACATTGGGAACCGAGCCGATCAGGCTCACGGGCCGGAAATCCTTCACGGGATCAAAACCCGGGTTTTTGTAGAGCGCCGGATTGATCGCCTGACTGCTGCTGATGGTCATGAGCAGGGTGTAACCATCTTTGGCACCCCTGGCCACCGCCTGGGTGCCAATATTGCCGCCGGCGCCAGGCCGGTTTTCGACCACCACGGAGGTGCCAAGCACTTCACCAAGCTTCTGACTCACCACCCGGCCGACGATGTCATTCGTGCCACCCGCCGCCTGGGGTACGACCATCACGATGGGGCGGCTCGGGTAGGCCGTCTGTGCCAGGGCGCCCATGCAAGCCAGCCATGCCAGCGCAGTCACGATCAAGGCGCGGCGCGGCAGACGAGCAGAAAGGGAATTGAACATGCGCTTGACTCCTGTTTTACAGATATGTTCACCGTTTCCAGCGAGGAAGGCAATCACTGATTTCAAGACTTGGCCTTCTGAATTTACGAAGGCTGACCCGCAACGCGCTACCATTCCCCATGCATTTTGACCTCACCGACCTGCGTCTTTTCGTCCTCACCGCCGAAGAAGGCAATCTGACGCGCGCCGCCGCCCGGCAGCATCTCTCGCTGGCCGCCGCTAGTGCGCGCATCAAGGCGCTGGAAGCGCAGGCCGGCCTGCCACTGCTCTACCGCGAAGCCCGCGGCATGCGCCTGAGTCCGCCCGGCGAAGCCTTTTTGCACCACGCGCGTGGTGTGTTGCGGCAGGCCGAGCGACTGCGCACCGATCTGCAGGAATATGGCGGCGGCCTGCGCGGTCATGTCAGGGTGTTTGCCAACACCACGGCGGTGACGGATTTTCTGCCCGAAATCCTGCCGGGTTTTCTTGCCGGAAACCCGCGTGTAAATATCGACCTTCAGGAAAAACCGAATGCTGAAATTGCCCGCGGCGTGCTTGACGGGCGCGCCGACATCGGCATCGTGGCGGGTCAGGTCGACACGCTGGGCTTGCAGGCCCTGCATTTCAGCACCGACCGGCTGGTGCTGGTAACCGCCCGGGCGCATCCGTTTTCCACCTACACATCCATCGCCTTTGCCGAAACGCTGGAGGAAGACGCCGTGGGCATGCAGCAGGGAAGCACCTTGCAGACCTTTTTGGCGCAGGTGACGGACAAGCTGGGCAAGCCGCTGAAGCTGCGTATCCAGCTCAGCAGCTTCGACGCGATGTGCCGCATGATCGGTGCTGGCGTCGGCGTCGGCATCGTTCCCGAAAGCGCGGCGCGGCGCAACCAGGACAGCATGAATCTTGCGCTGGTCGAGTTGCTGGAGCCCTGGAGCGTGCGCGAGCGCTACATCCTCGTGCGCGAACGCGAGACGCTGCCGGCTTACGCCAAGTCACTCATCGAGGCGATCTTCGCGCATTACCAGAAGGCATCACAGCAGTACACCAACCCAGAAATATCGGACATGAAAACGCATCTTTGAATCCAGTCTGTCGTTTCGAATCCTCACCATAGCTACGGTTATGTCTGCGGTTTGCGGTTTGCGGTTTGCGGTTTGCGGTTTGCGGTTTGCGGTTGGCGTCCAGGACTGGTTCCGAATCCGTCACTTTCATTTTGATCCGTTACATCGGTGACAGGCGTCAGCCCGGCAAACTGGTCGTCCGGTTGCAGCACCCCATTGACGCCGCACGCGAATGCCGTCTTCCTCAAGCTTCCTGAGCCAGGTGCCCGCCAGCCGTTCCTTCATATCCTTGCTGGCTGAGTCAGCCGGTGTGTTGCCGCAGCCTGCCAGCGGCGCGCACAGGCAGAAAAAACCGGACCGGCAGCCCGGCCAGCTTGCGTTTGCGGCGATAGCGTGGCATGCAGACGCCGCCAACAGTGTGAATGGAACGAGTCGCCTGTAGCCCGTGTTTCCGCTTGCGCGGCGCTGGACTGAGGGTGCCGGTTTTAAAGCATCCATCGCCTTTTGAATCGGCGGCTGGTGAAATCAGGCCAACCAATCGCGCGGGGACTGAAGCACGCCCATGCCGCAAAAAGTGCAAACCATCCGAAGCTGCACCAGCGCCGCCGCGCGCTCAGGCGGCACGCAACCGCGCATCGCGCCGCCGCAGCGCCCAGGCAAAGTAAACGCCCTCCAGCGCCATCGCCCCGCCGCCCAGCGCAATCACGGCGCCGGTGCCGATGCGGTCGATGAAACTGGCGGCCAGCACTACCCCAATTCCCGGGCCCACAAAAACAAACGACGCAAACAGCGACACCGCAGTGCCGCGCGCTTCGGGAGCCATCTGCGTGGCGTTGGCCTGCATGGTGTTGTGGAACATGAAAAAACCAAAGCCACCCAGTAGACTGGCCGGTATGGCCGGTAGCCAGTGCGGCGTGTAGGCGAGCACCAGCGCGCTCACGCCGACCAGCGCGCCGCCGGAAAGGACCAGCGCCTGCTGGCCATGACGGCGAATCAGGTGACGGCCCATGGCCATGTAGAGCATGCCTCCGAGGCCGAACAGCGCCACGATGGCACCGGCAACCGACAGCGACAGTCCCAGCGACTGGTGCAGATGCGAGGCCCACATGGCCAGCACGCC
>NZ_JABBPF010000040.1 GCF_012927415.1 Polaromonas sp. | reverse complement strand
CCACGACCTTGTCCTCGGTGTAGCCCAGGATGCCCTTGAGCGCGCCTTCGCTCTGCGCCTTCATCTCGGCGCATATTTCCTTGAGCGTGGCTTCCTTGTTGAGCTCGCAGGTCAGGTCGACCACCGAGACATCCGACGTTGGCACGCGAAAACTCATGCCGGTGAGCTTTTTGTTGAGCTCGGGAATCACCACGCCGACGGCCTTGGCGGCGCCGGTTGACGACGGGATGATGTTTTCCAGAATACCGCGGCCGCCGCGCCAGTCCTTGTTGCTCGGACCGTCCACCGTTTTTTGCGTGGCGGTCGCCGCATGCACAGTCGTCATCAGGCCGCGCTTGATGCCCCATTTGTCATTGAGCACCTTGACGACGGGCGCGAGGCAGTTGGTGGTGCAGCTGGCGTTGCTGATGATGGCCTGGCCGGCATAGGTTTTTTCGTTCACGCCGAAAACGAACATCGGCGTGTCGTCTTTAGACGGTGCCGAAAAAATGACTTTTTTGGCGCCCGCAGCCAGGTGCTTTTCACCGGAGGCCTTGTCAAGGAACAGGCCAGTGGCTTCCAGCACCACATCGGCGCCGACTTCGTTCCACTTTAGATTGGCGGGGTCGCGCTCCTGGGTCAGGCGGATTTTCTTGCCGTTGACGATGAGGGTGTTGCCCTCGACCGAAACCTCGCCCTTGAAGCGGCCATGCACCGAGTCATACTGCAGCATATAGGCGAGGTACTCCGGCTCGAGCAGATCGTTGATGGCGACGATTTCGATGTCGCTGAAGTTCTGCACGGCGGCGCGCAACACGTTGCGGCCAATGCGGCCGAAGCCGTTAATACCCATCTTGATAGTCATGTGCTCTAGCTCCTGAAGTTAATCTGTCAATTTCCGGTCCGGCCACACCGCCGGGTCGGCATCATTTTTTCATCAACACCTTGCGCACGGTATCGGCCACGTTTTCGGGCGTGAAGCCGAAGTGCTTGAACAGCGCCGGCGCTGGTGCCGATTCGCCATAAGTATCGATGCCGACCACGGCCGCGCAGCCGTATTTCCACCAGCCTCCGGTCACGCCCATTTCCACCGCGATGCGGGGGATGCCTTCGGGCAGGACTTCGGATTTGTAGGCGGTCTTTTGCCGGTCAAACGTCGTCGTGCTGGGCATGGAAACCACACGCACGGCAATTTTGTAGCTCGCCAGCAGCTCTTGCGCCTTCAGCGCCAGCTGCACTTCCGAGCCGGTGGCGATGATGATGGCCTGCATTTTTTTATTCAGGCCGACTTCCGCGGGCTCGGCCAGCACGTAAGCGCCCTTGCTGATCTGGCCAAGGTCGTTTTTGGGCGCATACGGCAGGTTCTGGCGGCTCAGCAGCAATGCCGTCGGCTTGTTTTTGTTTTGCAGGGCCACGGCCCAGGCGACTGCCGTTTCGGCCGTATCACCCGGACGCCAGACGTCCAGATTGGGAATCAGGCGCAGGCTGGCGGCCTGTTCGATCGACTGATGCGTCGGGCCGTCTTCGCCCAGGCCGATCGAGTCATGCGTGAACACATGCACCACGCGCAGCTTCATCAGCGCGGCCATGCGGATGGCGTTGCGCGAATAGTCGCTGAACGTGAGGAAGGTACCACCGTAGGGAATGAAACCGCCGTGCAGCGCAATACCGTTCATGGTGGCCGCCATGCCGAATTCGCGCACGCCGTAGTTGATGTGGCGGCCGCCGACGCTGACGCCATCCGTGTTGACGGTCTGCACCACGTCGCCATTCAAATCAAAGCGCAGGCTGGGAGTTGACGGCGTGTTGGTCAGGTTGGAGCCAGTCAGGTCGGCCGAACCGCCCAGCATCTCGGGCAGGCCGGCGGTAAAGGCCACCAGCGCCAGCTGCGAGGCCTTGCGTGAAGCGACGGTTTCGGCTTTGGTGTGCGCGCCGATGACGGTGTCTACGGCAAGTTGTGAAAAGCGTTTGGGCAGATCGCCCTTCATGCGGCGCACAAACTCGGCGGCAAGTTCCGGATAAGCCGCTGCGTAGGCCGCGAACTTCGCATCCCAGTCGGTTTCAAGCGCCAGCCCGCTGGCCTTTGCGTCCCAGTCGTCATAGACCTCTTGCGGGATGACGAAGGGCGCATAAGGCCAGTTCAGCAAGTCACGCGTGAGCTGGATTTCTTGTGCACCGAGCGGCTCGCCATGGGCCTTGGCGGTGTTGGCGCGGTTCGGCGAGCCCTGGCCGATTTTTGTCTTGCAGACAATCAGCGTGGGCTTGTCGCTGACCTTTTTGGCATCGGCAATCGCGGCCGAAACCACCGCAGCATCGTGGCCGTCAATCGGGCCGATCACATTCCAGCCGTAGGCGGTAAAGCGCAGCGGCGTGTTGTCGATAAACCAGGGCGCGACCTGGCCGTCAATCGAGATGCCGTTGTCATCGTAAAGCGCAATCAGCTTGTTCAGCTTCCACGCGCCGGCCAATGCGGCGGCTTCATGGCTGATGCCTTCCATCAGGCAGCCGTCACCCATGAAAACATAGGTGTGGTGGTCAACGATGGTGTGTTCCGCACCGCCGGCTTTGCCGGCCTTGCGGTTGAATTCGCTGGCCAGCAGCTTTTCAGCCAGCGCCATGCCGACGGCATTGCTCAAGCCCTGGCCGAGCGGGCCGGTGGTGGTTTCAACGCCCGGGGCATAACCCAGTTCGGGATGACCGGGGGTTTTGGAGCCGAGCTGGCGAAAGTTCTTGAGCTCGCTGATCGGCAGCTTGTAGCCGGTCAGATGCAGCACGGCATACAACAGCATCGAGGCATGGCCGTTGCTCAGGACAAAGCGGTCGCGGTCAAACCAGTGCGGGTTCTGCGGGTTGTGCTTGAGGTGCTGGCCCCAGAGGGCTACGGCCATGTCGGCCATGCCCATGGGGGCGCCAGGATGCCCGGAGTTGGCTTGTTGTACAGCGTCCATTGCAAGTGCGCGTATCGCATTCGCCATCATTTCATTATTGGCCATCAGGCAAAAGCTCCGGAAGGTTCGGGAATCAGGGTAATCCGCTATTTTAACGGGCGACGGATTGGGGGCGGCTTGAGCGGCTGTCTGCAGGGCCGCGCGCAGTGGTGGCAACAAATGCGCCCGCTCGGGTTGCATGCCAATCCTGGACCCGGCGCGAAGCCGCAGACAGCGCTGCCTCACGGCAAGGCGAAGCCACGACCTGACGGATTGAAATGGCAATGGAAATGGAATAATGTCCTGCTTATGCAAGGCTTGCACCTCACCGCCGATCTCCCCCCGCATTGCCGTGAGCCCGCGTGGCTGCTCGACGCCGACGCGCCGGGTGCGGTCTGCACTGAGGCCGTGCAAACCGTCGGGCTGAACAGCGTGCGCCGGCTGTTTTATGTTTTTCCCGCTACCGTGCACGGCCCCCGCGGCGTTACCGCTACCTGTCTTGCTGGCCGAAAGCCACGTCTGCGTTCACACCCGGCCAGAGCAACCGGCCGTGGCGTTCGATGTCCATGTCTGCAATTTCGGCAGCGACCACTGCAGCAAGGCCAAACCCTGAGGAACACCCTGATTTCCCTGTTTAAGCCCGGCCGGATGAAGCGCCACGCGTTCACGCGCGGTGCCATCGTGGAAGCGCCGACCGGCTCCGTGACCGCCGCCGCATGAGCGCTGCGCCGGGCCGTCCCCCAGCAAGCTCGCACCGCAGTGCGCAGCACGAAGGTACTTCAGTGAGCCCGACCACCCGGGCGATGATCCTGGCAGCCGGGCGCGGCGAACGCATGCGGCCGCTCACTGACGGCACGCCCAAACCGCTGCTCGAAGTACGTGGCAAGGCGCTGATCGACTGGCACGCCGAGGCGCTGGCCCGTAGCGGCTTCACCGAGCTGGTCATTAACACCGCTTGGCTTGGCGCGCAGATATCGGATCATTTTGGCCGCAGGTCCAATCAATACGGCAATAGTTTGCTATCAATTTCATACTCTCATGAAGGCGCTGAGTTTGGCCGTGCGCTGGAGACAGCCGGCGGCATTGCGCGCGCGCTGCCGCTGCTGGGCGAGGTGTTCTGGGTGCTGGCCGGCGATGTGTTTGTACCCGGTTTTGAATTCTCGCAAGCCGCCGTCAGCCGCTTTGCGGCCAGCAGCAAGCTCGCCCATCTGTGGCTGGTGCCCAACCCGGCGCACAACCCGCGCGGCGACTTCGGCCTGAGCTCCGGCGGCCTGGCGCTCAACCTGGCGGCCGATGACAATGCGCCGCGCCATACCTACAGCACGATAGGCCTGTACCGGCGCGCGCTGTTTGACGCGCTGCCTTTTGGCAACCCGCAAGGCCTGGCCGCCCCGCTGGCGCCCTTGCTGCGTCAGGCGATGGACCTGCAGCAAGTCAGTGCCGAACTGTATGAGGGCGCGTGGACCGATGTCGGCACGCCGGCACGGCTGGCCGAACTGAATCAAAATCCAGGAAACTGAAAGCATCCCGCGCCATGAGCACCTCGACAAATACCCCAGGCAACACCGCCGTTTACGCCAAACGTCGCGCCGCCATTGGCCGTGCCCTGAAAGCGGCGGGCGGCGGCATCGCCCTGCTGCCCACCGCGCCCGAAATTTCGCGCAACCGCGACAGCGACTTTCCCTACCGCCACGACAGCTACTTTTACTACCTGACCGGTTTCAGCGAACCCGGCGCCTGGCTGGCGATTAACGCCAGCGGCAAGACCATCACATCCACCGTGTTTTGCCGTCCTAAAGACCTGGAGCGTGAAATCTGGGACGGCATACGTCTGGGGCCCAAAGCGGCCCCCGCGCAACTCGGCGTTGACGCCGCTTTCAGCACCGACGAACTGAACGAAAAAATGCCGGCACTGCTGGCCAACCAGAATGCCGTGTGGTTTCCGTTCGCCACGCACAAAGGCCTTGATACGCAGGTCGATGGCTGGCTCGACACCGTGCGCGCCCGCATTCGCCAAGGCACGGAATGCCCGAGAAACCAGCACGATTTATGCGTGCTGCTCGACGAGATGCGGCTGGTCAAGGACAGCCACGAAATTTCCATCCTGCGACGCGCCGGCAAGATTTCTGCCGCCGCCCATGTGCGCGCCATGCAGGCCTCGGCCGCCATGCTGCGTGACGGTAAAAAAGGCATCAAAGGCGGGTTGCCCAATGGTTTGAGGGAATACCACCTCGACGCCGAACTGATGCACGAGTTCCGTCGCCACGGCTCCGAGTTCCCGGCCTACACCAGCATCGTCGCGGCAGGCGCCAACGCCTGCGTGCTGCATTACCGCGCCGGCAACGCCGAACTCAAACCCGGCCAGCTCTGCCTGATTGACGCCGGCTGCGAGCTTGAAGGCTACGCCAGCGACATTACCCGCACCTTTCCGGCCGACGGCAAGTTCACCCCGGCACAGCGCCTGCTTTATGACATCGTGCACGCCGCGCAAGAGGCCGCCATCACCGCCACCCGTCCCGGCAAACGATTCAACGACCCGCACGACGCCGCCACGCGCGTGCTGGCGGAAGGTATGCTGGACGTCGGCCTCTTGCCCAAGGGCAAACACGGCAAGGTCGACGACGTGCTCGAATCAGGCGCTTACCGCCAGTTCTACATGCACCGCACCGGCCACTGGATGGGCATGGACGTGCACGACTGCGGCGACTACACCGAGCCCGGCAGCAAGGCGCGCGAGGAAAAAGACGCATTGGGCAAGAGCGTGATGCGCAAGCCCTCCCGCATCCTCAGGCCCGGCATGGTGCTGACGGTCGAGCCAGGTATTTACGTGCGACCCGCCAGGGGCGTACCCGAGGAATTCTGGAACATCGGCATCCGGATTGAAGATGACGCGCTGGTGACGGCCCAAGGCTGCGAACTGATGACTCGCGGCGTGCCGGTGGCGGCGGATGAGATTGAGGCGCTGATGCAGGGGTGAGGGTTGCGGAAGGCGATTCAGGGCGGCTCACGGTGCCTGCGGTGACCGCCTGCAGATGGCTGAAAGCAGGCAATCTGAATCAGTGTCGCGTCTGCCGCTTTGGGCTTAAAGCGGTCAGGCGCGCCCGCACCTTGAACGACGGCTACGCAGCGGTTGCTGCCGATCACCCGTTCTGGCGGTCAGTCAGGCTTCGACCAACCGCAGACAGTCGGGTGTAAGTCCGGTTACGGACATCCAACGTTCGAGCCTGACCGCACCAGCGGCGACGACGATAACGGTTTCCACGATGGGCTTGCCTGCGAGTTTCGCCCGGCTTTCGCCTTGCGTGGTACGGAAAAAAGGAACTTGAAAGGGACCGGGCACGAAGCCAGTGCCAAGCACGATTGAGAGGCAAGCAAGCCCAGCGCCAACAGTCTTGGTCAAGACGTGGTCCGAGCTACGACGGCAAGTTGTCCTACTCCTGCGGCAGCGTGTTTGAGCAAGGATAGGCGTTTACCAAAAGGACAACCACGCCATGACTGACCCGCGCAACATTGCTCACGACAAAAAAGTGCAGCAGGAAAAGAAACACCGCAGCGAAGAGATTTCGCCAGGCGCGGACAAGACCCCGCAGCCAGGAAAAAAGACTCACATGGAGCACCATGCATCGGATATTGCGAAAGTCCCCGATGAGGCAGATTCAGTACCAGGCAGCGAAAAGCCGCTGGACTAACCACGACATAGGTCGTTCTCCTTTAACCAACCCGAGTCGTGTTATCGGCAGTTGCCGGCCTGACGCAATGTTGATAAACAAAAAACTTTGTCCCCATCGGACCTGATCAGTTTGTTTTTATTAAAAAATAGCGAAAAACCCGGCAACTCCTTGCCGCCGTTTCGCTATTTTCTTACTTCATGTCTCCCTTTTTCTCGTATTTTTGGTAAACAAAAAGACAGCACGCGAAAGGCTAGGGCAAAGATATTTCAACCGCGACTTGAGAGCGGCTGGGTCTCGAAAAAACTGCATCCCAATAATTGATGGCGCCTCTTCGATTTTGCTCGGCGTTTACATAGCGTTCGGCGCCTGTAGTTGGCGCAAACGCGCTGCATGAGGCGCACTTCTCCACTTGATCAATCCCATGCATCAACACGCCTTTTATGGGCTGCTTTCGGCTATTTCAATAGTCAGCTTTGGGCGGAAGCTGACTGCCGCGTTTTAAGTGCTACTGGCCGCTGTCAGTCTGAAACGGACTTCCGTTTTGCAGCGAAAGCGGGCATTCATCGAAATCTGGTGAATGGCTGGTTTGGGCCAGAAGCCGGCATTCGGAAGATTCGAACAAAGGACCGCTTCAGACTGTGAAGCGACATTTGGCTTTTCAAACTGAATGCTCCAAACCAGCTGTTGGCATTAACAGGCTAAAGGTCAGTAATGTGGCGAAGATTTCGTCTACCGTAGCACCAACTATCGAGCAAAACCTGTTGTTCAAGTCCCTGACCTATTGCAGACGTTCAACTGTAAATAGCGGACCAGCCAAACAAGGTGTTTGTCAACGGCAGCAACTTGCATGAATGGCCAACCGCCCCACGCAGACGTGATTCAGGCGCTTGTGCCTATATATTTTCCATCACACTGGGCAATGATCAGTGCAAGATGGCTTGCATGGTTGGATCGTAATGTTTGCCTGCATCATTGTTGATGGTCCCCAGTGCTTCTGTCTTTGGCCACACCTCTGCGTTGGAAGTGAGGGCATCCAGTACGTTGGCTACAGCAATAATGCGCATTGGGAGGAGTACCTGCAGAGTTGGAAATCGTGGACTGTCCAATCGCGCTGAACAAGCCAACCAATTGAAGTTCTTACTTGTACAGGACTGGAAACTGTTGGCGTAAATGCGCCAGCTTGGACATGTCGTTGAAAACGATATAGGGCTGGTTAGGGTGCAATGCTAGATAATTCTGCTGATGCTCCTCAGCTCGATAGAACTGCTGTAAGGGCACCACTTGCGTGACGACTGGTTTGGAAAAGTTGTGCGCGTCGGTGATTTTTTGGATATAGGCTGACGCTATCTTCTGCTGATCAGCGCTAGTGTAAAAAACAGCGGAACGATACTGGCTGCCCACGTCTGGTCCTTGGCGGTTGAGCTGCGTGGGATCATGTGCCACGCTGAAAACTACCTGCAGCAGTTGTTGATAAGACACCTGTGCGGGATTGAATCGAATGCACACGGACTCCGCATGCATGGTATCGCCGCCGCTGACTTGCTCGTAATTGGCTCTGCTCGCACCACCGCCAGCATAGCCCGATTCCACGTCGGACACACCCTTGACATGTTTGAGCACAGCATCCACACCCCAGAAACAGCCGCCAGCGAAAACAGCAGTTTGTGCGCTGTTCATCGTTTCTGGCGGCTTGTCAGCTTTGTTATTGGGCAAGGCCGAATTCGCTGAGGCAGGTGCCAATGCCGTCAGCACCATGGCCGCAGCTCCAGCCAGCTTCAACAGCGCGGTTAGGGAAGATAGTCCAAACATGACCTGCTCTCCTTTTTTTCAATCAGATTGAATCGTGCGCCCTGAACCCATGTTGATCGCATGAAGTAACGGCTTTTATTCATGACAACTGGCGTTGACGCGGCTTTGCAACGCGCAAACCACCCGTATTACCGGGCGGATAACTGCAGCTACAAAACACTCCACCCAACACGCCTACTTCTTCATTTCTTTACCCATCGCATCCTTGGCCATAGCATCCTTGGCCATGCTGTCTTTTTTCATGTGGTCTTTGGTCATGCCGTCCTTGGTCATGCTGTCTTTTTTCATTGGGTCTTGAGCCATGGTGTCTTTCTTCATACCGTCTTTAGCCATGCCGTCCTTATTCATGGCATCCTGAGCGAAAGCCGTACTTCCTGCAAACAAAAGGGTGATGGACAAAAGGGCTGAGGCGATCGTTTTCATAGTGAACTCCATTGAAGTGATATTGAAATGGCAGTAGTGCCGAGTTTTCAGGGCGTCCGAGCGGTGATGCTCAGATGCCTCCGAACCAGTTGTACCCCTGGTCTTCCCAGTAGCCTCCGGGGTAAGTATTTGTGACGAAAATCGCCTGAATGTGTTTGGGATTCTTGTAGCCCAGCTTGGTGGGCATGCGCAATTTCATCGGAAAGCCGTACTTGGGCGGCAGGGGTTGGCCGTCGTAGGTCAGCGCCAGCACGGTTTGCGGGTGCAGCGCCGTGGGCATGTCAATGCTGGTGAAGTAATCGTCAGCGCACTTAAAGCCGACGTACTTGGCGCTCAGGTCTGCCCCCACGCTCCGAAGAAAACTGCCAAATGCAACACCGCCCCACTTGCCAATGGCGCTCCAGCCTTCCACGCAAATATGGCGCGTCACTTGGTCAATTTGCGGCATGGCCCGTAATTCGGGCAAGCTCCATTTGTG
The DNA here is from genome assembly GCF_012927415.1 of Polaromonas sp. GTDB lineage: Bacteria > Pseudomonadota > Gammaproteobacteria > Burkholderiales > Burkholderiaceae_C > Polaromonas. The sequence goes on along the minus strand of NZ_JABBPF010000040.1, from coordinate 32,571 downwards.
TTTGTCTGCGACCAAGCCGGTGACTTCAAGGCGATAGCTGCCTTCCTCCACCACACGCACCTCGTCTTCACCGTAGTAAGCGTTAAAGGGAAACGGGCGTGTGATCATCGACTCGGGGTAGGTCGGAGCCAGGCGCTTGGGATCAAATAGCCAGCCCTGCACTTCGTCATTCATGCGGGAAATTCGGGTCAGCGCCGTCTCAACGCTGGTTTCATCGGCCAGCGTGCAACCGGTGAGCATGGCCAGGCCGCCCAACGTTAGTGAGCGGCGCAAGAAGTCGCGCCGCGCAGGCACGGTAATCTTGCCGGCGTGGCTGATGCGATTGACCGCTTCTCTCAATACAGCATCGCCATCAATGGCCAGACGGGTCGGGGATTTAATGATCATTGCATGGACTCCTTACGACCGCGAACCATATAGATCAGTGTGTGTGGCACCAGCGCCACCATCACCAGATGAACCACCACAAACGCAGCCAATGCCGCCATGGCAAAGAAGTGGATCCGGCGGGCCCCCTCGTATCCAAACAGAAGTTCTCGCAGCAGTGGGAACTGCACTGACTTCCAGAGCACCAGTCCGGAAACAACCAGCAGAACGCTGTCGAGCATCACAAACAAATAAGCAAGTCGCTGCACCATGTTGTAGTGCTCTGAATCAGCATGGGCCAGGCGGCCCTTGAGGGCGGCCAGCAGATCGGCCAGCAGCCCTTTGAGCGAAAGGGGGAAGAACTTGTGGCGCAGGCGGCCGTTTGCCAGATTGACAGCCAGATATAGAAAACCGTTCACACCTAAAATCCACATGGCAGCAAAGTGCCACTGGATGGCGCCTCCCAGCCAGCCACCCAGCGTGATGTTTTTGGGGATTGCGAAGCCGAGAAATGCGGTGGCGTTATAAATCTGCCAGCCACTCATCATGAGAATGATGACCGCCAAAGCATTGAGCCAGTGCATGGTCCGTAACCACCCTGGGTGAACGATGCGTTTTCGAGAAGTCATCAAAGTTCCTTAAAATTTCGACCTAAAACCAGCTTGGTTTTGCATGCGGCATGAGTTTGACCTGCGCAGTTTGAATCCATGATCTGCTTCCAGGTTGATAGGTAGTTCGTCAGGAGTTGGCAACGGGTTACAGTTCCCGGCGAAATCTGAAAAAATATTTTTTGGGCTCGCTGTAACCTAAAGCCGACATGGAACGAATAAAAGAAAGAGATACCCGGTTCACGACCAGCGAAAATCAGTTGCGCGAGTTGTTAATGCAGGGCCAGGGCGGAGATGCGGTGGCCTACCACCTCTTTCTGAAAGTGTTGAGTGCGCATTTGCGGGCTTATTTCAGAAAAAGGCTTTTTCAACACCCCGATGAAGTAGAGGATCTTGTACAAGAAACACTACTCGCGGTGCACAACCAGCGACACACTTACCTTCCTGACCAGCCCTTGACGGCCTGGGTATATGCGATCGCTCGCTACAAGTGGGTAGACCTATTGCGCGCGCGCTCGTCGCGCGAGGCACTGACAGATCCGCTGGATGATGAGCTTGAGGTGTTTGCGTCATCCGACACCGAGGCAATGGAGGCCAAGAAGGACCTGAACAAGCTGCTGGCCAGTTTGCCCGACCGCCAGCGCCTGCCCATCGTGCACGTCAAGGTGGAAGGACTGTCTGTTGTGGAGGCTGCGCAACTTACGGGTATGTCGGAATCGGCCGTAAAGATCGGTGTTCACCGGGGCCTGAAAGCCCTTGCAGCCAGAATCAGGGAAACAAAATGAAAACCGACGAACTCATTTCCATGCTCGCAAAAGGTGCAGCGCCAATACCCGCGAACGCGGTGAGCCGACGCTTCGCTTTAGCCCTAAGCTGCGGCGTTCCGGGAGCGGCGTTGCTAATGGCCATTACGTTTGGTGTCCGCGCTGACCTGGCCCAGGCCACCGGCGAATTAGTATTATGGATAAAACTTGCCTTTGCTGGCTGCTTGGCGCTGGCTGGCTTTATCGCGACCGAACGGCTGGCCCGCCCCGGCATGCGTCTTGGCGGCGTATGGGTAGCGTTGATGGCGCCGGTATTAATGCTATGGCTGGTCGCGGTCGCAGTGCTGATCGCTGCCGCGCCAGCGCAACGCGCTGACCTCATCTTTGGCGATACCTGGAAGACCTGTTCTTTGAACATCGCGCTGATTTCGCTGCCACTGTTCGCAGCGACACTTTGGACCATGAAGGGTCTTGCCCCTACTCGCCCGACGCTTGCCGGAGCCAGCGCCGGTCTGTTGGCGGGGGCACTGGGGGCACTGGTGTATGCGCTGCATTGCCCGGAGTCGGCCGCGCCTTTCGTCGGTGTCTGGTACGTGCTGGGGATCGCAATTCCGACGCTGGCCGGGACGGTGTTGGGACAACGGGTGTTGAGGTGGTAGTCAGGTCTGTATCTTGTCGAATTGACTCATGACTCCAAACAGTTCTCTTCATCGGCCCATGCACGACACCTACTCCAGTCATTCGTTCAAGGCCCGCTTTTCTCGATGCGCTATGTCGACTTTGGGCACTAAGCAATTCACCAGGAACGGCGGCTGACCGCCCCCCAAAAATAGCGCAATTGCCCTACCAGGAAGCTGCCCGTCGCGAACCACTCTTGACGCTGCATAGCAGCTATTTATAAAGCGAAATGGAATTACCGCTTTGTCTCGAAACCAGCCGGTGCTTAACGACGCATGAAGGACCGCATTGGGTCTGCACCAGACCTTCGATCGCGGATACTGAACCGGCCAATGGTGGCCGATCGTGAGCGGAGGGCTGACGGGCCTCGCCGACTGCACCCGGTTTTAAAACCCGTTATCAAGCTACCCATGAGTGAATACGACATAAGGATGCAGTCCTGATTTCATAGCAATTAATGCCCGAATTCACTGGACCACAGGCACTTTTTAACTAATTTTTAGCCAAAACTGCCAAAATCGCTTCAAACGGCAGTTGTTTGCGCTGCGCTGGCGCTCCACACGCCGTTTGACGCCGTTCAGCAAGGAGATCGCAACCGGCTTTTTCATGGCGATTCAGGGGCCGTTGTCAGCTACCTGAACCCGGCTTCGGGGCCAGACCAGCATGCCGCCTAAAATTGACCATGAAAATTTTTATCCGATATTTCTTTAAAGGCCTGCGCGTCATCCTCGGTCCGGTGATGCTGCTCAAGGAAGCCATCACGCGGCCAAAAGGTATGACCCGCCTGCCCGCAGCGCAGGAACAAGTGGATCAGCAATGCCGGTCGCTGGTTTTGTACCAATACAAGACCTGCCCCTTCTGCATCAAGGTCAGGCAGGAAATCAGCCGCCTGTCACTGAAAATCCAGCGGGTCGACGCACAACATGAGGGCCGTGACCGGCAGGAGCTGCTGCAACGCGGCGGTCATGCCAAGGTGCCATGCCTGAAAATTACCGATTCTGCCGGCAACACCCAGTGGCTCTACGATTCAGAAAAAATCAAGGCTTATCTACAGGCGCGTTTTGTGGCGGCGTGACGCTCAGCGCGTTGCGCCTCGGGCCTGCGCTCCAGCCCGCCTCTGCGTGGCCGATCGCTACACTCGCTCTTTTCCCCATCACCCCGAACCGAAACCGCAATGGAATTCTTAACCCTGGCGATGCTGATCGCCGTCGGCGCATTCACGCTCAAGTCAAGAGACGAGCGCAGGCGCATCGCCTTGCTGGGAAGCCATCTCGGAAAGTACCAGATCGAAAAACTGATGGAAAACCTGACCGAAGGTTATATGCGGGCGCTCGGAGAAAAAGATCCGGAGCGGCGTGAGCAGGTCTGGCGCCAGATGAGCAGCTCGGAGACCAAACTGTGCGATCAGTTCAACCGTTTTGTTGCTGACTTCTCGAAGGTTGAAGAAGCCGATGCCCGCGTGAGCACGCTTGCCTTTCCATTGCCCTATGCCGCCCGGCTGTTGCCGGCCGCGACGTTTGACCTGCGCAAGGTCTTGCTGGTTCACGCGCAGGGCGTCACCAATGCAGCGACCAACAGCCTTAACCGCAGTGCTAAAAACAAGGCCTACACCATGTCGGCCGAGCTTTTGCTGATGCAGCACAGCTGCCACTGGTTCTGCAAATCCAGAGCAGTGGCCTCGGCCCGGATGATGGTGCGGCACAAGACATCGTATGAACAACTGCTGGCGTCCGTCGCGCCCGAGACCCGCAAGGCGTATGACGCGCTGACTGGCAGCTGAGGCGGGCAGCGCCACCGGCGAGGGTTTCTTGCCCGCGTTCACAGCGCCACTCTGCGCCAGTGGGCCCGCGAAAAAACTTATTCAAACACCGGGTAGCCCGACAGGTCGCCTTGCCCGAAATGCAGGCGCTGCCACGGCAGCGGCTCATGCAGAGCCTGCTATCCATGGCTGCTTCTGACGCCTGCCAGTGGAACGCTCATGGCATGGCCATAACGCATCACACGAATGAGCCCAGGGCTGGTCGTACAGGCTTTGGCGCCGGGCCCGTCATGCAGCGTCGCCTTGAGCAGAGCGTTGGCGACCCGCCAGGCGGCGCATAAAGCAGGGCGGCGGCAGCGCGATGCAGGGCCGGCGGCGGATTCCCGACCACCCGGGCGGCTACTCACAGCCAAAGCGCCAGACTGCAGTGTTCAACCTGCCAGCGCTCTATCACTGGGCTCGCGGTGTTAAAGCCATCGACTACCCTACCATGTTTACCAGTCGACACGCGGATCACGACACGCCCGTTCTGCAGCCGCGCGCCCTGCGGCGCGGTCAACCGCCGCATCAGTTACCGATTGCCCCGGGGACAGGTCAGCACGCGCGCGTCGCGCCCGGCCGATGGCTCGGTGGCGAGCGCCCGAACGCCGTGGCGGCAGGCAATGTCATCGATGCCAGCCCAGGCCGACACGCTGGTCAGGCCGGCGCCGCAATCATCGCGGCAGCCGTAGTCCAGATACCAGCGCAAAGGGACGCTACTTTACTGCTGCCGGTTCGGCTATGCTCCGAAATAAATAGCACTTGGTAGCCGTATTACCTGGACAAGAGGCGTTTTTGACACCGGAATAGGGAAATTTCCGGCGCCCAACCGAAGCAGGTCGGCATGCAATGTCGCAAGCGCCTGTTCAATGAGCACAGCGCGCTATTGAATACGTAAAAAGCAGGCGGCGGGAAACGGGCGCATACGGTGATTTTCAGTGGGCTGATGCGCAAGGCTCTCTTGCCTGCCAGGCTCAAGCAGGGAGGCGACAAAGCCACAAGCACAACCTCTGCGCAACGGGCTTGACACCCTGACCGGCATTCGCGCGGCCTACAATTGCAGACCGTATAAAAAGTTGACGGCCGCACTGACCGTCCTAGCTGGAGACCTTCTGAATGTCCACACCACCCGCTGCGACGCCCCCCGACACTGATATGGAGCGCAACGAAAAGCGCGCCGAACTGCGCCGCGCAGCCCTTGAATACCATGAGTTCCCGACGCCCGGAAAAGTCGCCATCCGGGCGACCAAGCAGCTGATCAACCAGCGCGACCTAGCACTGGCCTACTCCCCGGGGGTGGCAGCACCCTGTGAGGAAATCGTCAGGGATCCGAACGCGGCGTTTAAATACACCAGCCGCGGCAATTTGGTGGCGGTCATCACCAACGGCACGGCCGTGCTCGGCCTGGGCGACATCGGACCGCTGGCCTCCAAGCCGGTGATGGAAGGCAAGGCCGTGCTGTTCAAGAAGTTTGCTGGCGTCGACGTCTTCGATATTGAAATTGACGAGAAGGACCCGGCCCGGCTGGTCGAGATCATTGCTTCGCTGGAGCCTACCTTCGGCGCCATCAACCTGGAAGACATCAAGGCGCCTGACTGCTTTTACATCGAGCGCGAGCTGCGCAAGCGAATGAAGATTCCGGTTTTCCACGACGACCAGCACGGCACTGCCATCACGGTGGGCGCGGCGATTTTGAATGCACTGAAAGTGGTGGGAAAAGACCCCAAAAAAGTCAAACTCGTGACTTCCGGTGCCGGCGCCGCCGCACTGGCTTGTCTGAAGCTGCTGGTCAAGCTCGGCATTCCGCGCGAGAACATTTATGTGACCGACCTGGCGGGTGTGGTGTACGAGGGCCGCAGCGAACTGATGGACGAGGACAAGCGCCAGTTCACACAAAAGACATCGGCCCGCAGCTTGGGTGAAATCATTGAGGGCGCTGATATTTTCCTCGGCTTGTCGGCTGGCGGCGTGCTGAAAAAAGAGATGGTCAGCAAAATGGCTGCACGACCGATCATTTTTGCACTGGCCAACCCGACTCCGGAAATCACGCCAGAAGAGGTCAGGCTGGTGCGTGATGACGCCATCATGGCGACGGGTCGGACAGACTACCCTAACCAGGTCAATAACGTTCTGTGTTTTCCGTATATTTTTCGCGGCGCGCTGGATGCGGGAGCCTCCACCATCACGCTGGAAATGGAAATTGCCGCTGTGCACGCGATAGCCGAGCTGGCGCAGGCAGAACAGAGCGAAGTGGTGGCCGCCGCCTACGTCGGCGAGAAGCTGACCTTCGGGCCGGAATACCTGATTCCAAAGCCCTTCGACCCCCGCCTGATGATGAAGATTGCGCCAGCGGTGGCTCAGGCCGCTGCCGACAGCGGCGTGGCGCTGCGGCCGATCCTGGACATGGCACTTTACCGCGACCGGCTGCAAAGTTTTGTCTATGCCTCTGGCACACTCATGAAGCCGATTTTCACGGCCGCGAAAACGGCAGCGAGCAAGCGCGTGGCCTATGCCGAGGGCGAGGAAGAGCGCGTGCTGCGCGCCTGTCAGATCGTGGTGGACGAAGGCCTGGCCCGGCCTACGCTGATCGGCCGGCCGGCCATCATCGCGCTGCGCATCGAAAAGTTCGGCCTGCGAATGAAGGAAGAACTCGATTACGACGTGGTCAATGTCGAGCAGGACCACCGCTACCGCGACTTCTGGCAAACCTACCACCGCCTGACCGAGCGCAGCGGCGTGACCGTGCAGATGGCCAAAATTGAAATGCGTCGCCGCCTCACCCTGATTGCCGGCATGTTGCTGCTAAAGGGCGATGTCGACGGCCTGATTTGCGGCACCTGGGGCACGACCGCCCACCATCTGGCCTATCTGGACCAGGTGATCGGCAAGCGTGAAGGCGTCAACACCTACGCCTGCATGAACGGCCTGCTATTGCCCGACCGCCAGGTGTTTTTGCTCGATACCCACGTCAACTATGATCCGACGGCCGAGCAGCTGGCTGAAATTACCACCATGGCGGCCGAGGAAATGATGCGTTTCGGCATCAAGCCCAAGGCGGCATTGCTGTCGCATTCGAACTTCGGCTCGTCCAACCACCCGAGCGCCCTGAAAATGCGCAACACTCTGGCCTTGCTGCGCGAAAAAGCGCCCTGGCTTGAAGTCGATGGAGAAATGCATGGCGACGTGGCGCTGGATGCCAGCGCCCGCAGCTTCATCATGCCCAACAGTTCGCTGACAGGAGAAGCCAATTTGCTGGTGCTGCCCAATATTGACGCGGCAAATATTTCCTACAACCTGCTCAAGACGGCGGCGGGTGGAAACATCGCCATTGGCCCGGTGCTGCTGGGCGCCAAGAAACCCATGCACATCCTGACGCCGACTGCCACGGTGCGCCGGATTGTGAATATGACAGCACTGACGGTCGCTGACGCCAATGCGGCTCGTTGAGCCCCGACTAGATAGCCGGCACTAACTTCCGAGGGCGCCATTGCCCTCTTTTTTATGCCTGAATATTCAGCAGGCGCTTGCGTTTTCAGCCGACATGGGGCAAACTACTACCTTGAAATTTAAGGGTTAACCCGAAAAAATCGGCAGCTTGGCTCTGAATTCATAAAAGGTTTTTTTCATGTTGTGCAGTAGATGGAAACGTTGGCGCAAGGCGGGCACAACGGCAGCTTTGGTCTTGTCGGCCAGTTTGAGCGGTTTAGCTGGTTTGTACCCCAGCGCGGTGCAAGCCAAAGGTCCGCTGTCACTGTCGCCGGTCGACACGGTAGCCACAGTAGCGGTTGCCCAATTGCCTCCACAGGGGCGCAGCATGCTGACGCTAGTCTACCAAGGTGGCCCCTTCAGGCATGACAAAGACGGTGTGGTGTTTGGCAACCGGGAGCGAATCCTCCCGGCCGGCGCACGCGGTTATTACCGTGAATATACCGTCAGAACGCCGGCAGAGCGCAGTCGCGGCGCCCGGCGTATCGTTTGTGGCGGCTTGCAGCCTGCAGTGCCCGATGCTTGTTATTACAGCGACGATCACTATGCGAGTTTTCGCAAAATTGTTCCCTAACCAGAGCGGTGGTTGTTATTTTGACTTTTGACCTAAGAGAAAGAGAAGCGGAGATGGAAACACCACTTCGTAAGGACAGCGAAATACCTTTAAAGGGCATTCGGCCCAATATTGTGCAGTCCATACGCGCCTTCCGTGTGCCCGAGTTGCAGGATGCTGCAACGAAGCTGAAACAGCATTTCCTGTATGCCAACCTGGGCAACGCACAGAACAAACAGGATATTCTGGACATGATCGCGGCGCAATACACTTTTCCGGCACATTTCGGAAAAAATTTCGATGCCTTGTACGACTGCATGACGGACCTGGTTCACAAATCAGGCCCTCAGCCCGGTTTCATCGTGGTGCTCGAACAGATTCCGGCGCATGCCAAATTTGACAAGGAAGCGCGCGAGCAATTGCTCGACATATTCAGGGATGCAGCGGACTACTGGGCGGATCGCAAGATACCGTTCAGATGTTTTTATTCTTTTCTGTAGCCCGCTCCCCAGACATTGGCCAAGGGGATCGGGCGAATGAGGCCCTGCAAGTCGTATCGGAAGGTGATGAGCCGATGCCGACCGACAAACTGATCGACGTATCGCCACTGGCGTTGCGTATGAGCAGTCCTTTCAACGCGAGTTACTGGCTCGCAGCCGCCTGAACCGACGGTTTCAGGCGAGAACAAAAAAGCCCGCTGGTTTAGCGGGCTTTTTTTCGGTCAAATCGGGTTAACGTCCCTATCTTTCCGGCCAGGACTGCTACGTTTTTTATAGCATATCGAGTTTGTCACCGGGCGGCGGGTGGGCGGCCACCTGCTGCGCCAGCGCCAGATACTCGGCCACCGGTACTTCCTCGGCCCGCCGCTTGACATTAAACTCGCCAGCAAACCCGCGCTGTTCCAGCCATTTGCCCAGCGTATGGCGCAGCAGCTTGCGACGCTGGCTGAAGGCCACCCGCACCAGCTCGCTCAGCAACTTGACGTCAAGCGCCACCGGCTCGGCGTGCGGCACCATGCGCACGATGGCGCTGTCCACGCGCGGTGGCGGGTCGAAACTTTGCGGCGGCACGTCCAAAACGCTTTCCATCGCATAACGCCACTGCAGCATCACGCTGAGCCGGCCGAAGTCACTGGTCGAAGGCACGGCCACCATGCGGTCAATGACTTCCTTTTGCAGCATGAAATGCTGGTCTTCAATCACATCGACCACATCAAGCAGATGAAACAGGATGGGCGTGGAGATGTTGTAGGGCAGGTTGCCGACAACGCGCAATCTGGATGATGCTGCGTCAGCGGTTGCGCCTTCTCGCTGGGACGCCGCAAGCTGAACCTGTTCCGCCAGTTGTCTGAAGTCCACCCTGAGCACGTCGGATTCGACCACCGTCAGCTTCGGGTGCGCGCGCAACTGGTGCGCCAGATCACGGTCCAGCTCGATGACTGTCAGGTGACCGAGTCGCTCGACCAGTGGCCGCGTCAGCGCCGCCAGGCCGGGTCCGATTTCGACCATCGGCTGACCAGGCAGGGGCGCAATCGCCTCCACGATGCCTTGGATGATCAGCCGGTCAGTCAGGAAATGCTGGCCGAAGCGTTTGCGTGCTACGTGCTTCATGATGCGCAAGCCCGGGCGACAGTCGCCCCGCAGCCTTCGGCCTGGCGCCTGGAAAACTTCTCCAAGGCGGCCCTCATAGCAGCCAGATGCCGCTGCGCCGGGTTGCCCCAGGCAAGGCCAGCTCCCCCGGAGGACAACGCATTACATGAAGTGAAAAGCGTGGGGGTCACTGAGGCGGTTCGCGGAATTCCACGTAGGCTCGCCCGCGGATGTCCTGAGCCCACAGCAGGTAGGCTTCATTCTGCTTTTTCTCACGCAGCAGGCCGCGCACCATTTCACGCTGGTCACGCGGGGAAATCGGCGCCTCCCGCCGCTCCATAACCTGCACCAGGTGCACGCCAAAGCGCGAAACCAGCGGATCTGAAATCTGGTTAGGGCCCAGGCCGTTCATGACTTTTTCGAATTCGGGCACAAAAGCGCCCGGACTGACCCAGCCCAGATCGCCGCCTTCCTTGGCGGAACCGTCCTGGCTGTTTTCTCGCGCAAGCAGCGCAAAGTCGGCCTGGCCTGCAACAATGCGCTTTTTGAAGCCGGCGAGTTTTTCGATCGCGGCGGTTTCTGTCAGTTGCGGCGACAGCCGCAGCAAAATGTGGCGGGCGCGGGTTTGCGTGATGACCGCGTCCGCCGCGCCGGCCTGCCTTTTTTCAACCACCTTCAGGATGTGAAAACCAGCGCCACTGCGCACCGGACCAGCCAGGCCACCCGCGCGCAGATTCTGCGTCGCCTGGACAAACAGCGGTGGATAACGGTCCGCATTGCGCAAACCCATCTGACCGCCGTTGCTGCGCGTCGCAGACGCCGAAACCTCGTTGGCCAGCGCCGCGAAGTCGCTGCCAGAGCGGGCCCGCTCCAGCACCTGCAGGGCCTTGGCCTGCAGCGCCGCGACCTGCTCGGGATTGGCGTTTTCAGGCACTGCCACCAGAATCTCGGCCAGGTTGAGCGCCAGCGCAGAGCCCTCGGTCTTGCCTTCCTGGTCGCGCATGAACTGGTCAATCTCCTGCTCGCTCACCGTCACCTTGGCCTCGACTTCGCGCTGGCGCAGCCGTCTGACCAGTAATTCGTCACGCATTTCCGAGCGAAACTGGTTGTAGTCAATGCCGTCGGCCTTCAGTCGGCGGCGCAATTCGTCCACGGTGATCTGGTTCTGCCGGGCGACGGTCTCGACAGCACCCTCGATCGCGTTGTCGTCCACCTTCGCCCCTGAGGTCTGCGCCATTTGCAGTTGCGCCTTGTCACTGATCATGCGCTCCAGCACCTCGCGCACCAGCTCGCCGCGTGGCGGCAGTGCCCCGCCTTGCTGCTGCAACAGCAGCTCGGTACGTACCAGCTTGGCGCGCACTTCGTTGTTGGTAATCGGTTCGGAGTTCACCACCGCGACGATGAAATCTGCCTGCCGCTGCGGCGCCGCGCCGCGCCGCCCGGCAGCTGCCGCGCTGGCGGGCGCGTCCGGCAGCCGCAGCATGCCGGAAGGCTTGAGCCCTTGGGCCTGCAGCCCGCTCATGGGCAGCGCGAGCAGCAGCATCAGCGAAGCGGCCAGTGGCCGGGCCGAAAAAAATCCGGTAAAAAAGCGGTCGTTATTCATAGGTAGTAAAGCGGCTGGGCGGACTGATTTTGTCACGCAGGGTTTGGTAGCGTGGGACGTTGGTTTTAAGCGTTTCCAGGGGACTGGCGCCGATGCGGGAAAAACCGACCAGTTCGAGCTGGAACAGAATTCGGGTGTTGGAAGTGACGGTGCTGCTTTGTGAGCGCTGCAGCACGACGCGGCCAATCCAGCAGCAGCCATCGTACTCAAGGCCGACCACCGCATCAACCAGTTTTTTATCCTGCAGGCTGTAGTTCAGGCGGCCCACGCTGTAGTACCGGCCGCCGCCCTGCCCCTGGCCCGCGCCAAGGTCTTGTCCCTTGTCGCCCCACAGATCGTTGATCGGCCACTGCCAGCCCACATCAAACTGCTCGCTGACATTGCGCTGGCGCCGGTAGGCCGCGCTGATGGTGCGGTAGTTGCTGGGGTTGTAGCGCACGCCGATTGAGGCGAACTCGGACTGCCTGACTTTCGGGTTGTACTGCACCGTACTGTCAAAAGACCACTGCGGCACCCAGTTGACTGTCGCGCCCGCCAGCAGGTCGCTGATCCGGTCAGTGGCGGGCAACAGGCCGGGCAGGGTCACTTTCTGGTCGGCAAAACTCAGGCGCTGCGCGACGCCAAGACGCACGATTTCCGCGCCGGTCTTGGGGTCCAGCAACCGGGAAGTCAGGCCCAGCGTGAGCAGGTTCGCGTCTGAAATCCGGTCATTGCCGCCAAAGGCGTTTTCGGTGAAAACGGTGGCGAAGTTGAAGCCGTTCAGGCCCGAATCGTAGTTGGGCAGCAGGCTCTGGTCGCGGTAGGGCGTGCGCACGTAAAACGCGCGGGGCTCCAGTGTCTGGGTAAAACCACGGCCAAAAACGCGGGTATCACGCTCGAACTGCAGTCCGCCGTCCAGGCTGAATGTCGGAACGACGCGCGAGGCCGTCGCCCGGCCATTGGCCAGCGGCCCGTCAAACTGGTAGCTGGTGGCGTGCAGCTGCAATTTCGGCGTGATGAAGCCGGCCGGCCACAACCAGGGATGGCTGGCCTGCAGCCGGGTAAAAGCACGATTGCCGTTGGGCTGCAGCGTCAAAGTCTTGTCGGCTGAAAAGCGGGTGTAGTCGCCCTCGACCGACCAGTCAAAACCGTCGCCCATGCCAGCCAGCGGTGCATCCACGCGGGTATATGCGGCAGTGAGCTGCGGCAGCCGGTCGTAGGGCGGAACGATCGGCGAGTTGACATCCTGCAGGGTCTGCCACTTCAGCGTCCGCACGGACGATGAAAAATAGCCGCGGTTCCAGGACAGCATCGCTTCCTGCGTCAGCAGGCGCTGCGTCACCTGGCCGGTCGCAATCGGGAAGTCACGCCAGTAGTCCTTGTCACTGACCCGGTTCAGGTTCAGGTTGAGCCCGAGCCCGCCGATGGCTGACACGCCGGTATCGATTGCGCCCTGGTGCTGCAGCGAATAGGACCAGCGGTCGCGGTTGCGCAGTTTGTCGCCGGGCAGCAAATTTGCGCGCAGCTGGCCCCGGTAGGTCGGGTCCAGGTAGCGAAACTCTCCAGCCAGATCCACGCCGCGCTTACTCATGATGGCGGGTGAAAACGTAGCGTCCCGGTTCGGCGCGATATCAAAATAATAAGGCTGGCGGATTTCAAAACCGTTGAGCGAACCCAGGCCGAGCGTCGGCGGCAAGAAACCGGACTTGCGCTTGTCGGTCAGCGGAAAGCTCACCTTGGGAAACCCCAGTATCGGCACACCCATGAAGCGCACCACCGCCCCGGTGGCCAGCCCGACCTCTTCGTCAAGGTCAAAGTCGAAACGGCTGGCTGTCAGTACCCAGGCGGGTTGCCAGCTGGCTTCGTTGTCGCGTTCGCAGGTGGTGTAGCTCGCGCGCAGAGCGGTGAAGTGCTTGTCGTCAATGAAATCGACGCGCTCGGCCTTGCCGTTGCCGCCATTGCTGAGAAACCGGTAGGTCGGCGCGGTGAAAAAACCCTCGAAACGGTCCAGCTTGATTTCAAGTTCCGGACCTTCAAAGCGGTTGCCGGCGTTGTTGATGCGGACATTGCCGCGGCTCTTGAGCAGGTCGTCGGGCTGGTAATACTCGATATGGTCGGCGCGCATCGAGCTGGCGCCGCGGCGCAGTTCGGCATTGCCATCGATCACCGTTTCCAGATCCGGCCGGCCGGACAGCCGGTCACCGAAAACAAAGGTCGGGCCCTTGTTTTCGGGTGATTTGGAAACTTCCTCGGCCAGCAGAGGCGAACTCTTGAGCTTGACCTCGCCGGCGGGCGAAGCTGCGGACGCTGCGGCTTCGGGCAGCGGGACAGCGGCTTCAGCGCCCCCCGCCGGCTGACTGTGCGCCGGCCCGGCCAGCGCCAGGCAGAACGAAGCGCAAAGCACCAGCCCGCGGACCGCCAGAGCCACCGGAGAAAGAATAAAAGAAGAATGGGATGCGCAGCGCATCGTTTGTATGAGATAAACCCGTTTGTAAAATCAGGCCTGATTATCCATGACCCTCTGATTCGTCCACCCCGGCCTGCCACACTGACAAAGTGTTCAAAAAACATGACTGCTTCCCCCCTCGTCTGGACTGACCCGGCGCGCGCCAGCGCCTTCGCGCAATGGCTGGCGTCTATCGCCCAGCAGCATGGCCTGCAAACCGCCAGCGTGCGTTTGGCCTCCGCCGACGCCAGCTTCCGCCGTTATTTCCGGATCGACGCGGCGGGCGGCAGTTGCATCATCATGGACGCGCCGCCGGACCGGGAAGACTGCGCACCCTTTGTCAAGGTAGCCGCCCTGATGGCCGATGCGGGCCTGAATGCACCCCGCGTGCTGGCCTGGAATGCGCCGCTCGGCTTCATGCTGCTGAGCGACCTGGGTGCCAAGACCCTGCTTGAGCTGATCGCGCCGCCGCTTGCCGTCAGCGCCATGGCCGTGCCGACACCCGGGCATTTTGACCTTTACATGGAAGCGGTGGATCTGCTGGTGCGCTGGCAACTGGCCTCGAAGCCCGGCGTGCTACCGCCTTATGACGACGCGCTGCTGAGCCGTGAACTGGCGCTTTTCCCCGAGTGGTATGTCGGCCGGCACCGTTCCATCAGGCTGGATGCCGGCCAGCAAGGCAAACTTGATGACGCATTCGCACAGATCAAGGCGAGCAACCTGCAGTCGCTGGGCGGCGCACGCGTTTATGTGCACCGCGATTTCATGCCGCGCAATCTGATGGTCGCCCAGACCAGCAACGCAGAGGGCGTGCGATTTTTCGACGAACCGCCGCTGGGAAAGTTAGCCCCCCCGGGGGGCAGCGCAGCACACGAAGTGGCAAGCGTCGGGGCCTTGGGCATTCTAGATTTCCAGGACGCGGTCTATGGGCCGATTACCTATGACATTGCCAGCCTGATGCGCGACGCCTTCCTGAGCTGGGAAGAGGAATTCGTACTCGACATCACCGTGCGCTACTGGCAAAAGGCGCGCAAGGCAGGTTTGCCTGTGGGCGATGATTTCGGCGAGTTTTACCGGGCCGTCGAATGGATGGGCCTGCAGCGCCACCTCAAGGTGCTCGGCATTTTTGCCCGCCTGACGCTGCGCGACGGCAAACCGCACTACCTGGCGGACACGCCGCGCTTCATCCGATACGTCCGCGCGACTTGCGCGCGCTACCGGCAGCTCGGGCCGCTGATGGTGCTGCTCGACGAGATCGAAGGCAACGAAACCCGCGTCGGATACACGTTTTGATGTCAAATCACCTTCTTGTCCGTGTAAGACGGTCATTGTTTGCTATTTATTTAATAGCAAATTCAGCTCTTTACGCAGCCTGCGCCCGACCGTGAGGCCGCGTTTTTTCGCCGACCTGGCATTGATCCCCGGCCACACCGTTGGCCTGCCCGAACAGGCCGCGCGCCATGTGCAGGTCTTGCGCCTGCAACCGGGCGACAGCATCACGCTCTTCAACGGACTGGGCGACGGCCAGCCCGGCAGCGAAGGCGAATTCGAGGCGACGGTAGAGCGTATGGGCCGCAGCGACGTTGACGTGGTGATAGGCGCTTACAGCGCCACGGTCCGCGAAGCGCGCCGCGCCATCCACCTGGTCACGGGTATGCCGGCCAACGACCGGATGGACTGGCTGGTCGAAAAAGCCACCGAACTGGGCGCGGCCAGCATCCAGCCGGTGATGAGCGAGCGCAGCGTGCTGCGCCTCAAGGCCGAGCGCGCCGACAAGAAACTGGCGCATTGGCGCGGCATTGCCATGGCCGCCAGCGAGCAGTGCGGGCGCAACCGGCTGCCGCTGATTCACGAGGTTGTCACGCTGGCCGACTGGCTGAAGAAAAGCCGTGACGCCAGCGCCGCCGAAGCCGACCGCCGACTGCTGCTGTCGCTGCGCGAAGGCTCGCGCCCGCTGGACCAGTCCGTCGCCGGCCGCGGCGCACTCACCTTCCTGAGTGGCCCGGAAGGCGGTCTGAGTGCCGCCGAGGAAGCCGCCGCCTTCGCCTGCGGTTTCAGCCCCGTCAGCCTGGGCCCGCGCGTGCTGCGCGCCGAAACCGCGCCACTGGCCTGTTTGTCGCTGCTCACGTTGTCTGGCGACGGCCAGCCCTGATGTCACGGGGCTCACGTAAGATGTCCGGATCGTCGTGAAGCGGGCGCTCCGGAGCCGGCCCGGTGCCGTCGGCCACCCGACAAAAAAACAAACCTCGATAGGGATGCTATGAACTGGTACCTGAAAGTCATGCGCGAGTATTTCAACGTGAGCGGCCGCGCGCGGCGCACCGAATACTGGATGTATCTCCTGGTGTATGTCGGCATCGTCATCGTGGCCAGCGTGCTGGACGCAGCCCTGAACGGCCAGCTGATCAGCGGCCTGGTGGCGCTGGTTCACCTGATTCCGACCATTACCGTGGGCGTGCGGCGGCTGCATGACATTGGCCGCAGTGGCTGGTGGCTGCTGGTCGTGCTAATTCCCCTGATCGGCTGGCTCATTGCCCTTTACTGGGCCGTGAAGGAAGGCGATGCGCAGGACAACGACTACGGCGCCAATCCAAAAGCGGCCGTTTGAGCGCAGGCGTCGCCGCCCGACCCCCGCTTCACCCGCCATGAACCGCAACCTCTGGCTGCTGGCCATCTGCCAGGGGCTGTTTCTCACCAACAATGTCACCTTCATCGCCATCAACGGTCTGGTCGGCCTGAACCTGGCGCCGCTGGGCTGGATGGCGACCTTGCCGGTGATGGCCTATGTGGTGGGCGGGGCACTGTCAACCGGGCTGGTCGCCCACACGCAGCGCCACTTTGGCCGCAAGACCTCGTTTCAGCTCGGTTTGCTGGTGGCGGTGCTTTCCGCCCTGCTGTGCTGCTACGCGGCGTACAGCAGGAACTTCTGGCTGCTGGTGACCGCGACACTGGTGGCGGGTTATTACAACGCCAATGCGCAGCTTTACCGCTTTGCCGCAGCCGAACTGGCACTGCCATCTTTTCGCGAAAAGGCGGTTTCGCTGGTCATGGCCGGCGGCCTGCTGGGCGCCGTGGCCGGTCCCAATCTGGCGGCAGGCACGCGCGGCCTGACGGACGTGCCCTTTGCCGGCGCCTACCTCGCGCTGGCAGGCGTGGCGCTGCTGGCCATGGCCTTGCTTGCCTTTATCCGGTTTCCGCCGCCACCGCCCCAACAGGCCCACAACGGCGGTCGTCCACTGGGCCAAATCATGCGCCAGCCGGTGTTTGTCGTTGCCGCGGCTGCCAGCGCGCTGGGTTATGGCGTCATGAACCTGCTGATGGCCGCCACGCCGATTGCAATGCAGGTCTGCGGCCTGCCGTTTTCGGATGTGGCCATTGTGCTGGAGTGGCATGTGATAGGCATGTTTGCGCCGGGCTTTTTTACCGGCCACCTGATCAGGAAATTTGGCACACTGCCGATCATGGGAGTCGGGCTTGCGCTTAACCTGGTGTGCGTGCTGATTGCGCTGACGGGCGTCGAGTTCAGGCAATTTCTGGCGGCGCTGTTTTTGCTCGGGCTGGGCTGGAATTTTCTTTTTACCGGTGCCACCACGCTGGCGCTGACGGCGTACCGGCCGGAAGAAAAGGACAAGGCCCAGGGCGCGCTCAACTTCTGCGTGTTTGCCGTGCTGGCGGTGTCCTCACTGGCATCCGGTGTGCTGGTCACCACCCAGGGCTGGACGTTGCTGAATTTCGGTTCGCTACTGCCTTTGGCGCTGACCGGCCTGGCGCTGGCCTGGCTTGGGCTGGGGCGGCGCCGGCGGCGCAGCCTCTGAGCGCCTGGGCGCTTTTACTTTGATTCGTTAACTTTTGGAGAATGCCATGGGATTACTTGATTCGGTATTGGGCGCGGTCATGTATCGTGGCCAGCAGCCCCAGCAGGACACGCAAGGCAATGCTGGCGGCCTGGGTGGCATTCTGGGCATGCTGGCCAGCAATCCGCAACTGGTCCAGATCGTCATTGGCATGCTGGGCAACGACGGCCAGCACGGCGGCCTGGGCGGGCTGGTAAGCAAGTTTGAGCAGGCAGGCCTGGGCGGCGCCGTGCGTTCGTGGATCGGCGGCGGGCCGAACCAGCCGGTGTCTGGCGACGAAGTGACCAGCGCGCTGGGTTCGGGCACTATTTCCGACATTGCCGCCAAACTGGGCGTCAATCCCGACGAAGCGGCCGCACAGCTCTCGCAGGTGCTGCCGGGCCTGATCAACCACCTGACGCCCGAAGGCCAGGCGCCCGAGCACGGGCTGGGCAACAGCGGCGACCTGATGGACATGCTGGGCGGACTGCTGCAACGGCGCTGAGCGGCTCGCGCCATCAGTGCGCTCCTGTTTTTATAGCTGACAATAGCCGTAATCCTTGAACTAGCGGCGGTTTTTGTTTAAAATCGTGCGTCCAGCCAGGCTTTCAGTGTGTCGAAGACAGGCGCCGCGCCGGTTTCGTTGAAAATCTCGTGATAAAGCCCATCGAAGCATTTGCTCGTCACGGTCCCGACCCTGACGGCGAGCGCGTCGGCGGCGGCCTCGGCAAAAGCGCGGCTGCCGGCCGGGTTGACGAACCGGTCATCTCCGGCATACATCAGCAGCGTCGGCGTGCGCCAGCCCGGCGCCGCCGCCAGCGTGGCCGGACCGGCTGTCGCAATAAATTTGCCCAGGCGTGCCGAAATCCGGTCATGCACCTGCGGGTCGGCCAGATAGTCGCGCACCACGCATTCGTCGTGCGACAGCCACCGTGCATCGAGTCCGTTGCCCACGCACAGATGGGGCACCAGACGCGGCATAGCGGCCAGTAGCAGTTTTTGCAGCCCGCCCAGGTCGACATCGAAAGCCGGGGACGACAAAACCAGGCCCTCTATCGGGCGCATTTTCAGCGCCACAAAACGGCTCACCACCAGACCGCCAAGACTGTGCCCGAGCAGGATCAGCGGCAGCGCGGCATCGGATTGCTGCGACGCCGCGCTGCAGTGCAGGCGGGTCGCGTCGACCATGTCCGCCAGGTCCTCGAGCAGCGTGGCGTCATGAGGAAGACAGCCCCGGGCACCGGATGAATGGCCGTGGCCGCGCTGGTCATAGGCGCGCACCGCAAAACCCCACTCCAGCAGCTGCTCGGCCACATGACCATAGCGCCCGGCGTGTTCGCCCAGGCCATGCAACATCAGCACCACCGCGCGCGGCGGCAGCGCGGCGTAACCGGTCTCGGGATCCCACGTCTCGGTGTGCCATTCATAGAGGGCCAGGTTTTCACCGTCGCGGGCAGTGAAGGGAGTCAACAGCGGGGGGCTCATGCAGCAGGACCTGACTTGAAAAAACCGCACCTTAAAGGACGCGGTCTGGGGGGAGAAACAGCAGAAACGTCAGGGCTCAGCCAGGCACACGCGCCATCACATGGGCTACCGCGGCGGTCAGCTTCTTGGCATAAGGCACGTTCAGGAATTCGTTGGGGCCGTGCGCATTGCTCTTTGGGCCGAGCACGCCGCAGACCATCATCTGTGCCTTGGGAAAACCCTGGCTCAGCATGCTCATCAGCGGAATCGTGCCGCCCTGGCCCATGGTGCCGCACGGGGCGCCGAAAAAGCTCTGCGATGCGTCGTTGAGGGCGTTTTCAAACCAGGGCCGCGTCGCTGGCGCGTTCCAGCCGTTTGCACCACCGCCGCCCTCAAACGTAACCTTCGCCTGATAGGGCGCGTTGTCTTCCAGCAGCGCCTTGAGCTCACGCACCGCGGCGCCGGCATCAACCAGCGGTGGCAGGCGCAGCGAGAGTTTGAAGGCGCTGTAAGGGCGCAGCACATTGCCGGCATCCTTGAAGGCCGGAAAACCTTCGGCGCCGGTCACGCTGAGGGTGGGCCGCCAGGTGCGGTTGAGCAACGCCTCCACCGGGTCGGTGGTGGTTGGCAGCGCAAAGCTGGTGGAGCCTTCGCAGTCGTAATGCGCCCACGGAAAGCGCTTATAGATTTCCTCGCCCAGAATTTTTGCCGTGTCCTGCGCCTGCGCCAACCGGTCAGCCGGAATGGCGCAATGAAAGCTTTGCGGCAGCAGGCGGCCGGTCTTGCTGTCCTCCAGCCGGTCCAGCACCTGGCGCATGATGCGAAAGCTCGACGGCACCAGGCCGCTGGCATCGCCCGAATGCACGCCCTCGGTCAGGACCTCGACCTTGAGCACGCCGGCCGCGTTGCCACGCAGGCTGGTGGTCAGCCACAGCTGGTCGTAATTGCCGGCGCCCGAGTCGAGGCACACCACCAGCGCCACCTCGCCCAGCCGCTCGCGCAGCGCATTCACATAAGGCAGCAGATCGTAGGAGCCACTTTCCTCGCTGGTTTCGATCAACCCGACGATGCGCGGATGCGGCACCTTTTGCGCTTTGAGTGCCTGCACGGCGGCAATGCTGGCATAGACCGCATAGCCATCGTCGGCGCCGCCCCGGCCATAGAGCTTGCCGTCTTCGTATTTCGGCGTCCAGGGCCCGAGGTCGCTGCGCCAGCCGGTGAATTCGGGCTGTTTGTCGAGGTGGCCGTACATCAGGACTGTGGCCCCCACGCTCCCCGCTTCGCGTGGTTCGCTGCCCCCCGAGGGGGACGCTGCGCCTGCAGTCCGGCGAAGCCGGTCCTGCGGCCCCGGCTGGTGAAGAGGGGATGCCCCCGCACCGCCTGATGAGGCCGGAATCTCAAAAAACAGCACTGGCGTGCGCCCCTCCAGGCGAACAATTTCAAGCTTCAGCCCGTCCACTTTTTGCGCTTCCACCCAGCTCGCGGCATTGCGCATGACGGTGTCGATAAAACCGTGCTGCGCCCAGTCACTGTCAAACATCGGGGATTTTGCAGGAATGGCGATGTAGTTGGAAATCTGCTGGACGATGTCGCTGTCCCACTGCGCCGTTACCTGCGCGAGGGCCTGGGGCGCATTGAGGACGCCGGCGGGAATTTCGCGCTGCAAATCGGGCGCAGCGTGCAATGAGGCATTCATGGAAAAACTCCGGGATAAATAATGGAAAAACTTTTGCGTAAAGGCAACTGTACGCTTGCAGCCGCAAGCATGCCACGCGACACTCACTATCCCGCAAGCGCCCCGGAGGGCTGCGGCCTGCTGCGTTTGTTGCGATGCGCTGCAAGGACAGTCAAGCTCTTCCAGCTCATCAAGGCCCGCCATGATCCAGCCACCCGGCACCTTAGGCGTTTTGGCTGCTGTTGCCGCCTCTCGTGCCGAGGGCACCCGCGTCGGCGTGGGCGGCTGGACTTACGGGCCCTGGCGCGGTAACTTCTTTCCCAAGGGCCTGCCGCGTAGCCGCGAGCTGGCGTACGCCAGCCGCCAGCTCACTACGATTGAGGTCAACGCAACGTTTTACGGCACGCTCAAGCCGGCGAGCTTTAAAAATTGGCATGACGAAAGCCCCGACGGCTTCGTGTTTTCACTCAAGGCCCCGCGCTACGCGACCCATCGCCGCGTGTTGGCGGATGCCGGCGAATCCATCGCGCGTTTTGTGCAGAGCGGCGTCAGCGAGCTGGGCCAGAAGCTCGGTCCCATCGTCTGGCAATTTATGCCCGGCAAGGCCTTCGAGCCGCAAGATTTCGAGGCCTTTCTGGCGCTGCTGCCACCCAGTGTTGACGGCCAGCCGCTGCGCCATGTGGCCGATGTTCGCCACGAAAGCTTCATGACGCTTGAGTACCTGGCACTGGCGCGCCGTTACCGGGTGGCCACGGTTTTCACCGACGCCGAAAAGTATCCGTCGTTTGGCGACCTGACGGGCGACTTCGTTTATGCGCGCCTGATGCAGAGCGAGGCACCAATCGCCACGGGTTACGCCGATGAGGCGCTCGACGCCTGGGCCGACCGTGCCCGGCTCTGGGCTGTGGGCAGTGCACCTGCCGATCTGCCCAGCCTGGAAGCGCCCGCCGAGGGCTGCGCGCCGCGCGATGTGTTCATTTATTTTATTAATGGTGCAAAGGAACGGGCACCCCATGCGGCCATAGCGTTGCTGAGTCGGCTTGGGTCTGAAAAAGCGGGAGGCGCCAGCGCATGGGTCGCCACGACGCCGTGCAAGTGAAGGCTACCGCAAGCCTGTTCGCCTCAGACACGCAGTTCTTCAGACGGCGCGTTCTTGGCCAGAGCTTGGCAACGGCGGTTTGATCTCGAAAATCGGCACGGACTACAAGCCCGCACAGCGGACTCTGCGCTGATGAGGAAGTGCTGGGAAAACTCGCCTGAATCTGCCTGCTGCGCCCCCGGCTGCCCACAGACCAATTTTTTGCTGAGTGGACCAAGGGTGCTGTTACAAACCAAAATCAGAATTGAAGACCACTGGATAACGACTGGTTCGAGTGTTAATCAATTGCCCTTTCGTCGTCAGGGAATTAGGGAAAACACTGAACATTACCAATAAGTATTTATTTATACTTTAAGTTCGTGATTAGTCTGGACCCCATTGGGGATCACTGAAATCATGGCAGGTAAAGAACTGAAAAGTTCTTTGGTACAACTGGTCATGCATTTTCGGGGGAACACGCATGCTACTAAATCATTTTTTTTCCAAAACGGTTGCAAGCTTGATTTCCGGGCTCGCTTTGTGTTTTGTAGCCACCCACGCTTCGGCGGCGTCCAGCGCGACATTGCGACCTGACGACTTTGTCGGAATATCCTTTTGGCTTATCTCGATGGCACTAGTCGCATCGACGGTCTTTTTCTTTCTGGAACGCGACCGCGTCTCTGCCAAATGGAAGACGTCGCTGACTGTCTCCGGCCTTGTAACGCTGGTGGCCGCTGTGCACTATTTCTACATGCGGGAAGTCTGGGTTACCACGGGTTCAACGCCAACCGTCTTTCGCTACATCGACTGGCTGATTACCGTGCCATTGCTGATGATCGAGTTTTATCTGATCTTGTCAGCCATCACCAAAGTACCCGTCGGCATCTTCTGGCGTCTCATGATCGGCACTCTCGTCATGCTGATTGGCGGCTATCTGGGCGAAGCAGCCTATATGCCCGTATTGCCGGCGTTCATCATTGGTATGGCTGGCTGGGCTTTCATCCTCTATGAAATTTTTATGGGTCAGGCCAGCAAAATCAACGCGCAAAGTGCGCCGCCATCTGTGCAGTCAGCGTTTAATACCATGCGTTTGATTGTGACCTTTGGTTGGGCCATTTACCCAATCGGCTACTTCTTCGGTTACTTTACCGGCAGCAGCCCAGCCAACAGCGTGAATGCATTGAACATCATCTATAACCTGGCTGATGTGCTCAACAAGATTGCCTTCGGTTTGATTATCTGGACAGTCGCAGTGAACGAGTCCGAGAGTATGGCCAAAAAACAGGCTCAGTAGTTTCCCGGCACTTTCTCCATTCGGCGCATCGGAGCAGGTTCTTTTCTGGGCCTGCCTAACGATGTTCACTGTCGATCTGAAACGGAGACTCTTCATGCCTCCACCTGTTTGCCTGCGGAGCCAGAATCACCACGAGAAGTTGGAATCCCTGCTTCCCCAGGTTGACTCGCGCATGCGCGACGCAACGGGCGCCAGCGCTGGTTTTTCGGCAGCCGGCGAGGTGGGCGCAAGATCGGCTGCGGCCTATCATTTGAGCGCCGGCGGCCAGCGCGTAAGGGCTCGGCTGGGTCTTGCGGCGGGGCTGGCGCTTGGGCTGACGGACAATGACACGCTGTGCATTGCAACCTGTGCAGAACTGATGCACAACGCCTCCCTAATCCATGATGACTTGCAGGACCGGGATCAATTCAGACGCGGACAGCAAGCACTGTGGGCAAAATATGGTGGCAACCTGGCCATCTGCAGCGGAGACTTTTTGTTGTCAGCAGCTTACTGCGCGCTGTGCACGATCAGCCAGTCCGGTGTCTTGCCGTCCATGCTGTCGCTGCTCCACGAGCGCACCGCAAGGGCTATCGACGGGCAGTGTGCAGACCTTGCCGGGCTTGACGGCAAGGCGGGCAGTATTGGGCTGTATACGAAAATTGCAATGGCCAAGTCCGGTGCGTTGTTGGGCTTGCCGCTGGAACTTGCGCTGTTGGCATCAGGACACACGGACGCTATGCCAGCGGCGCGACAAGCATGTGAAAGCTTTGCCGTCAGCTATCAAATATTCGATGACCTGGAAGACCTGGCCGGCGATGCTGCGCGCAGTGACAGCGGCGGGAAAAGCCGTCCGGCTATGAATATTGCCCTCATTTTCATGGAGTCCCATTCCCACGCTGATGCCATCTTTCGCGCAAGAGATCTCGGCCTACAGCAGTTGGCGCTGTGCGAGTCCAGCGCTGCAAGGCTGCCGTCTAACGCGGGCGCTTTACTACTGGGGTTTTCCGCCGATATGCGTCGTAAGCTCGCTGCTATTTCGTCGCTGGAGACTTGTTGATGCAGGCTGTGGTCATCGGCGCCGGATTCGGTGGCATAGCGGCCGCATTGCGTCTGCGGGCCAAGGGCTACCGCGTGACCCTGATGGACCGCTGCGCCCAGCTTGGCGGTCGTGCTCAGGTTTTTGAGCGAAATGGCTTTCGCCACGATGCAGGCCCCACCGTAATCACCGCGCCGTTTTTGTTTGACGAATTGTTCGCCTTGTTCGATGAACGATTTGCCGACCATGTCACGCTGGTTCCGTTGAAGCCCTGGTACCGGTTTTATTTCGCTGATGGCGATACTTTTGACTATGGCGGCACGCTCGAAGATACCCTGGCTGAGATTGAACGCATCGAGCCACGCGATTGCGACGGCTACCGTAATTTGTTGAGTCATTCGAAGCGAATCTTCGACGTGGGCTTTACCGAATTGTCGGCCATGCCGTTTCACCGCCTGCGGACCATGCTCAAGCAGATTCCCAGACTCGTAGCACTGCGCAGCCACGAAACGGTGTGGCAGCTGGTGTCCCGCTATCTCAGCCACCCGAAGCTGCGGCAGGCATTTTCCATCCAGCCTCTGCTGGTGGGCGGCAATCCTTTTGACACCACCAGCATCTACGGCTTAATCCACTACCTGGAACGTGCTTACGGTGTGCATTTCGCGATGGGGGGAACTGCGGCCATTACCCGCGCCTTAGGCGAGTTGATGGGGCGACACGGAATTGACGTCCAGCTCGGTCAGACGGTGGCCTCGCTGACCATTGATCAAGGCGTTGTCAAGGGCGTCGTCATGGATGACGGGCGTAGGGTGCTGGCCGATCTTGTGGTTTCCAATGCAGATCCAGCGCATCTATACAGCCAAATGGTCAAGCCCTCGCAGCAATCAATCGCAACTCGGCTGAAGCTGGGTGCCGCCACTTTTTCAATGGGGCTTTTCGTTTTATATTTCGGCACCACGCAAACCTATCCCGATGTCGCGCACCACACCATCTGGCTGGGTGAACGCTACCGTGAACTGTTGGCCGACATCTTCGACCACAAAACCTTGTCCGAGGATTTTTCTCTTTACCTGCACCGGCCCACAGCCACGGACGCGAGCTTTGCGCCGGCGGGCTGCGACAGTTTCTATGTGCTCTGCCCCGTGCCCAATTTGCTGGGAAAACTGGATTGGAACAAGGAAGGTCCGGCACTGCGCGACCGAATCGTCGCCGCGCTGGATAAAACCATCCTGCCCAATCTGACAGCGACAATTACCGAAGAGTTCTTCATGACGCCGAAGGACTTCGAGCACGATTATTTAAGCAAGCACGGCGCCGGGTTCTCAGTTTCCCCGTTGTTTCGGCAGTCGGCCTGGTTTCGTTTTCATAACCGCGCAGAAGGTTTGAAAAATCTTTATCTGGTGGGCGCTGGCACTCATCCGGGGGCCGGACTACCGGGTGTCCTGTGCTCCGCCAAAGTAATGGATGCACTGATTCCACTCGCGGTATCTGCATGAACCAGCTGGTTCAAGCGGCTGTTACAAAGCCCGCACTGACAGCCAGTGCCGACAGCGTGCTGGCCGCAAAAGGCCGCAGTTTTTATTGGGCCCGTCAATTGCTTAAACCGGTGCACGCTGCCCGGGCCACGCGTCTGTATCGCCTGTGCCGCTACATTGACGACCTGGCCGACGAGACCAGCTCGGTGCCGCTGGCAAAAGAAGCGCTGGCCGACGCTGCAGCGTCGATACGCGACGGCCACTCAAACGAGCCAGTCATTCAGGATGGACTGGCTTTGCTGCAAGAGTGCGGCATTGATTCCGATATCTTTCTGGATCTCATAGCCGGTGTGCAGTCCGATCTTGAACCGGTTCGCATGCCCGATCTGGATGCACTGTTGCGCTACTGCTATCAGGTTGCCGGAACGGTGGGGCTGATGATGTGCAAGGTGCTGGATACTGACGATCCAGCCGCTTTTCCGCATGCGGTTGATCTGGGCATCGCGATGCAACTAACAAACATCTGCCGCGACATTGCCGCCGACGCAGCGCTTAACCGGCGCTATCTACCGGCTGGCCTGGTGGGCGATCTGGCGCCCGGGGCGCTGATCCATCCGACAGGACTATTGCGCGGTACGGTACGGCAATGCGTTGCCACCTTGCTCGACTGTGCGGACACTTATTACCAAAGCGGCGAACTCGGCCTTTCCTATCTGCCCGCGCGCGCGCGCAGCAGTATCCTGGTGGCGGCTCGGATGTACCGCGCCATAGGCAGGCAGCTTAGAGCGCGCGACTACGCGTACTGGACGGAGCGCGTCGTGGTGCCGGCATGGCAAAAGGCCGCCATCACGACACGAGCGCTCGTAGCGATTCCGGTAAGTCGCTCATTCTGGCGGCATCCGCCACTTCACGACAAGCGCCTGCACTTTGCACTTTTGGACTGCCCGAGTTTAAGCACCGCCTCTTTTCTGCACCATGCAGCATGACGTTGAACTACTGATTCTGGGAGGGGGATGCGCCGGACTGAGTCTGGCCATGCGCCTGGCCCAGCTCGGTCATCGCGCGCCGGCGACATTGATCCTGGAACAGCGACCGCGTTATCAGAACGATCGTACCTGGTGCTTTTGGGGCGGCGAGGCGACGCCTTTCGCCCAAACGGCGCAGCATCAATGGCCGGCCGTCAAAGTACGCAACGCACGTCAGACACTGTGTATCGATTGCGCCAGAACCCCTTACCGCATGTTGGCCGCAGAGCGGTTTTATGCGGTCGCACAGACCGCCCTCAGGGATGTGCCGCAGCTACGTCTGCTAATGGACACGCCGGTCCTGTCAGAGCCTCAGTTTCACGGCGGACGCTGGCATCTGCAAACCCTGGCCGGGCAGGTGACGGCGGCCATGGTGGTGGATACCCGGCCCGTGCGAATGCCGGCGCCAGGCGGTGCATTGCTGTGGCAGTCTTTTTATGGTTATGAAATTGACTGTTCACAGGCTGTCTTTGATCCAGAGTGCGCTGATCTGATGGATTTTTTGCCCGCAAACCCGGAGCGCGTTGCCTTCATCTATGTGCTGCCGATTTCGAAAACGCGTGCGCTGGTTGAGTTCACGGTCTTTGGCGTTGCGCCACTCGCAGCCGATGATCTAGCCGCTGAGCTGAATGCCGCCATTGCACAGCGTGTCAACGGTGCTGATTTCACCGTGCTGCGCACAGAAAGCGGGATGCTTCCCATGGGCCTCGATCATCAGAATTCTGGTTTGGCCGGGCTAGAACTGGCTTATGTGCAGGTTGGCGTGTCAGCAGGGGCTGCTCGGCCAGCAACCGGATACGCATTTCAACGCATCCAGCGCTGGGCTGCTCACTGCGCCCAGGCGATCGCCGGCGGCAGATTGCCGATCGGGCACACCCCGGACCCAGCTTTGCTTAGGCAAATGGACCGAATCTTTTTGAACCTCATTCGCCGGCAGCCCGAATTGGCGCCGCAACTGTTCATGACCCTGTTTGCCCGTGCGGACAGCCAAAAGGTGATCCGTTTTCTAAGTGACTGCGGCAGCCTTGTCGATTACGCGTCCATTGTTTTGGCCCTGCCAGCCAAGCCGTTTTTACAACAATTGTTCAGCGCTGCGAGTTCCGGCCAAGGCATGCCGGCAGGCTCATAACATGACAAACCGTTCGTCCCTCCGGGTCGACGCCGAACGCCTTCAGGGAATCGCATTTTGTGCGGTTGCGTTGGTAACTGTGGTTTTTTCATTGCTTATGGGGCCGATGAATCCTCAGCACGAGACAGTGCTTCTCGCCTTGCTGGTCGTGTTGCTGGGCGTCCCTCATGGTGCGCTTGATCCCATTTTCGCGCAGTCGTTGCAGAGAATGCAAGGGTCTGCGCGCTGGATCGGGTTTGTGGTTTGGTATCTGTTGCTGGCGGCTCTGACAGTGGCGCTGTGGTGGTTCATGCCGACAGTATTTTTGATCGGGTTCCTGCTGCTGTCAGTGCTTCATTTTTCGGGTGACCCAGCACCCGGCGCAGGATTCGCTGCACGCCTGCTTTACGGCATCGCGGTGATTGCAATCCCGGCTGCGCTGCACGCCACCGAAATTTCAAGGCTTTTCTCCATGCTGGTGGGCAGTCATGCGGCGCTCCCCGTAAGTGCCGGACTTCAGCTGATCGCCTGGCCTTCGGTGGTGGCCCTCGCGTTGCTTGTGCTGCGCAGCGCGCGGCGCGACCGCCTGTCTGCATTGGAAATGGCGGCCGTTGGCCTGCTGGCCCTGACGGCGACCCCGCTACTGGGGTTTGCTGTGTTTTTCTGCTGCATGCACAGCGCGCGGCATATCTTGCGCACACAAAGGTACGCCAATGTCACGTTGCAACGGCTCGTCCTGGTGGCTGTCACGCCTATGTTGGCAGTTCTCGCAATGGCGGGCGCGGGCTGGGCACTGCTCCCGGATTCTCCCGCTGACGAGCGCTTGTTGCAGTTTGTGTTTGTCTCGCTGGCCGCGTTGACAGTGCCGCACATGATACTGGTGGAGCGGGTACGATTCACGGGTTGGAAGCATTGAGCGTGCTGCGCAAACGGCTCCCTGGCGAATTTTTTAATTAGTCAATGGTAAATCGCCAGACAAAAAATCAAGACCGGCGTGCATTTGCCCGCTTTGGTAAAGCAAAGGGAATGGCCGGGGTTTTGCGTCTGGGTTAGCCCTTGTCAGCTGGCCATTTGATCTGACGGTCAGTGCGACCGCAGCACGCCAAAGTCCTGCCGCAAGCAAGATGTTCTCATGCATGGGGACTGCGGCATCTTTGCGACGGTTTTTTTGGCGATTTTTTCGCGGCTTTGCGACGGTTCCCGGCGCGTCCGCTGTCGCACAGTGCAGCAACCGTTTTTTTGGCGCTCACCTCAAACAACCAGACGAGGGGCGGTCGCCCGGGCAGCACCCTCCTTCAAGATAAAGGAAAGTCGATGGATGGGCGGCATCCAGCAATTGTCCAGTGCAAAACTTTTCCGGCCCTTCTTCTTCGAGCCTTTCTCAAAAACGCAAGGCCATCACGGCCAACACCCCTGAACGCGTCAATCGTTATCTGGCAGACAACACGGTGCATTCTGGCAACGTGACGCATTTTCCGGGGTTTTTCCGATTTTTCCGAGGCAGTCAGGCCTGGGAGCCTGTCGAGTAACTCGCCATCACCTCGCCCAGCCGCACGCCTCGCCCCGCGGCCCATTCAGGGTTGAAGCGCAGCGGCCCCTTCGGGAACAGCAGGACGACGGTGGAGCCCAGCAAAAAGCGGCCCATTTCATCGCCCTGTTTCAGTTCCACCGCAGGCTGCTCAGCGCTCGCCGGGTAGCGCCACTCTCGAACCGCGCCGCCGCGCGGCGGATTCACCACGCCGTGCCAGACGGTGGCCATGCTGCCGACAATCGTCGCGCCGACGAGGATCAGCACGAAAGGGCCACGCGCCGATTCGAACACGCAGACCACGCGCTCGTTGCGCGCAAACAGGCCAGGCACACCGCGCGCGGTGACCGGATTGACTGAAAACAGATCGCCGGGAACGTAAATCATGCGGCGCAGGCGTCCATCGCACGGCATGTGAATGCGGTGATAGTCCTTGGGGCTGAGGTAGATCGTGGCGAAGCTGCCGTCCTGGTACTGCGCCGACAGCGTGGCGTCGCCGCCGACCACGGCGGTGGTCGAAAAGCGGTGGCCTTTGGCCTGGAAGATCTGGTCGTGCTCGATCGCGCCGAACTGGCTGATCGCGCCGTCGACCGGGCAAATCAGCTCGGCATCGGCCAGCGGTCGCGCACCGGGCTTGAGGGCTCGGGTAAAGAAGTCGTTGAAGGTGGGGTAACTGGCGATGTCGGAATTGAGCGCCTCGCCCATGTTGACTTGGTATTTGGCAACAAAGCGGCGAATAATTTCGGTGGTGACCCAGCCGCGCTCGCGCCCCGCCACATAACCGGCAAATGCGGTGAGCGCCTGCTTGGGAATCAGGTATTGCGGCAAAACGGCGGAGCGGTCAGACATAGGCAGGCAGCGTGAAACAAGGAAGTTTCATTCTATCGGGACGGCTGCCTGGCGCTGGCTGCCCGACATAGCCATTGCAAGCCAATATCGTTCACTCCCGGCTTGCTATTTATTCGATAGCGCAGTACGACCGTATTACCTGGACTACGGCCTTAAATTATCAGAAATTATCAGCCAGGTTGCTCAGTTGGCCGGGTATCCCGCCTCGGCCAGTGCGGCAGCCACGGTTTCGCGGTCTTGCGTGGTTTGCACCGTCACCTTTTTGACCGGCAGATCAAAGCTGATGATGGCGCTGGCGTCAAGCGCCTTGAGCGTTTTGGTGATGACGCCGGCGCAGTGGCCGCAACTCATGTCAGGGACATTGAATTCCATGCAGACTCCTTGAAAGTAAATGAAACGAACGCTTTGGAGTCTGAACCTTCCTACAGGGACAGGGTCAAGCGAGCCGGCGTCATTCCCCTGAAAATCGAGGGTTATTGCGGGTGGGCCCTTGACCCTGCCATGATGGCAAGGTTCAGACTCGACTTACCAATGCAATTCGCAAGCCCCCTCAGGAGAACCAATGAGCGTCGCACAGACACCAACCGCAGCCCGCGCACCCGCCACCGCGCTGGCCGAATGGCGCTTTCCGGTGGAAGGCATGACCTGCGCGTCGTGTGTGGCCAGGGTGGAAAAAGCGCTGGCCGGCACACCAGGCGTTGCAGCGGCTAGCGTCAACTTCGCCACCGAGGAGGCCAGCGTCAAGGCAGAAGGCGGTGTCAGCATGGCCACACTGAAGGCGGCAGTTGAAAAAGCCGGCTACGCAGTGGGCGAGCAGTCGCTGCGGCTGGGCATCGGCGACATGACCTGCGCCTCGTGTGTATCGCGGGTAGAAAAAGCGCTCCGCCAGGTGCCCGGCGTGCTGTCGGCAGAAGTCAATCTGGCGACTGAAACCGCCGAGGTCAAAACCGCGGGTGGCGGCAATACCCTTCGCCAGCTCCTTGCCGCCGTCGACAAGGCCGGTTACCGCGCATGGGAAATGCAGGCAGTCAGCACGCAGGCCGGCGCTGCCGCAAAACCTGGCGCCAGCTGGTGGCCGATCGCGCTGGCTGCTGCCTTTTCGGCACCACTGGCGCTGCCGATGTTTGGCATGCTGGCGGGCAAGTCGTGGATGCTGGATGGCTGGCTTCAATGGATGCTCGCCACGCCGGTTCAGTTCTGGCTCGGCGCACGGTTTTACAAGGCTGGCTGGAAAGCCGTGCGGGCCGGCACTGGCAACATGGATTTGCTGGTGGCCATTGGCACGTCGGCCGCTTATGGGCTTAGCGTGTACCAGCTTCTTGTTCACGGCGACCACGGCATGGCGCATCTGTATTTCGAAGCCTCGGCCGTGGTCATCACGTTGGTGCTGCTCGGCAAATGGATGGAGGCGCGCGCCAAACGCCAGACTACCGAAGCGATCCGCGCGCTCAATGCGCTGCGTCCTGAAACCGCCCGCCGGCGCCTGGACGGCCAGGATCAGGACATTGCGATTGCCGAAGTGCGGGTCGGCGACCTGATCGTGGTGCGGCCTGGTGAACGAATTGCGGTGGACGGCGAAATCATCGAAGGTGCGACCGAGGTGGACGAGTCGCTGATTACCGGCGAGAGCCTGCCGGTCAACAAACACGCCGGCGACCACGTCACGGGTGGCGCGGTCAACGCCGAAGGGCTGATCGTGGTGCGCACGACGGCGGTAGGCGCCGAATCGACGCTGGCGCGCATCGTGCGCATGGTCGAGTCGGCGCAAGCCAAAAAGGCACCGATACAGCGGCTGGTCGACCAGGTCAGCGCGGTGTTTGTGCCGGTCGTCCTGGTCATCGCCGCCATCACGCTGCTGGGCTGGGGCTTGGCGACCGGGAACTGGGAAACCGCCATCCTCAACGCGGTGGCCGTGCTGGTCATCGCCTGCCCCTGCGCGCTCGGGCTGGCCACGCCGACCGCCATCATGGCAGGCACGGGGGTGGCGGCGAAACACGGCATCCTGATCAAGGACGCCGAGGCGCTGGAAGTCGCGCACAAGGTCAAGATCGTCGCCTTCGACAAGACCGGCACGCTGACCGAAGGAAAACCCGAGCTGGTGGCGCTGGAGCCACTGGGTGAATCGCGTGAATCGCGTGAAGCCGTCCTGGCCTGGGCGGCCGCCATCCAGGCGGGCAGTGAACATCCGCTGGCCAGGGCGGTCACCGCGCTGGCGCTGAAGGAAAGAGTTGGTGTGCCTGGCGCATCACAAGTCCGTGCGGTCGCTGGGCGCGGCATGTCGGCACTGGTCGAGGGGCGCGAGTTGCGGCTCGGCAGCCCGCGCTTCATGCAGGAGCTGGGCGTTGATATGAGCG